>CALUXR010000016.1 GCA_944324795.1 uncultured Acholeplasmatales bacterium
AAAAAAGATGTAGACAACATTTTGAATGTCGAGTTTGATATATCTTAACAACCGAAAAAACGGTAAGATCCCAAAGATAGGTATAATATTACTTTATTTTCTTTTTGTCAACGTTTTTTACATAAGATCTGACAAATCATTATTACCAATATTCTCATCTAACGCTCTAATGGCTTCATCTAAAAGATTTTTTTCAAATAATTTAGTAGTTAATCCTACATATGCATCAGAATTGATAATTAATTGAACTTCAATATTTCTTTTATTTTTAATTACATAAACAGTTAAGGTTACAAACATAGTATTATAATTTTTATTAAATACCATACTACCTATTAATAAACCATGTTTTCTTTGTAATGTTATAGGTTCTTCTCTAACAAGTCTAATAAAAGGTATCATATTACAAAAAGACTCTTTAATTATTTGATAAACTCTAGAATATTCTAAACCGGGATATTTAATAGTAAATTTTTTCATATAAACCTAAATTAAAATGAATATTATCATAAATTACTTTTATATATTTATAAGTTAATTATAATACATTTTTAATAATTAAGAAAAACAATTAAATACTTTTATTTATTATATTAATTAATTCTTTATTATCTTTAATTAATATATTATTTAATACTTTACTTTTTATATATCTTTTATATTCTTTTATAAAATTAGCTAAATTCTCTTTAGCACACTTATTTATTAAATATAAATTAATAGCTATTAATCTTGAAAAGAAATTTGTATTAATAATTTCATCATAATCTAATACATTTCTATAATCACAATCAACTTCATCATAATTTATATCATCATAATATCTACAAACTATTTTTAAATCTAAAAGTTTTAAAGCTAAAGGATAGGCTTCTTTATCTAAATTACGATATATTAATATTTCTAAATTGTTTACTATATCAGCAAATTCTATTAATAAATCATCATTATTAAAACTTTCATAATCATAATCCTCTCCACCTATACCACAATATCCGGCAAATTTTTCTAAATAATTAAAGTTTAATTCATCATTTTCACTTTTGTTAATAAATTCTTTGATTTTTAAAATAATATCTTTTGTATTAACATCAATATTTAAAATAAATTTATTATAACTTTTTATTATATCTTCATCTTTCGCTTTTAATAAAAGATCATAATACATTTGATATTTATTATTAGATTTTTTAAATTCATTTAATAATATTTCTTTATAATTCATATAATTACCTAAAAAAATAAGGAGGTACCTCCTTATTTCAATAATAATTCAATTGCTTTATTAGCAAAATTAACTGGGTCTTTAGGTTGTAATCCTTCAATAATTAAAGCATCATCAAGTAAAAATTTAGCATAGTCAGCTAATTTATCTTTATCATTTTGATAAATTTCTTGTAATTTTGTAAATATTTTATGATTTGGATTAATTTCAAGAATTTTTTCTGCTTTAGCCATACCATCTTGTGCAGCTAATACTTTTTCCATTTCAATTGAAATACCACCTTTAGCAGATAAACATACAGCACCATCTACTAAGCGTTTTGATAATATAACATCGCTAACATCATCTTTTAATGTTTCTTTTAAAGCTTCTAATAAATCTTTATTATTTTCTTTTACTTCATCTAATTTTTTATTTTCTTCTTCATCTAATAAGTCAAGTTCGCCTTGAGTTATTGATTTAAATTCAACTTTATCATAATCATGCATTACTTGAAGCATAAATTCATCTACATCATCATTTAATAATAAAACATCATAACCTTTATTTTTTAATAAAGTCATTTGTGGTAAATTTAAAGCTTGTTCTTTAGTCTTTAAAGCTACATAATAAATATTTTTTTGACCTTCTGGCATTTTTTCTTTATATTCTTTTAAAGTTATAAATTTATCTTCATTTAAAGAATGTAATATTATTAAATCTTGTAATGATTCTTTTCTAGCTCCATAATTTTCATATAAGCCATATTTTAAAGCTCTACCATAATCTTTAAAGAATTCTTCATATTTATTACGATCATTTTTTAACATTTTAGCAAGTTCTTGTAATATTTTCTTTTCAACATTACTTGCAATCTTTTTAATTTGTCTATCTTCTTGTAATAATTCACGACTAATATTTAAAGGAAGATCGGCACTATCAACTAAGCCTTTAACGAAATATAAATAATCAGGGATTAAATCCTTGCATTTATCTAAAATGAATACACCTTTAGTATATAATTGTAAGCCTCTTTCATCACGATCATTATATACATTAAACATAGGTTTACGTGGTATAAATAATAATGCATTATATGTTATTAATCCTTCAACACTAACAAAGATTGCAGATAGAGGGTCTTGATAATCAACAAATTTTTGTTTATAGAAGTTATTTAATTCTTCATCAGTTACATCTTTACGATTCTTTTTCCATAAAGGAATCATTGAATTGATTGTTTCAAGTTCAAGGTGGGTACTTTCTTTATCCTCTTTTCCTTCTTCAACCTTATCATATTTAGTAACCCAAGTTTTAATAGGATATCTTATATAATCACTATATTTTCTAATTAAATCTTTAATTTGATACTCATCTAAGAATTCACTATATTTTTCATCTTCTGTATCTTCTCTTAAATATAAAACAATTTTAGTACCATCAATAAGTTCATCACTAGATGAAATTGTATAACTGTCAAGACCTTCACTAGAAAATAGATAAGTCTCATTTGTATTAACTTTATGAGATAAAACTTCTACTTTGCTAGCTACCATAAAGGCACTATAAAAACCAACCCCAAATTGACCAATAATATCAGATGTGTTAGCTTTATCACCTAATTGTTCTAAAAATTCTTTTGAACCACTTTTAGCAATAGTACCTAAATTATTTTCAAGTTCTTCCTTATTCATACCAATACCATTATCACTAATAGTTAAAGTTCTATTTGTTTTATCAGCTTCAACTAATATTTGATAATCAGGATTTATTATACTCTGGTCAGTTAAACTTAAAAATTTACGTTTATCAATAGCATCACTCGCATTAGAAATCAATTCTCTTAAAAATATTTCTTTATGAGTATAGATACTATGAATCATCATATCTAATAATTTTTTAGTTTCTGTTTTAAATTCTTTTGTTTCGCTACTCATTTTAATCATTTCCTTTCAACAATACGTATTATAATTCTTTTAATTAGCACTGTCAATATTAAAGTGCCAATTATCTTGACTAATATAATAATTATGATATAATTCATACGGTGATTTAGATGAAAGATTTATTAAATATCGCAACTGCTTATAATGATAAAATTAGAATTTATGCTTGTAATACCACAAATATTGTAAAACACGCCAAAGAAATATTTAATTTATGGCCTACCTCTTGTGCGGCTCTTGGTAGGACTTTAACTA
The DNA here is from genome assembly GCA_944324795.1 of uncultured Acholeplasmatales bacterium. Lineage (GTDB taxonomy): Bacteria > Bacillota_I > Bacilli_A > Acholeplasmatales > Anaeroplasmataceae > CALUXS01. The sequence goes on from CALUXR010000016.1 coordinate 3,406, forward strand.
TTGCTTGCATAATGGCAGAGATGGAAAAAATGGATTCAAAAATAACTATTAAAATAGAAGGCGATGGTCCTATTAAAAATATTGTTGTCGTTGCTAAAAAAGGCGAAGTTAAAGGATTTTGTTATAATCCTGGTGTCTATTTATCAAATAATAATGGTAAATTATTAGTTGGAGAAGCAATAGGAAATGGCTATTTAACTGTTATTAAAGATTATGGTCTAAAAGAACCGTTTACTTCAACCGTTAGTTTACAAACTGGAGAAATAGGCGAGGATTTTGCCTATTATTTTAACCAAAGTGAACAAACTAATACTGCAGTAGCCTTAGGGGTTTTATTTGATAAAGAAGGCAATGTAACTGATGCTGGTGGTTATGTAATTCAAGTTATGCCAAATTGTCCTATAGATATAATTGAAAAATTAGAAGAAATATTAAAAAATATTAAACCTATTTCTACTTTATTAAATGAAGGTAAAAACATTAAAGATATTATTTCTATATTAAGTCCAAATGATTATAAGATACTTGCTGAAAGAGAAATTAATTATGTTTGTGATTGTTCAAAAGAACGTTTTTTAGCTGGTATTAAAACACTTGGTAATGCTGAAATAAATGAACTTATTAATAGTAAGGAAGATATTTCTGTAACTTGTAATTTTTGTAATAAGACTTATAATTTTAGTAAAGATGATTTAAAAAATTTAATAGATTAATACAATAAGGAGGAAGCAAATAAACTTCCTCCTTATATTTTTACTTTTATTATTTTATCTTTATTAACTAAATATATTTCATTATCTATAATATAAGCATATTCATTATTCTTAAAAGCGCCCGGGTTAATATAAATAGTATTTTCTACTTTAAAACAAATTTGTTTATGAGTATGACCAAATAAAACTAAATCATATTTATTAACTGTATTTTGAATTAAATCATCATAACTATATTTTGTATTATATAAATTAGAATGTGTAATAAATATATTTAAATTTGCTAATTTTAATTTTAGATATATTGGATATTCATTATAATCACAATTTCCTTTTACATAATATAAATTTGGATAAAGTTTAAAATAATCTAAATCGCTATTTTTAAGATCACCACAATGAATAATATAATCATAATCATCTAAAGGTAATTTGGTTATACTATTGTTGTGACTGTCCGAGCATATTAAGAGCTTCATTATTTCTACTTCTCCTTAAGAATATAATATAACCTAAAACAAGAGGGATACAAGCAAATGTCCATGAAACAATATCAGCTGCACAAGTCATAATATAGGCCCCGTCACTTGCAAGTCTTGTAATTGGTGCCCCATTAATTAACTCTGGGAAGAAAAGACAAACAACAGTTCTAGCAATAAGTTCACCAACACCGGCTAAAAATGGGAATAATGGTTTTTCTACACCTTGTAAACAATTTCTTAAAATGAATAAAACACCTAGTACCGGATAAGCTGGTAAAACTGTTATTAAATAATAATTACCATATTTAATTGTTAAATCATTTATTTTATCTTTAGATAAGAAAATATATAAATATGCTCCATTAATAGTTAATAATAAACCAATTCCTGCAAAAATGACATACATAATAAGCATTATAAGGAAAGATTGTTTAATACCACTTTTTAACCTTTTATAGTCATTAGCTCCTAAATTTTGACCACAATATGATAGCATAGCTGTTCCTAAGGCATTAAATGGCGTCATCAAGAAGTTATTTAATTTACAAGCTGCACCATAGCCAAGTTGTGATTCGTTGGCTAAAGTACCATCAGGTAAAATATCAAATTTAATTGTTGTAGCTTGCATAACTATTAGACCAACTGCTAAAATTGAAAATTGAAAAGCTAAAGGTAAGCCTAATACTAAATGTTTTTTAATATAACCTTTAGGTAATTTAAAATCTTCTTTTTTAAAACGATATTCTTTAAGCTTAATAAAAATATATAAAAAACAACCGATAGCTGAAATTGCTTGAGCTAAAACTGTCGCGATTGCAGCTCCTTCTACTTCCATATTTAATGGTCCAATAAATAATAAATCTAGAACAATATTTAGAATTGTTGAAAATATTAAAAATAATAATGGCGTTACACTATTACCTAAACTTCTTAAAAACGAACAAGCTAAATTATAAAATACTTGAGCAATTGTTCCTAGAAAAATTATAAAAGTATAAATATAAGCAGCATCATAAATTTCTTTATTTTTACTTTCTTCAACGCCAATAAAATTAAGCAATAAATCGATTGATAATATTGCTATAACGGTTAATATGACACTAATGATAAATGATAAAATCATTTGAACAAGTAAGCTTTGTCTAGCACCCTTAATATCGTTTTGACCTATTTTACTAGCAGAAACAACACTAAAACCAGCCGTACAACCAAACGCAAACTGTAATACTATAAAGGTTATATTGCTAGTATTATTAACACCAGCTACTTGATTAGCATTTAAAAATTGACCACATATTGCCGCATCTGATATCGTATATATTTGTTGAAATAGATATGACAATAAGATAGGAATTGCAAAAATAACAATAACTTGCCAAATAACACCCTTTGTTAAATCAACTGAACCAAATAATTTTTTTAACATATTTCTCACCAAATAAAAATAGAGTTAAAAACTCTATTTAATCTCCTTAGCTATTTTAGATACCAAACCCATATTACATTTACCTTGATAATTAGTCTTAAAATATTTCATAACATTTGGTAAACTTTTATCTTCTAAGTCGTTTATTAAATTTTTAATTTCTTCTTCACTTAATTGTTTTGGCATATAATTATTAATAATTTCTTTTTGTGCTTTTAAATTATTAACACGTTCAATATAATTATCACCAGCATTACTAAATGATAAGATTTCTTCATCTAATTCTTTAATAGTTTTTTCAATGATTTTTATAACATCTTCATCTGTTAAAATACCATTACTATCTTTTTCTACTTTTTTATATTTACATTTTGAAATTATACTTGACAAAATATCTTTTTTAACTATATCACGTGCTTTATAAGCAGCAATATAATCCTTATTTAAATCATCAAATAGCATTTTAAACGCCTCTTTCTTCTAATTCCTCTAGTCTATCTGAATATACACTTTCTAAAGAATTCTTAAGTGGTGTTTCTCTTTGTGATACACCAACTAAAGCTTTTGTCTTAGTAGGTTGAGTTATAGTTCCTGCCCCAGAAGCACAACCATAAGGACAAGCCATACCTTCTAATAAATAACCATCATATTTTCCTTTTTTAGCATCTTCAAGCATAGCTTTACAATTTCTTAATCCTTGGGTAGCTTTCACTTTAATTTCTCTTTCTGGAGCCATTTTTTTACATACATTTACAACAGCTTGAGCTACTCCACCAGCTACAGCGAAACCTCTACCATCAGCAGTTGTTTCATTCTTAAGTGGTTTTGATTCTAATGTATTGAAATCAACTTCTTTAGCTTCAAATAAACCCATCAATTCTTCAAAAGTTAAAACAAAATCAACATCAGAACGAACTGCTTTTCTACTTGCTTCAAGTTTTTTAGCAGAACATGGTCCTACAAAGACAATCTTACAATTTGGATGTTCTTTTTTAACAAAACGAGCAGTTAAAACCATTGGTGTTAAAGCCATTGAAATATTATCTTTAAATTCAGGGAAAACAGTTTTAGCCATCACAGACCAACTAGGACAGCATGATGTTCCCATAAATTTGATTTTATTAGGTACTTCTTCTAAAAAATCTTTAGCTTCTTCAATCGTACATAAATCAGCACCAATAGAAACTTCGTAGACACCGGCAAAGCCAAGTTTACTCATCGCATCATCAATTGTTTTTAAATTTACTTTAGGACCAAATTGACCAACAAATGAAGGTGCCATAATTGCATAAACTGGAGTATCTGATTTAATTGATTGAATAACTTGGAAAATTTGTGATTTATCAGCAATAGCTCCAAATGGACAATTAACTAAACACATTCCACATGAAACACATTTATCATAATTGATTTTAGCTTTACCATATTCATCAGATTCAATAGCATCCATACCACATGCTTTTTGACATGGTCTTTCTCTATGAATAATAGCACCATAAGGACAAACATCCTTACATCTACCACATTTAATACATAAATCTTGATTGATATGACTTCTACCATTAACAATACTTATCGCATTTTTAGGACAAACATTACGGCAAGGGTTAGCAAGACAGCCTACACAAACATCAGACACATAATATGAATCTGTAGGACAAGCATTACAAGCAAAATCAATAATATTAATAAGGGGTGGTTCGTAAAATCTTTTGGTAGTGATTGCTTCATCAATACCTTTAGAAATAGCACTATGTTCATCTGCACTTCTTACAGGTAAACCAATTGCTAAACGTAATCTTTCAGCAACTATAGCTCTTTCTAAGAAAATTGATTCTCTATACTTAGCTTGGCCATTTCTTTTTGCCTCTGAGTTAAGTAATTGATAAGGTATTTCTTCAATTCTTTCATAATCGCCTTCATAAGCTAATTTAGCTACTTCTTTGAAGACACTTCTTCTTATTCTAACTAATGATTCAAAACTATCAAACATTTTTTCATCTCCATCTCGTGCATATTATAAACTAAAAGCTAAATTTTTAAAAGAAAATTTTCAACTTTTATCTAAAAAAATGCTCCAAAAAGGAGCATCTATTTATTAATTTTTATTATTTTCTTTCTTATTATTTAAAACTTCTGAAATTGTAGCTATATTAGATACTAAATCTTGCATATTTGATGGAATAATTAATTTAGTTGCTTTTCCATCAGCTACCTTTTCCATTGTTTCATAACTTAACATTGTAAGTACTTCTTTATTAGCACTAGCATCTTTTAAATATTTCAAACCCTCAGCTTCAGCATTTCTAATTAATTTCATACCTTCAGCTTCAGCTTGTTTAACTTTTAAAATAGATTCAGCTTCACCTTCAGCTTTTTTAATCATAGCTAATTTTTCTGCTTCAGCTCGTAAGATTTGTGATTCTTTGTCACCTTCAGCTTGTAAGATTTTACTTCTCTTATCACCTTCAGCAAGCAAGATTTTCTCTCTTCTTTCTCTTTCAGCTCGCATTTGTCTTTCCATAGAATCTCTGATGTCTTGAGGTGGTAATATATTTTTAACTTCAACTCTATTAACCTTAATTCCCCAAGGATCTGTTGCTTCATCTAAAATACTGCGCATTTTTGAATTAATAATATCACGACTAGTTAAAGTAGCATCTAATTCTAATTCACCTATAATATTACGCAATGTTGTTGCAGATAATTTTTCAATTGCGAAAATCGGATTTTCTACCCCATATGTATATAATTTAGGATCTAAAACAGTATAAAATACAACCGTATCTATTTGCATAGTGACATTATCTTTCGTAATAACTGGTTGAGGATCAAAATCTTTAACTTGTTCTTTCATTGATACTACGCTAGCCACCCGATCAACAAAAGGCATTAAGAAATGAATACCTACATTCCAAGTAGTATGATAAGCACCTAAACGTTCAATAATATATTTACTAGTTTGTTCAACTATTCTTATTCTTGTAATTAAATAAATTAAGATAGCAAGCAATACAATACAAACTACAATTATTGCAGCTATATTAGCCACTGTAATCAAAAACATTTACATAACCTCCATTTTTTTAACAACTAATTTATTACCTTTAATTGCTACAATTAAGCAATGAGTCCCTTTAGAAATTGGCTTATTATCGACACTTGTAGCGGTGTATACGACATCATTAATTTTTACTTCACCACTACTATCTTGATTACAATCTTTTAACATAATAACTTCTTTACCAATAAATTCATCAGCATTGGTTTGTCTAATTTGATTTTTCAGCATTTTCTTTACTAAAGGTCTTGTAAACATTAAAGTTATAAAAGAAACAACTACAAATACTACGATTTCAACATAATAAGGAATATTAGGAATTATCGATAAAATAAGACTGATAAAAGCCCCTAAAGCAAGCCATATTGATACTAAATCTTGAGTTACTGCTTCTACTATTAACATAATGGTAAAAACAGCTAACCAAACCCATAGCATATAACTTTCAATTACCATCTATACCGCCTCCTCCATATCAGCAATGATAACTTTCTTTTGATCATCATAACGTCCATTAAATTTTAAAAATCCCTCTTTTGGTATATTAAATTTAAAAACATTACATATAAAATCAATAACATTACTATTAGATATTCTACCATAACTTTTAGTAATAGACAATTTTAAAAGTGAACTTTCGCTATAAATACCTGATAATGCTTCATCTTTATTTAATTTAAATAAATATAATTTTTTATTTTCTTTATCGCAAGCAATTCTTATTCTATAACAATCATTAAATGTATTAACCAAATTTTTATTTAATAATAAATAATTCTTATAAATAGAAATATAACCACTAAAATTATCATAATCATAAAATTCTAGCATTATTAAACCTCCTTATGTCTATATTATACATCTAAATACATAAATATACAATATCTATCATAAAAATATTATGTTAGAATTAAATTGGTGATATTATGATTTTAATGTTTGATTTAGATGATACCTTATTAAATAAAGATGGTATTATATCTTCTTATACTATAAATATATTAAATAAATATAAAAAAGATAATTTATATGTTATAAATAGTGCACGAAGCCTAGATGCAACTAAAAAACTTTTATTTAATTTTAAACCAGATTATTTAATATTAAATGCTGCAAGTACTATTTATGATAAAAATTTAAATTTAATCTATAGTAATCCCTTTTCAATAATAGAAACCCAAAATATTATAAATGAATTAAAGAAAAGACAAATATTTAATATTTTAATTGAATCTGGTGAAGGATTTAAAACTGATAATTTAGAATTTATAAAAAATCATAATTATGCTAGCTATTCTAATTTAAATTATTATAATAATATTGCTTATAAAATAGTATATCATAGTGATAATAAACATATTGGCGAACAAATAGCTTTAAAATATAATTTAGATTTTACTACTTATGTTAATACAAATATTAATAAATTTAGTAAAACAACTAAAGGAGAAGGTTTAATAATATTAAAAAAAATATTAAATTATAAAGATAAAATAATGGCTTTTGGTGATGATTTAGGTGATTTATCGATGTTATTAAATAGTGATATTCCTATTATTATGGCAAATTCACATCCTAAATTAAAAGAATTTAATTTTAATATTACTAAATGTAATAATGATGATGGCGTAGCTTATTTTATTGAACATTATTTTAAACAAAAAGAAGGCATTTAGCCTTCAACCTTCGTATCAACATTTGAAAAAAAGATTATTCGTTCGCCTACTAGTTCAGTTTGATAAATATTAGAACCATCTTCTTTTACTTTTTTAGTAGAAACAATTCTTCCTTTAATTCCAATCATAGCTCCTTTACGAACATTATCTGAAACAATTTCGGCAGTGCTTTCCCATAATGTTACTCTTAATAAATCATTTTCATATTCACCATCAGGATTTCTAAATGGTCTTTGAACTACAATTAAAAGATTTAAAACATTTCTACCATCTTCTAAAGTCTTTATTTCTACATCTCTAGCAATACGACCTACTAACATAAAATAATTATACATATTTCCTCCTTTCATGCTGATAATAACAAAAATTTAATTTTTAACAAAATTAGGTTTTTGTTATTTTTTTATAAATATTCTTTACATTAAGAAAAAAATATATGTATTTTTATTTTATTTATAATTCATTAATATCTATCTTTATAATTATGAAAAATGTTAAATTTATGCCCTTATTTATACTTTTTTTAATTATTTTTCTTATTTTATTAGCTTATAATTATAATATTTTTTGTTATTTTTATGTATTTAGTCAATTTTTAGAAAAAGAAAAAAACTAGCTATATTTAGCTAGTTTAACGTTTATTAGTTGTAGCAAGTTCTAAAGCAATTTTCATCATATTTGTAAATGAATTTTGTCTTTCTAAAGCACTTGTTACTTCATGAGTTACAAATGAATCAGAAATTGTAAGTAAGCAACTTGCTTTTTTACCACAAGCTTTAGCATTAGCAAATAAAGCAAAGCTTTCCATTTCTACACATTCACAACCATATTTACCACAAATAGTATCTAAATCAGTTATATCGCTATAAAATACATCTGAAGAATGACATATTGCAGGTTTTAATTCAATATTTAACTTATTGGCTGCTTTAATTAATTTATTATTTATAGCTTTACTACTTTTTAATTTTTTAGAACGAATATTAAAAGCAGTTTTAGCAAAAGTTGATTCACTATAAGCTTCTGTTATTAAAACTGTATCATAAACATTAAGTCTTGATACATATGAACCAGCTGAACCAATTCTTATAATAACATCAACATCATAAAATTTATATAATTCATAAGAATAGATACCAATTGAAGGCATTCCCATTCCTGAGCCCATAACACTTATCCATTTACCTTTATATTTACCGGTATAACCATACATTCCTCTAATATTATTAAATTCAATTACATCAGTTAAAAAATTATCAGCAATAAATTTAGCTCTTAGAGGATCACCTGGCATCAATACTACTTTAGCGATCATATTTATATCTGCACAACTAATGTGCGGAGTTGGTATTTTACTCATTTTTATATTCCTCCATTATTTTTACACCTGCTGAAGCTCCAATTCTTGTAGCTCCTACTTTAATCATTTCTTCCATTTCTGCTTTACTTCTAACACCACCTGAAGCTTTAACACCCATATCTTTTCCTACAGTTTCTCTCATCAATTTTACATCTTCTACTTTAGCACCATAAGTACCAAAACCTGTCGATGTTTTAACATAATCAGCACCAGCTTCTTTAGCTAAAAGACAAGCAATTTTAATTTCTTCTTTAGTTAAATAACATGTTTCTAAAATAACTTTTAAAGTTCTTGGGCCACAAACTTCTTTTATAGAAGCTATTTCTTCTTTAACATAATTATGATTACCATCTTTTAAGGCGGCAACATTAATAACCATATCAATTTCATCTGCCCCAGCCAAAATAGCATCTTCAGTTTCTAATATTTTAGTATTCATAGTATTTTGGCCAAGAGGGAAGCCAATAACTGTACAAACTAAAACATCAGTATCTCTTAATTCTTTTTTACAATAACTTACATAATAAGGATTAACACAAACCGATTTAAAATGATATTCTTTAGCTTCATTAATTAGCTTTGTTATGCTATCTTTACTCGCATCTGCCTTTAATAAGGTATGATCTATATATTTAGCTTTATCCATAAATTCCTCCTTCTAAATATCTAAGACTTTATTAAATTCAACTTTCTTTAATTCTAAAATTAGTGGTGAAAAATTAGTTTTATGCAATACTTTAGTGATTTTTTTCATTTCTTTTGATGTTGTATAATATAACCCATTAAGACTTGATTCAATCGAATGGAAACATTTTTTAGTATGTTCATATAATTCTTCACTTGAAATATACATATTAGTATCAAGTACATGAACAATATCAACAAAAATTGGGAAAACAAAAGGTTCATTTGAATTGATTTCAATAGCTGTATATACTTTTCTTTTACCATCGACAGCGTAATATGCTATAGTAGGAACACAAACATTATCAGTTTTTAATAAATCGACGATAATACTTCTTTGCTGCGTATAATCATATACTTTATTTAAGCTATCTTTATCTAATCTAAAATAACTAGCAATTTCCATTGGATATTTATTTTTATAAGCTAGTTTTACAATATCATAAGCTTTTAACATTAAGCTTCTTTTAAATGGTGAAACATCTTCAAAAACTTCATTATAAACATAAAAATTAAACATCTTACAAATATCTTCGACCATATTTAAAATTAAATCAACATCATAAGTAGGTAGTAAAACTTGAAATTCAACCTTTAAATTAACTTCAACATATTTAGGATCTAGACGTTCAATATTAGGGACACTTGATTTACTAGCAATCACAAAATCACATGAGAATTCTAAAGATGGGTTAAAGTAATGTGCTACCTTTTCTGATTCATTTTTATTCATTACATCTATATACGGGTTGGCATTAAAATAACTAATTAAATCAGCCACTTCATATAACCTAGACCCTTCTTTAAAAAAATAGTACCGAAATAGCATAAAATCACCTACTAGCTATTATATCATTTTTATTTAATAATGTATAGTATCTTTTTTTTAGCTAAATTTTATTATATATAAAGAAAAAAGACTACTATTTTTTTCTAAATCATAAAATTTACAATAATTAAAAAGAATCTTTTATCAATTTCAATTTTATTTAATATATCTAATTTTATTTATATTTATTAATCTAAAACATTATTTAAATACAAATCGTTTAAAATAAATTTGTATTTTAGCATTATTTAGACATTTTTAAAAGGATGAAAAATTATTTCTTCATCCTTAATCTTTTATAATAAAATCTTGTGATTATAATAGCTATAAATAATAATATTGCAATTAAGATGATTAAAAGCCAAATAATATTAGTAAAAATAAAACAATTAATTATTATAGCTAATGGTCCAATTATATAAATTAGAGATATTAATATTGATAATAAAATTGCTTTAAACTTTTTCATATAAAACCTTAAGACAATCTTCTATATTATTTACTTCATATAATTCCATTTTTTTATTATTTATGGAATTATAAGTTTCTAAAGCCTCTTTATAATTACTACTAGGGCAAAAAAAGATATCAACATCCTTTAAAATAGCTGTATATATTTTTTGTTTAATCCCTCCAATTGCCCCAACTTTACCATTTGATGAAATTGTACCAGTACCACTTATTTTTAAGCCATTTGATAAATCGATATCTATTATATCATCAATTAAAGATAAACTTCTAAGAAGCCCACCACTAGGACCATTAGTAGTTCCCCTTCTAATATTAACTGATGGATTTAATGTATCATAATTAATATTAAAATAAGGATAAACATAAATATAATCATTAGTACTATTAATATATTTATAAATTATTTTACCATCTCTTATGATTTTTAATTTAGCATTATCTTCTTTTAACCAACCAGAATCGATATCATTTAAAGAATATAAATCTTTAACTGCTACATCATTTACTTCAATTATTTGATCACCTATTTTATAATCACTATCTAAATAATAATATGTTACAACTAAACTTTCTAAATAATAATCTAAATTGATAGAATCATCATAATTACTAACTATATTATAAGCTGATATAATTGTATTCATCACGGAAGAATTATGTTCTATTTCCCCCATCTTATAATTTTCATAATCACTAAAATGACGACTATTAATAGAAATTTCTTCAATAGTAGTTGAATTTAAATATTTACAAATGAAGTTTTGAAATAAAGTTGAATGACTAAAAGATACTACATATACCGTTTCATATGTACCACTATTACTACTTTTTTTATCTACTTCAACGACATCACTTGCTTCATTTAATCCACCTATTAATGTTATTTCATAATTTGACCTATATGTTGTAAAAAACAATATTATAAAATTAATAATTATAGCTATAATTATTGGTATAATATGGCGTAGTTTAAGCATTTTTATTAAACACTATATCATGACAACGACTACATAGACCATCTTTCAATTCTTCTTCTACAACCATCCAACATCTTGAACATACATGACCTTTTGCCTCATTAACTTCATAATGAATGTCTTTATCTTCTTTTAATTCAAGTTGTGAAACTATTAATATTTGAGCTAAATTACAATTTAAATTATTTAAGAAATCTAAATAATCTTTTGGACCATAAATTGTAAGTTTAGCATTAAAACTCTTACCAATAATTTTATTAGCTCTAGCTTCTTCTAATGATTTTAAAATATCATTACGATAAATCATAAATTTATCAAAATCTTTTTCTAATTTATCATCAATAATTTTACTTACTTTTGTCATATTTTCAAGATAAATATCTTCTTCTTGTTTACAAGGAATTGTATTATATGCTTCGCTTGTAGTATGAGGAATAATTGGAGTTAAAACTTTTAATAAACTTATTAAAATTTGATATAAAACTGTTTGTAAACTTAAACGCTTTTTATCGCTTGGGTCTAAGATATATAAAATATCTTTTGAAAAATCTAAATAAAATGAACTTAAAGTATTATTGATATAAGTATTAGTTAATCTATAAACATCACCAAAACGGAATGTATCATATGCTTCATATACATCTTTTAAATATTTATTTAATTTAATAAACATATATTTATCAATACTTTCTAATTCATTATATGAAATACTATCTTTAGGATCAAAATCAGAAGTGTTAGCTAAAATAAATTTAATTGTATTTCTAATTTTACGATATGTTTCACTAATTTGTTTTAATAATTCTTTACTAATAGGCATATCAGATTGATAATCAATTGATGCTACCCATAAACGTAATACATCAGCCCCATTTTGTTTACATACATCGCTTGGGTCAATGACATTACCAAGTGATTTACTCATTTTTCTTCCTTCACCATCAAGAGTAAAGCCATGAGTTAAAACATTTTTATAAGGTGCACCGTTAAACATAGCTGTTGAAGTTATTAAACTTGAATTAAACCAACCACGATATTGATCGGCCCCTTCTAAATATAAATCAGCAGGGAATGGTAAGTCATGGCGAAGTAAAGTCATATAACTTGAACCACTATCAAACCAAACATCCATAATATCTTTTTCTTTTGTATAAATATTATTTGGAGAATGAGGATTACTATAACCGTTTGGAAGTAATTCTTTAGCTTCTTTCATAAACCAAATATCAGAACCAAATTCACCAAATAAATAAGAAATATGTTTAAATACTTCTTGATCTAAAATTGGAGTTCCATCTTCACAATATATGATTGGGATTGGTACACCCCAAACTCTTTGACGGCTTATACACCAGTCATGACGCTCTTTAATCATATTTGTCATTCTGATATCGCCCCATTTAGGATACCAATTAACATTTTTAATATTTGTTAAAATTTCATCCTTTATTTTGTCTATTGAAGCAAACCATTGAGGGGTAGCTCTAAATATTACTGGTTTTTTTGTACGCCAATCATGAGGATAACTATGAACAATTGTGATTACTTTTAATAAATTACCTGAACTGTCTAAGTCATTAATTACTTCTTCATTACATTTTGTATAGAATAAGCCTTCATATTTACCAGCTTCCTTAGTCATATAACCTTTATTATCAACCGGACATAAAACATCTAGATGATATATTTTACCAACATTATAGTCATCTTCACCATGACCTGGGGCAATATGTACAAGTCCTGAACCATCTTCAGTTGAAACATAATCACCTAAAACACATGGTGATATTCTATCATATAATGGATGTTTATATTTTAGACCTTCTAAAGATGTACCTTTGTATTCTTTAATAATTTCTACTTCACCTAAATCTAATAAATCTTTTAATTTGTTTAATAAATCATAACCAAAAATCAATTTACCTTTATTAGTTTTAGCAAGAACATAATTAATATCTGGTCCGGCACAAACAGCTAAATTAGCTGGTAATGTCCATGGGGTAGTAGTCCATACTAAAAATTTAGCATCATTTAATTCACTATCATTAGATATAATTGGGAATGTGAAATAAATAGATTTATCTTCTTTATCATGATATTCAATTTCAGCTTCCGCTAAAGCTGATTCACTTGATGGTGACCAATAAACTGGTTTTAATCCTTTATAGATTAATCCCTTTTCTACCATTTTTGCAAAAACTTTAACTTGGTCGCGTTCAAATTCTTTTTGTAATGTTAAATAAGCATCATCATAACTTGCAAGAACACCAAGTCTCTTAAAACCAATTTTTTGTTTTTCTACTTGTTTTATAGCATATTCATGACAATGTTTTCTAAATTCTAAAGTCGAAACTTCTTTTCTATTTACAGTCTTAGAAACATTTATTTCAATAGGTAAGCCATGTGTATCCCATCCCGGAATATATGGTGAATAAAATCCTTGCATATTTTTATAACGAACTACTATATCTTTTAATATTTTATTTAAAGCATGACCAATATGAATATTACCATTAGCATATGGTGGACCATCATGAAGAATATAAGCTTTACTTCCTTTATTTTTAGCTAATCTTTTTTGATATATTTCTTTTTTAGTCCATTCTTCTTCAATAAGTGGTTCTTTTTGACCTAAATTACCACGCATTTCAAAATTTGTTTTACCCATAAATAGAGTATTTTTATAATCTTGCATAATATCTCCTTTCAAAATAAAAGTCCTTAGAATAAATCTAAGGACGAATAATAGCCGCGGTACCACCTTAATTCTAGTAAACTAGCTCTTTAAAGCTTTAACGCAGCTAACGTAGATCTTTTAATCTAATTGATTCTAGTGATCTAAATATTACTTTCTTACTGTCTTTCACCATCACAGTTCGCTAAATAGATTTTTATAATATTCCGTCTAGAACGCACATATTTTAACAAATTATATTATAAATTACAATTATTTATCATCAAAATCATTTAAAAATTCATTTAATGTTCCATCATTAAATTCAACATTTTTAGCAAATAAATAAGTTGTTTCATTAATTTTAATAGATTTACCACTAGATGCATAGCTAGCACCAGCAAAGAAAGCTAAATATTTATTAGCTCCAAGCAAATCTAATTTTTCAAAATTTAAAACTAATGGTTTGCCAAGTTGTAGTTCATCAACTAATTCCTTAGCTCTTTCATCATCTTCTAATATTTGTTCAAAAATAATTTTTTCGATAGCTGGTATTTTGGCTGATTCTTCAACTTTTTTACGTTTAAATAGCCCCATTATCTTCACCGCCTTGTTTAATGATTGGCATAACTTGAGCTTTTACACCTTGACGAGCCATTATTAAAATTGTTTTAGCATAATCTTGTAATAAACTCATTCTTTGAGGAGGACAGGCAATTATTGTTTGAAGTGGCATAGATGTAATAAAATCCATCATTGCTTTCATTCTATTACTATCCATTTTATCAAATACCTCATCAAACATTACAAGACCAATCGGATCGCCACCATAAGCTTGGGTTTTTGTATAAATTCTAACAAATGAAGCTATTATAGCTACATAAAATGGTACTTGTGTTTCACCACCTGATTTTTCTTTAAAGACTTTTGAATAACTCATTGATTCACCCTCAAGGTTAGTTATTTTAATATCATAGTCCATATAAGTTCTATAGTCAGTGAATTTATTAATAACCCCATGAGAATTGATTTCATCAACAGCTAAACTATCGAATAATTCTTTAATTTGTTCTTCATATTTATGTTCAAAATCAGTAGTGAATAATCCTTCTTGACCACCTTCTATATCTGATTTAACCATTTCATAGAAAGCTCCATATTCACTAGATTTAGGGAAGACAAATTCATATGTATCATTACCAAATCTAATATTTGCTAGAGTATCATTAATCTTGCTGATTTCTATTTCAGCTTGTTCAATATTAGCTCTTAATTTAGCAATAAAGTCTTCTTTAAAAATCAATTCAGCTTCTTCTCTAGCTGTTCTTACTTTTTGTTCATATTTAATAAGTTCTGTTTTTTCTAGTTTATTTAATTCTTGATAATAAGAAGGCATTTCAGTAATACCAATTGAGAAACTAGAATCGTAATCGTTGACATATTGATATTGCTTAGTCATCAAGGCCTCATTTAATGTGTCATAAGTATTATCTTTAACATTGTATTTAGCATCAAATAATTTATATGCTTCACTAAAACTACGACCATTCAAAAATTCATTATATTCATTTAAAGCTTTATCTTTAATAGTAATTAAAGTATCACCTAATTTTAATAAATCATCTTTTTTAGTTCTTAATAAATTATTTTGTTCAACAATTTTTTCTTCTAAATTTAAAATATTTTGTTCAACACGACCAATTTCTAAAGTGATTTGGCTCTTTTTATTTTCATTATTAGTAATAGTTTCTAAAATATGATTATAATCATCTTCAATATCTTTTAAAGATGAAGTTTTTAAATGTTCTCTTTGTAAATATAAACCTTTTAAAGCATCTTTTTCATATTCTAATTTTCTAGAACTTTCTATACCATCTAATATAGATTGGAAATCAAGATTATCTAATAATGTTAATTCAGCTTCTAAACTATCAATTTCATCAATTACTTCATCATAAGAAGTTTTAGCAACCGCAGCTTTTTCTTCCCAAACTTTCAATTGTGATTGATAAGCATTCTTACCACAGAAAGGTTTGTCAATTCTTGGATTTAAACTTCTAACTGTAAATTGACTATAAAGTAAATAATCATTTGTAATAGCCGTATTATATTTTTCTAATTCTAGTTCATTATCACACATTATAACATTGCCACAAGTCATATTAATATAACGACGAGCATCTTCATTTTCACTAGACATAATACTTGCTAGAGAATTTGGTTCATATGAATTAAATGTTTTAATTTTTTTAGTATTTACTAAACCAATACCATATATTGGATGTCTATCTTTAATACGGGCAAAAATTTGTAAAGCTTGGTCATAGTAACGTGGTTCAACAATCATATTAAACCTTCTATTTCCTAAATAAACTTCAATTGTATCAGCCCAATTAGGATCATTTATTTCTACTAATTCAGCAAAAATAAATACTGGGATATCATAATTATAAATACGTTTTAAACCAGCCTCAATTTCATCTCTTAAGCCAATTAACTGGCTTGGGAAATTTACTTTATTTTGACTTAATTTCTTTAAAGCACTAGCAATTTCATTAACATTTTTAATAATTTCTGATTTTTTGATCGTTAAAGCACCAAGTTGTTGATTATTTCTTTGTTTATATTGTTCAACTAAAGTTTTAGCTTCATTTAATTTTAATCTGGTAAAATCAACTTCATTATTATTTAAATTAATTAAAGACATGCTTGCTAAATCATTAAAAATTTTTCTATCTTTATTTCTTTTTCTTATTTCATTAACATTATCTTTAAAATTAGCAACATATTTTAAAAATATTGCATTATCTTTTTCAAGTT
Organism: uncultured Acholeplasmatales bacterium; assembly: GCA_944324795.1. GTDB lineage: Bacteria > Bacillota_I > Bacilli_A > Acholeplasmatales > Anaeroplasmataceae > CALUXS01. The sequence goes on from CALUXR010000016.1 coordinate 20,579, forward strand.
CACTAATATTTCTTTCTTTATCTTCAATATCGCGAGCTATATTTTCATTATTTTTAAAAACTTCATCATTAGCTAGGACATTATATAATTCTTTACTTCTTTGATTTAAAGCTGCGATTTCTCTTTCAATCTTTCTTAAATCACTTTCTTTACTACTTTTTTTAAGATTTTCTTGTTCAATAGCTTTTTCTAAATTAATAATATCATTAGCTACTCTTTCTTTTTCAAATAAAGTATTTAAATATTCAACATAAGTTTTATTTTCAATTACTTTTTCTAATTCTTCATAAACATTAGTAATTTCTTTTAAATCGCTAATCTTTTTCTTAATTAAATTAAGAGTATTTTCTAATTCTTTATAAGAACGAATTGTATCTTTAATAGCTGATACATCAATTTCTTTTTCTTCTAAAACATTTTGATAAATAAATTCTTTAACATCAGAAATAGGTTTAAAAGCTAGAGCTTTAGGAATTAATTTAAAGAAATCTTCATTAATTGAACCAAAAGCATTTCTAAAAGCTTTTTTAGCTTCTTTTTTAGTTAAATAAAATTCAAAATCAGGATGATTTTTTCTAAAGATTACAGTTGAATAAATCATACCTTCACTAGATACAAACCATGAATCATCTAAAGGTGTATCTACTTTATAAAATAAACTTTTAACAGGCATCAATTCGCCAAAAGCATCAATTACAACCCCAACGGTAAAATCAGTATTAGTTTTTTCATCATGAAATTCAAGAGCGACATGGCCTGTAACATCACCTTCTCGAAGATATTCTTTATCATCAAGACCTAGTTTACATTTAACATAACCTCTTAAATCACGTTTTGATTTTTCATTAGCGGCCATATTAAAATTAGTATCACCAGCAGTAATAACATACATAACCGCATCCATAATAGTTGATTTACCACTAGCATTAGGACCTGTTAATAGAACATGGTCTTTAACATTTATAGTCTCATTAGCAAGATAGTGCCAATTAATTAATCTAATTTTAGTTAATTTTTTCATTCTTCTTCGCCTCCTTGCTTGATTCTATTAATAGTTTGATATAAAGAATTAATATCTTCACTTGGTATAGCAAGTAAAATAGTTGGCATCAATACTATTTTAGTTGTTGAAACAGTTAAATCCCCTGTTGCTTCTATAAGATTATAACGACGAAATAATCTTAAAGCTTGTTGTAGGTCAGTTTTATTTAATTTCTTTTTAATTTCTAAATAATCATATTTTTCATGAATATCAGCTATATTACAAACAATATTATCATTTAAAGATGTTTCTTTAATTTTTTCATGATATAAAAGTCTTAAAATCAATAATATTAAAGTTTCATCTCTTTTTAATCTTAATGTTTGACCTTGACTAAAGCCTTTTAACATAACAGAACCTTGTTGTTGATTTAAAATAATTTCTAAATCTAAAATTTTAAAAAATTCATCAAAAATATCTTTATAACTCATTAAAAAATAATAAGCTTCTTTATTATCTTTTTTATCTCTAGCTAAAAAGTTATAAGCTAAAAGTTTATTACAAATATCTTTGAACATTGTTTGTTGTGGGTTAGTCATTTTTGCTAAATTTTCTAACATACTAAACCTTCTTTCTAATTAAGAAATTTTTCATTCTTAAATTAACATTAGTAATCTTTTCATTAATAACTAAAACTTCATATTCTTCATTATCTTCAAGAGCGTATAAAATAGAATATATTGCAAGCATACATGTATCTTCATTTGTATCATATTTGATAACATCATTACCATACATTTCATTATCTTTTAAATGATTTAATAAAAAGCTTTTAGCTATTTCTTCACTATATGGTGTTTGATATTGTTTAATAAAATCAGCTTCAATATCAAAATCAAATAAAGTATCATTATCAAGCATTAAATTATAATTATGTTTATATGCCCCTCTTGGAATATAAAGAGATGATTCACTTAAACTTCTATTTGCTTCTAATTTATACATTCCATTAACCATCTTTAAAGCTTTTTCAATATGACCTTCCTTATTTTCAGAACGAACATATTTTAATATTTTATTAATTTTACCAATAACATTATCATCTTCAGATAATAAAAATTTAATTTTCGCAATCGTACTATTAACATATGTTTTACTTTTTTCATCAATTTCAGTAATCATTTCATCTAACGAATTGAAAACATCAATTATCTCATCAATATCTCTAATAGCTTTAGTGATTGCTTTATCTTTATCAAGATTTGGATAATTTATGCTAATAGCTTCTAAAACATTACCATTTTCTTCATATTCTTCTAATTTAGAAACGATTCTTAAGCGATAACGATTAATATTATCTCCCATCTTTAATTTCATATAGCCTTGTTCAACAAAATTTTCTCTATATGATACTAAGTTTTCCATCAATTCTTTAACTTCAGCTTGTTCAAAAACAGAACTAATATATGTTTTAAGACTTGCATCTAATCTTCTAATAGAACGTAATAATAATTTTGTGTTACGATAAACTTCTTGCATAATTACACTATATTCAATATTATCACTGTTATTTAACAATGAATATATAGTATAAATATATCCCTGATATTCTTTATTATTAGGAATGTAGTTAGTATCTTCTTCATAATTATCATCATAATCTTTACCACTTAATTGTAGTAAGGCTTCTGATATTATAATACCAGAATTAGTAAAATTTAAAATTTCTTCATAATCATTAGTAATATCAACATAAATCCAGCCACATTCTTCTAACCGTCTTAAAATATAATTTGCTAAATCTCTATTTGATTTAGGATTAGCTTCTTCATCTAATGTATCTTCAGCATCATAATTATATTTATTATTATCTAAAAAATTAACTAATTCATCTAAGACAATTTTCTTTTCAATACCTGTCGTAGAGGCACTTTCATATATTTTAAAAACCTCAAGAATTGAAGCTGAATAAATTCGTTTATTTTTAGAACTTAAAAGTGAAAAAAAGTTTTCAGGAATAATATTAAATAAATCCATTACCTTCACCCCAATCTTTAAACAATTATAGCATAATAAACCCATTATATACAATTGTTTTTATAAAAAATAACAATAATTTTAACAAAAAAATAAAGGATTATCTAAGCTATAAAATAAATAGATAATCCTAAAAAATATATTAAATATCAATATCGTTACTAATTATATTAAATCTTTTATTATTAATAAGAACTACAATACTTAAAAATAAATTAAATATTAAAATTGAATAACTTACTACAATAGCTAAAACTTCAATTACTTCTTTTAAAATTACTAATGCTAAAAGATTTAAAATTAGATTTATAAACGTTAAAATTAAAGATATCACCTTAAAATTTACTTTTAATTTAGAATAAATAAAAATTCCTATAGATATAATAATTTGCATAAGAGCTAAACAAAAAGCTGAACAATAAAAATAAAAAATTAAAGCATTGCCATTTATTACTTCACTTTTATAATCAAATGTTTCTAATAATAAAACAAATGTTAGAATAGCTAATACTAAAATACTAATAAATTTAAATTTATAAGAGTTATCTTTAATCAGTAATTGAAAAATAATAAATGAAAATAAATAAATAATTATTAAAACAACATAACTTAATTCTCTAAATTTAGAGAAATCTCCATTAAATATAATTAATTCTCTATCTAATATTATAACTACTAATAAACCTATAAAACTTAAAATAAATATAGCTATACTACTAATTAAAGATATTATTCCCCCTATCTAGCATATCGATCACACCCCTTTCTTCATTTTAAAATAATATTCAACATTTAAAAAGATGTCATAACAATATGACACCTTTTATTTTAGTCTATTTTTTGAAATTGAGATTCATAAATTTCTTTATAGAATCCACCTTTAGCTAAAAGTTCATTATGAGTTCCTATTTCTTCAATATGACCTTTATTTAATACTATTATTTGATCAGCATCTATTATTGTTTTTAAACGATGAGCTATAACAAAACTAGTTCTACCTTCCATTAAATTTGAAAAAGCATTTTGCACTAAAACTTCAGTTCTTGTATCAATCGATGATGTTGCTTCATCAAGAATTAAGATTTTTGGTTTTCTTAACATAAGTCTTGCGATACATAAAAGTTGACGTTGTCCTTCAGATATAGCTGTTTTATTATCTAAAATTGTATCATAACCATCTTTTAATAATGTTATAAAATTATCTGCATAAGCTTCTTTAGCTGCTTTAATTACTTCTTCTTTACTAGCTTCTTTCCCATATGCTATATTTTTATAAATCGTATCTTTAAATGTCCATGTATCTTGTAAAACCATGCCTATATTATCTCTTAAATTATGAGGATCAATAGTATTTATATCGATATCATCAATTAAGATTTGTCCTTTATTGACATTATAAAAATGCATCAACAAATTAATTAATGTTGTTTTTCCTGCTCCTGTAGGACCTACGATCGCAATTTTACTATTTGGTTTTACTAATAAATTGAAGTTTTCGATTAAAGGTTTATCTTTTAAATAAGAAAAATATACATTTTTAAATTCAACTTTACCAGCAACATCAACTAAATTATTAGATACTTCATATTTTTCATCTTCTAAATCAACGATTTCAAATATTCTTCTTGCAGAAGCTAAACTATTTTGTAATTCTGTCATAACTTGACTTATATCATTAAATGGTTTTGTATAACTTTGAGCATAACTTAAAAAAACAGTTAAATCACCAACCGTAATTAAACCACTTAAAGCTCTAATTGCTCCATACATTCCAACAGCCGCATAAACTAAACTATTAATTAAACGAGTTGCCGGATTAACTAGTGCAGATAAAAATTGAGCTTTAACACCTACTTTATATAATTCATTATTAATTTTTTCTTCTTCTTTTTGGGATTTTTCTTCATAATTATAACTTTTAACAATTTTTAGCATATTAAACATTTCATTATAATGTGCAGATAATTTACCTTTAATTTGAGCTTGTTTTCTAAATGTTTTATAGCTCATTTTCGCAATAAAATAAGCTGTAAGTAATGATAGTGGAGTTAAACAAATTACAATTAGGGCAACTTGCCATGAAACTACTAACATAAATATTAATGTTAAAATTATAGTTATAACACCTGTTATTAAATTAGTTAAAGCTTGTAATAAACCATCACCTAATTGATCTGCATCGCTAGTTAGACGCATTAATGTATCCCCTTCTGGAATAGTATCAATATAACTAAGTGGTAATTTATCTAATTTTTTAAATAAAGTGTTTCTTAAATCTTTAACCGTATTATTTGTAATATAAGCCATTAAATATTGCATTAAATAGCCAAATAAAGCTTGTAAAATTCCTAATATAGCTACATATATTAAAACATTATTTAAATAATTAAAATTAACATCATTAATACCAGCTAAATAATCAATTCCATTTCTAACAACAATCGGAATAAATAAGGTAGCTACAACTTGAATGATGCTAGATAAGATTGCAAATATCAAGATGAATTTATGTTTAAATAAGATTTTAATTATCCTGCTTAAAGCTCTATCCTTCATAAGTCACCTCATCTTGATGTTGAGAATCATATATTTCTTTATATATTTTATTATTTTTTAATAAATCATTATGTTTCCCTTTACCAACTAAATTACCATTATCTAATACTAAAATTAAATTAGCATCTTTAACTTGATCTACTCTTTCAGTTACTAAAACAATTGTAATATTTAATTTTTTTAATTCTTTACGTAGATTATAATCAGTTTTAAAATCAAGAGCTGATAAACTATCATCAAGCATTAAAATATTAGGTTTACTCGCAAGAGCACGAGCTATTGCTAAACGTTGTCTTTCTCCTCCTGATAGATTTTTACCACCTTGAATAATCATTTTATTTAAACCTTCACTATCATTTAAGACAAAATTAGCTTGACTTATTTTTAAAGCTTCAATTAAATCTTTATCGCTTAGATTTGTTTTCCAGCTCAAGTTGTCTTTAACAGTTTGGGCTGCTAATAAAGATTTTTGAAAAACAAAACCGATTTCTTTATTTAAACATAATTTAGAATAATCTTTAATATTAGAACCTGCTAAATAAATATTACCTTCACTAGCATCATAAAATCTAGCAAGTAAATGTAGAAGGGTTGTTTTACCACTACCAGTACCACCAACTATTCCAATAAAATCACCTTTATGAATCGTAAAATTCAAATTATTTAAACTTGGTTTACTACTTGATGGGTAACTATAACTAACATTATTGAAGACATATAAAGCATCATCATTATTCATTTCTTCTTTATCGCCATATATAATTTTAGAATTAGTTTCAAATAGCATATTTATTCTACTACAACTACTAATTGCTTTACCAAATATTTGAATTAAATTACAAACTACAAAAATTGCAACTAAAATTTGATTTAAATAATTAACTAAAGCAGTAACATCACCTTGTGAAATAATACCATCAAAGACTAAATTACCACTCAATTTTAAAACTAATAAAATAGCTAAAGCTACTAAAATTGAAGAAATCGGATTTAATAAAGCTGATATTTTACTTACTTTATTACTATCATTCCATAAAATATTAGTACTATTTATAAATCTATTTTCTTCATATTCTTCTTTATTAAATGCTTTTACAACTCTAATACCATTTAAATTTTCTTTAGCTATTCTTGTAACATCTTCTAAATCTTTTTGAACAATTTTATTTTTAGGAATCGTAAATTTCATTATTAATAAAGCAGAAGTTAATATTAATATACCAACTGCTAAAAAGATTAAACCTGCATAAACATTAATTATAAATGCTAAAAAAATAGAACCAATAACTATAAATGGGGCTCTTATAACAAGTCTTATTAACATCGCAACACTTGTTTGAACTTGATTAATATCATTATTCATTCTTGTTAATAATTCTGCAACCCCAAATTCTTCAATTTGATTAAAATCAAGAGATTCAATATGTTTAAATAAATCATCTCTTAATCTAGTACCAACCCCTTGACTTGTTATAGAGGCAAAATATTGACAAACTAAAGTAGAACAAAACCCTACTATAGAAACAACTATCAATAAACCACCCATTTTATAAATATAATTGATATCGCCACCATTTATTCCTTTATCGATAATAGAGGCCATAATTAGCGGGACAATAAGTTCAAATATTGCTTCTAATAATTTAAATAGAGGTCCTAAAATGACCTCTTTTTTATAATATTTTAAATATTTTTTATATAACTTAAACATCTAAATCACCATCATACTTATGTCTATAATTTGCTAATTGTTTTTCTTCTTTTTGTCTTAATTTTTCATATAAAACCATATTTTCAATACTCATTTGCACAAATTTTTCTAAACTTGAGTTTTGAGAATAATCAGCTTGACAAACAAAATTAATTCTAGAATCACTAACAAGTTTCATTACTTTTTCTTCATCATTAGGTCTATATACCGCAATAGCTTTACCACCTTTATCTTTTAATACTTGCATACAAGGAATGTCAGTCATTCCATCCCCAATATAGATCATATTACGATAGAAAACATGTCTATTTTTATCAGGAGTATCAGAATTTAATTTTTCTTCATCTAAAATATCAAAAGCGCCTTTAGAAATTCTAAAGATAAATTGAGTTTTTAAAGTAAAATTAATAGCCATCTTTGGCCATATTGCTTCTTTAGTGTTTTCATCATATAAAAATTCACAACCATAAATCCTTTTAAATTCTTTAGCTATGCTAGTACCTTCAATTATTTCTTTAGTTCCAGATGAAACTATATAATGTTCAATCTTAATTCCTAAATTTTCCCCAAAAGTATTAATTCTATTAAACCACGTTGTTACCCCAGGAAAATATTTTATATTTTTACCTAAACTATTTAAATATTCTTTTGTGAGTTTAATATTTTTTTCTTTACACATATAAATCATTTCATACATATATGCTAGTATTTTATCCATACTATGGTTATTACCAAGAACTCCTGTTTTTCCCCAAAATTCACTAGGAGTCAAACCAAGATTTGGGATAAAACTATAATTTTGCATATCTTCAGTACATAAAGTTTTATCGAAATCATATAATATCGCAATTACACTTTTTGGCATTATACCCCTCTTTTCTAGCTTTATTATAACAAAATTAAGCTTTCATTACAATGAAAAAAGGCATCAAATGCCTTCATTCTTTAGTCTATTTAATTCATCTTTAAAATAATCTGGTAAATCAACTTCAAAAGTCATTACTTCTTTAGTTCTTGGATGTATAAAAGTTATTTTTTTAGCATGTAAATATTGACCAATCGTATTATAAACTTTTCTAGGACCATATAATGGGTCCCCTAAAATAGGTTTATTAATATAAGCTAAATGAACCCTTATTTGATGAGTCCTTCCACTTTCAAGTAAACATTTTATATAAGTGTTATTTTTAAATCTTTCAATAACTTCAAAATGAGTAATAGCTTCTTTACCATCACTTACAACTGCCATTTTAGTTCTTTCTTGTTTATTTCTACCAATAGGAGCTATAATTTTACCTTTATCTTCATTAATAAGGCCAATAGTTAGTGCGTGATATTCTCTATACATCGTATGATTTTTCAACTGTTTAGCTAATTCTTGATGAGCTAAATCACCTTTTGCAATAACTAAAAGACCAGATGTATCTTTATCTAAACGATGAACAATACCAGGTCTAATTGTCCCATTAATCGAACTTAAATCTTTTATTTGGTACATTAAACCAGATACTAAAGTATCATTATAATGACCTGGAGCTGGGTGAACTACTAAACCTTTAGGCTTATTAATTACAGCAAGATCACTATCTTCATAAATTATATCTAAATTTAAATTTTTAGCTTCTAAATCAATTTTTTCTTCTTCTTTAAATATAACTTCAACAATATCATTTAATAAAACTTTATAACTTAATTTAACTTCTTTATCATTTACTTTTAAAGATATTAAATTATTTTGAATAAAGCTGCGGGTTTTATTAGCTATTTCACTTAAATATTTATCAATTCTATAACCACTATATTTATTATCAACTAGATATTTAGGCATTGTTTTTCTTCTTTCTTATATCTTCTAAAAAGATTACATCAATAACTAACATTATAACCCCAATAACTAAACACATATCAGCTACATTAAATACCGGAAAATTATAATTGCCAAATCTAAAGCTTAAGAAATCAATTACTCCATCTAAAACATTTAAAACAGTTAAAAAACGATCTATTAAATTACCAAAAGCCCCTGCAATTATTAAACATAGAGCAATAGAATAAAATTTTTTAGTTTTAAAATTGTTTTTTGTTGTAAAAAATAAAGCTATAAAACCACAAATAAAAGATATAACTGTTAAAATTATCGTATTTGAAGAACCAATTCCCCAAGCAGCCCCTGTATTAAAAACTAATTCTATAGCGAAAAAATTACTAATAACAGGAATAGCACTACCTTCATATTTTAAATTAGTTAAAACTACCATTTTTGTTATTTGATCAACTATTATCAATAACGCAATAATTAAATAAGTTATAATAAAAGTTTTTTTAGTCATTATAACCTCCAACTATGATTTTTACTTCCTTCATTTTTTTATAAGTAACCCCAGCAGCATCAAACATTTTTCGACTAGCTATATTACTATCTAAATGTTTATATTTATCATTCATATAAACAATATGTTTGATACCACTTTGAATGATCAATTTAGCACATTCATTACAAGGAAATAAAGTAACATATAAAGTAGCACCCTTTAAGCTAGATGTTGAATTTAAAATAGCATTTGGTTCAGCATGAACAACATATGGATATTTAGTATCTAATTGTTCACCTTGTTTACCCCAAGGAAAAACCTCATCAGAACAACCATAAGGAAAACCATTATAACCAATACCAATTATTCTTTTATCATCATTGACTATACAAGCACCGACTTTTGTAACCGGGTCTTTACTACGATAGCTAGATAAAATAGCTACCCCCATGAAATATTCATCCCAAGAAATATGATCCATCATATTGCACCTACGGATTTAAACGATCTGGTCCACGGAAGATGAACATAGATTCTTTAATACCTTCATTAAAGATAAGCATTGTAATACGATCAACACCAATACCAAAACCACCATGAGGAGGACAACCATAACGGAAGAAATCTAGATAGAATTTAACATCATCAGTTAAACCTTTTTCATCAGCTTGAGCTTTTAAAATTTCATACCTATGTTCTCTTTGAGCTCCGGTTGTAATTTCACAACCTTTCCAAATTAAATCATAACCACATGGAACACCTAATTCATCACGCATATGATAAAATGCTCTATTTTCTTTACTATAACCTGTTACAAATAAGAATTCATGACCATATTTTTCTAAACTAAATTTTTGACATAATCTTTCACCTTCAGTAGTTAGATCTCCTTTTTCAGATTCAGGAACTTTATAACCATATCTTGTTTCTAATTCAGCATATAAATCATGAAGATCAATAACCGGGAATGGTAATGTAGGCACTATTATATCAATACCATAGACATTTTTAATTTCTTCTCCATATTTTTCCTTAACACCTTTAAGGGCATATGTTAACATTTCTTCTTCTAAATGCATAACATCTTTATAAGATTCAATATATGAAAATTCTAAATCAAAACCTGTAAATTCAGTTGCATGTTTACGACTAGCAAATTTTTCTGCTCTAAATACCGGACCAGATTCATAAATCCGTTCAAAGCCTGCAGCCATAGCCATTTGTTTATAAAATTGTGGTGATTGAGCAAGGAAAGCATCGCGTTCAAAATAATCAACTTTAAAAACACCAGCCCCAGATTCTGATTCAGCTCCAATTAATTTAGGTGTATGAATTTCAATAAAATCACGTTCATTTAAAAATTCACGACATTTATTAACAAAATGAGATTGAACTTTAAACATTAATGTGTTTTTATCAGTTCTTAAATCGATCCAACGGTAATCAAGACGTAAATCAATATTAGTTTCTTCACCCTTAGGAGCAACAATAGGACTTGGTAAACTTATAGATTCAATTTTTAATTTATCAGGATACATTTCCATATGATTTAATTTAACATATTCACTAGGAACAACCATACCTTCTACTTCAATAACTGAATCTATTGTGATTTGTTCTAATAATTCATTAAATTCAGGATGTTTTTCTTTTTCAATAGTTACTTGAAGTTTTCCTGAAACATCTCTTAAAACAATAAAACACATTGTTTTTTTATTTCTAAAATTTTCAACAAAACCAGCTAATTTATTAACTTCATTTAATTTTAAATCTTTAATTTGTACTCTTTTCATGACAATTACCTCCACAATTATGACAACTATTTTGAGTTAAATTTTTAATTAAATAACCTTTTAATTCACTAATATTAAGCGTTACTTGTTCCTTAGTTTGATTATTTTTAACATTTATAGTTTGTTTATTTAATTCATCTTCACCAAGTATTAAAGTAAATAAACTATTATTATTATCAGCTTCTTTAAATTGCGCTTTTAATGATGCCTTAGTATAACTCATATCACAAGTAATACCTGCTAAACGCAAATCATATATTAATTTTAAACCATAATCGCTACAATCATTTCCTAATGTAATTAAATATGCATGTAGCATCTTAGGCTTTATAATATTAATATTTTCATTAGCTAGAGCTAATAATAAACGATCCATTCCAAAAGCAAGACCTACCCCAGGAATATCAGGGCCACCTAAATCTTTAACTAAATCATTATATCTGCCACCAGCACATAAAACATTTTGATTTCCTAAAACATCAGATTCATATTCTATTTCAAATACTGTATCAGAATAATAATCAAGTCCTCTAACTAAATGTGGGTCAACAACATATTTAATATTTATTTTATCTAATTCTTCTAAAACTTTATTAAAATGGGTTTTTGAATCATCATTTAAATAATCACTAATCTTAGGAGCATTCTTTAATATTACATTTTCTTTATCAATTTTACAATCTAAAATTCTTAAAGGATTCTTTTCTAGTCTTTGTTTACAATCACTACATAATAAATCAATATTTTTAGAAAAATAATCAACTAAAACATTTCTATAATTATTTCTAGATTCCTTATCTCCTAAAGTATTGATTCTAACTCTAACTTTCATAAAACCAAGAGCCTTAAGTAACATTACAGCTGTAGAAATTATATCAACATCAAGTAAAGGTGATTTAGGACCATAAGCCTCCAAACCAAATTGCATAAATTGTCTATAACGTCCTTTTTGAGGTCTTTCATAACGAAACATTGGTCCTAAATAAAATAATTTAGTCACTTTATTTAAAACATATAATTTATTTTCAATAAAGGCGCGCACACAACCAGCAGTCCCCTCTGGTCTTAAAGTCATCTTCCTATCGCCTCTATCTAAAAAATCATAAGTTTCTTTTGTAACCATATCAGAACTATCATCTTCATTCCGATGAAAAGTTTCATAAGCTTCAAAAATAGGGGTTCTAATTTCTTCATAATTAGCTAAATTACAAACTTTTCTTATAACCGTCTCTAATTTAGCCCATATTCTTGCCTCATTTGGCAATATATCATAAGTACCTTTAGGTTTAGTTAACATTTTATAGCCTCCTTTTAATATAAAAAGTCCTTAGATAATCTAAGGACGAAATAATCGCGGTACCACCTTTTTTCTAGTATAACTAGCTCTTTGTCCGTTAACGCCTGGTACGTTTACTTTTAAAGAAGTGTCTAACTTATTAATCTTTCAATGCTTTCACCATCCATTGTCGCTAAATAAGATTTTTAATAAGTCTCTTTTCTTCACGTAATCAATTAATTTTAACAAATTTTTAATTAAGAAACAAGACCATCATTATTATTTTTAACTGTTTCTACTAATAAAAAATAATCTTTAAAACCTTCTCCAAGCTTTTCCTTTATAGGATCATAACCATTAATTAAGAAATCATTTAATACATTTAAAGCAACTTGCATAAAATCACTTAAATCTTCTTCATAACCATCATAAATATAAAAACTTTGAGCAAATATTATTAAATCATCTACTAGATATTCTTCTTTTAAATCATAACGCTTAAAAACAGTTTCAATACCACTTTTTTCTAATGTTTCTTTTAATTGACTATAAGTTTTATAATCATTAATAATTAATTTAGAACATTTTTTATATTTATTAAATATATTAATTAAATATAAATATATATGATCAACATTATAATCTTTAAATATTATTACACTATTAATAAAATTACTACTATAAGTTATCATTATTCTAAAAGAATCATTTACTTCATTATAAAAACGTCTAATAAATAAAGTTCCTTCATAATTTGCTTCTTTTAGATTTTTAAATTCTTCTATTAATGCTAAATTAGGTTTTTTAAATTTATAAGTATATTCTAATTTAAAACTTGATTTATCAACAAATTTTAAATTGTTATCTATTAATTTTATATAAATATCATCATTATCTTTAATAATATTATGATCTAATACCTCAATTAAACTATACATTAAATAGATTAAATCATCTATAATTTTTTTACTAACTGAAATTGAATTACTATATTTTTTTAGTATATTACATTCAATTTTATTAAAATCTTTAAAAATAATTTTAATAAATTCATGTTCGGCAATATTATATAAAGATTTATTTTCAATATCTAAATAAGTAGAAATACCATCATTTAAAGGAAAGATTGTAATACTAAATTCATTTTCTGTATTTATTTTTATAATATAATAAGAAATATTTTTTTTATCAAATAATATAAAAAATGTTTTATTTTTATAATTATATTTTAAATATAATTCTTTAAAATTAATAAAATTTTCTTCTAAAAAACGAGGGAATTTATTCATTTAAAGACCTCACTTCTAAAAAACATACTTGTTTTTTACCATATTTTTTTACTTTTATTATTTCATAATTTAAAGGAATATTTAAATTAGTTTTAGAAGACATTTCAAAGATGATTCTTGTGTTATTTTTTATAAAACTACTCTTATTTAATTCATCTAATAATTTAAATGTATCATTAAAACTATATGGTGGGTCTAAAAATATAAAATCAAATGGTGGTAATGGTAATTTTAAAAGAGCTTTATAATCTAAATTATAAGCTAAATAATTTTTAATATTTAAATTATTAATATTCTTTTTAGCGACATCTAGAGCCTTAATATTTATATCATTTAAAACAATAAAATTAGCTCCTCTACTATAAGCTTCAATAGCCATAGCGCCACTGCCACAAAATAAATCTAATACACGACCATGAACAAAATTTAAAGAATTAAAAATAGCCTCTCTAATTCTATCTTGAGTTTCTCTAGTTGTTTCTAAATTACAACCTTCAATAATTCTATGCCTTAAACTACCTGCAATAACACGCATATTTTCACCACTTTAAAAAATAAAAAGGCTTTAATGCCTTACTAAAAATAATGCTAGGAAGTCCATGAAGAACAAAGTCTTCAAAGGCTGAGTCCTCACGGATAAATAATTAGGATTCTTATAAATAAGCATTCACACATATTTAACCTCAGACTCATTAAAAAATGTTTTGGGTTCCACGGGCTTCTTCCTAGCAATTAAAATATAACATATTTTTAAAAAATTGTAAAGTTATAGGACTTTAAAAATAAGAGAATATTATGGTTGCTATTCCAAATACAACTAAAAGTCCAGCAATCACTTGCATAACTTTATCACCTTTATCTGTTGAATTTATATTATATTTATTTAAGATTGTCATAAGTAGGGCAACTACACCAACTAATATTAAAGATAATCCTAAACCAAAATGCTCAATAAAAGGTGGAATATCTGCTTGGTCTAATGTAAAAACTAAAATAGTCATCGATACAGCAAAAATTAAACAAATGATTATTATAATAGTAAATATAATTTTTAATATTTTATATGAATTGCTTTCAACTAAATTAGCATTAGTTGAACGTTTTCTTGTACTTTTATCTTCCATCTACATTAACCTCGTTATTTCTTTAATACGTTGACATAATACTATTTTTCATTTCTCTTTGCAAGTATAAACTAATAAAAAGATAAATAAAGATTTTTTTAATATTTATAATATAAATTTATATCTTATTTTTTACTTAATCATTATGTTTATTAATTTAAATTAAAATTCAACTTCATTAGTAGAAAAACATCCCTAAATATTTTTTTACTATAATTTCTTTTGCTTTATTTGCATTCTAAATTTAAAAAATGGGGTAATTTAATAAAATTTATATCTACTCTAATTATATAATTTAAATAACTCAATTGACCCACCACTATAAACAAAATTTATGTCATCAATCACTTTAGTTACTAATATACTAGCCTCACTCTTTAAACTAGAATCAATCCTAATAGCATAATAATCATTATATTTACCATAATATGCTAAATCTAAATTATTATATTCTTCAAGATTATTAGCTAAACTAACTTTAATTTTATGATTAATATCTGAAGGAATACTACCAATATCTTTTACTTTAAAATTATCAAATAATTTACAATTTAAGTCTATTCCATCATTATTATAATAACTAATATTTAAGAGGTCATCATAAGAAATATTAACTAAATGAAATTCTTCTCTTAAATCATAAAAATGACCGTAATCTTGATTAAAATCAATATTATCACTAGCACTATTAACACTACAAGCACTTAAAGTAACTAATAATAGACTTAATGCAATTACTTTTTTCATATAGATTAAACCTCCAGCAAATTCTACAATTATTTCTTCAATAGATATCAATGCTTTTCCTATAGGTATCTTTAAATATTTACCATTAAAACTTTCAAAAACATCTTTCTTATATAGAATAAACAAAAAAAAATAGGTTTTGCAACCTATTTTGATAATAATTCAATAATTTCTGCTTTCTTTAAAGTAGAATAGCCTTTTAAACCTTTTTCTTTACATAAAGCTTTAAGTTCAGTTAAATTCATTTCTTCATAATTAGGTTTAGCTACTTTAGCTTTTTTAGCTGGTTTAGCTTCAACTTTTTCTTCTTTTTTAACTTCAGGTTTAGCTACTTTGGCTTTTTTAGCTGGTTTAGCTTCAACTTTTTCTTCTTTTTTAACTTCAGGTTTAGCTACTTTTTTGCTTGTTGCGTTATGATTAGCACTTCTTTCTGCTTTAGGAGCAGCTTTAACAAAAATTGTTTCAACTACTTCTTTAGCTTTTGGATTAGCTAAACCATCTTTAGCTAAAGCTACTAAATCAGCAAAACCTTTAGCATCATTTACAGCTAATTCAGCTAACATTTTACGGTTAACGATAATATCTTTATGTTTTAAACCATTGATAAATGCTGAATAAGAAATATCATTTAAACGACAAGCTGCATTGATACGTGTGATCCATAATTTACGGAAATCTCTTTTTCTAACTTTACGATCACGATAGCTATATTGTAATGAACGCATTACTTGTTCATGTGCTGTCTTATATAAAGCATGTTTTGATCCATAATAACCTTTAGCAAGTTTTAATACGGCCTTACGACGACGTCTTGCTACATATCCACCTTTAACTCTTGGCATAATTCTTTCCTCCTACATCATATTGCTGATTAAGCTTTTAATACGCTTTTCATCAGTCTTATCTACTAAACCTGGTTTATGAAGATTACGATTTTGTTTATGAGTCTTATTAGTCTTCATATGACCTGTGAAGGCATGACCACGTTTAATTTTACCAGTTGCAGTAATTTTAATTCTTTTCTTTAAACCACTATGTGTCTTTTGTTTTGGCATTTTAATTATCTCCTTTTTGTTTTTTTGGTGCGATAGTGGCAAATAATAATTTACCATCTAATTTTATATCGCTTTCAAGTGTTGAAGTTTGAGCTAACGCATCAACAAACCTCTCAATTACTTCTTTAGCTAATTCTTGGTGAACAATCATTCTACCTTTTAGTCTTAAAGTAATTTTAACTTTGTTACCCTTATCTAAAATGGTTTGGGCCTTTCTAGCCTTAGTGTCAAAATCATGTTTTTCTATTGTCGGACTTAATTGGATTTCTTGAACTGTAATAACTTTTTGTTTTTTCTTCATTTCTTTTAGTTTCTTTTGTTGTTCAAAACGAAATCTTGAATAATCCATCATTTTAGCTACCGGCGGATTAGAGTCTGCCGATACAACTACTAAATCAAGGCCCCTTTTATAAGCTTCATCAAGAGCCCTATTTTTAGGTAATAATCCTAATTTTTCTCCCTTGTCTGTAATGACAAGCATTTCTTTTAATCTGATACTTTCATTAACCATTTCTTCTGGTTTTTTTTGCGTATTAATGTGCTCCACCTCCAAATATTTATATCAGTCAATAAAAAAAGGACGTCAAAGCGCCCCATTAAATCCATAATTAAAAATTCATGTGACCTTTTGCCTACCAACTTACTTGTCAATCAGGCGAGAACGGGGGTTCTGCTTTTCACTTTTTTTATTTCGTAAAGATTATACACTATTTTTGCTCAATGTCAACTAAAATTTTTCTACTTTTCAAAAATCTTCCATTTATATAAAACTGCTTTAAATAAAATAATAAATTAAAGAGGTATCCTAATAAAAGAATTAATCTATTAACTTTTATAATTTCACATTACACCAATTTTAAATAAAATATTATTATTAGACTCAATAATAGATAAATATGGATAAAAGTTAAATTCTTTAGTTCCAACCAAACATATATCTAAATCATTATATTCATCATATTCTTTAACTTTACTATTAAATAAATACTGACAAAAACTAAGACAAATATAAATAACAATACTAACTATACTAATTAATATCAAACTTATAATTGTTAAATTAATTATTTTCTTTATATTCTTTTTCAATTCAATCCTTAACTTCTATATGATAATCAAATATTTCATATTGACTATCTATTGCATAATAACAAATACTATTATTTTTATCAACACCGACAAAATAATCGCTATAATCAGCTATAATATTAGAATCCCAACTAACAACTATATCCCAATATGTTTTAAAAATCTGCCAATAATCGCTTTGTTCATGCTAAACATACATTGCATAATGACCATTTTCTATATCTCCTAAATTAAGATAACAACCAATACCAATATAGTGAACTTCATCAGCTGCACTTTCCATCATCAAATTAATTTCAATTTTCTAATTAAATTACAAACTTGCTTTAGATTTTAGTAGAGTTTATTTTTTATTTCTAAATACCTCTTAACTTATGGTTCTCATTTATTTTGAGTAAAAAAGATATAAAAGAGTAGTATCAAAAACAACTAAAATTCAATAATTCGCTATATTTTTCAAAAAGTATATTTTTCTTAAACATTCATATAGAGTTAATGACATTTGGTTCTATTTTTCACTTATTGTCAGCTAATTCTTTTTGTTTATTTCGCTTTTTTATAAATTTAACAGTTATAACAATTATGATTGTTAAAATTATTAATCCAATTATTATAAATGGTAAAAACATCATTAAATTCATTAATAAATATGGACTTTTAAAAAAACCAATAAATTTTTGCCATCCATTTTGTTCTAATTCAATTTCAAGATTTTCTTCTGGTAAGGTGTTTGACTTGTACTGATAATGCCTATTACCTAAATCTGCAAATTCTAAATTGCTATCTTTTAAAACAGGCATATCTTTAGATAAATATAAATTGATTGTCAAATTAGAAAAACTATGCCATAACGCGGCTGGTTTTAAATAATATGTTAAACTACCTCTTTTCATATCATCAGTTCTACTAGGATAGCCACCTAAACGATATTTATAATTAATAATTATTTCTTTTTCTTCTAATGGGCTAAATTCAATATTAAAGGTTAAAGTTTGAACTTGTCTATAATATTCATCATAATATTCTTTTTCTAATATTACATATTCCCAATTATTTGTCGCTAAATCATCATAAGTAGAATAATAAAAAGTTTCTTTAATACAATCTACATCTTTATCATCTACTTTAACACTAACATTTTCTCCTTCAATATTAGGTGATACAAACATTGAAGACGTATTAATAGATTCATTTTTAATATTTTTCATATTATAAGTAACTGTAATATCAGCTAAAGTATCAATAATATAAATATCTAATATTTCACTTGTAACATCAATATCATTACTTTTTTCAAAAGAAACAGATGTCGCAATATCATCTATTAAAGGGGCAGCCATATTAGCTTTTACAGGCAATGAATTAAACAATAAGATTATAATGCTAAATATTATTATTAAAAGTTTCTTCATATTTTCCTAGTATAATTAAATTGTACTTAATAATTATACTTTCTCCTTTCTGATTTGTGTGAATTTATAGTTATGAGTACAACATAACTTTTATATCAACATACAATTGATGATATAATTTAATTAACGCTGTAGTCT
>CALUXR010000017.1 GCA_944324795.1 uncultured Acholeplasmatales bacterium
GCAAAAAAACCAACTTGAAAATATTTTCATTAATCACAATCCTAAAGTTTGGGTTGTTAAATCCCAAAGACGGGTTTTAATGCATTAATAATTTCAGTATCATTTTTACCTTCATTATGTAATTTATTAATATTATTTAATAAATTATAACGAATAACATAACTTAAATTTTCCATTATAGGTTTATTTAATTCTTTATTGATTCTACTATCAATGCTTAATTGTTTTTTTAATATTTTATCAACACTGTATAATATTCCAGCTAATTCTTCTTGTAATTCTTTTAATTCCATTTAAAATCATCTCCACGAATTATTATATATAAAAGTTATAATTTATTCAAGTTTTTTTATTTTTATTATTTACAAATCTATTTATTTATTATATAATTATTGAGCGTTGTTTCCGTAGCTCAGCTGGATAGAGCAACGGCCTTCTAAGCCGTGGGTCGAAGGTTCGAATCCTTTCGGAAACGCCACTAAGAAATTTAATAGATTTATTCTATTTATATGTGCAGTTATTTACTGCACTTTTTTATTTTTATACTTATACAAATTAATTAATGACTATTTTGTTATCATGGTGATTATTATTACCAATCAAATATATTATAATAATATAATAATTTAATATTCAAAACTTCTAAAGCTCATTTTTAGAGAAATTAATAATGATAAACACAAACAAATCAAAGTTCGAGTCATTGAAACTAAATGATAAGGAGTAAGTATAATTATCAAGTACATTTTAATTATACTAGTTTGTTTAAAATCCGTCTTATATTACACGCTTACTAGATAAATTGTATAATAATCTATTCTTTGAACTATGAACTTTCACATAACGCCTAATATTATAAATCAAAAACATCCGACAAATATCGTTAAAGTTTACAGCAATATCGAATAAAAAATCCCGGCTATAAAAACCGAGATTTGTTTAAAGAGGTTATTTAAAGGATTACTCTGTAACTGCTGTAATAGTAAGAGATGGAGTTGAATCTAAATTAGATACAACAATTCTGTTAAGTACCAGCTGTAACTACAGTGATATTACCATCTGCAGCAACGCTAAATGCATCACCTAATGCATCTGAACCAACTTCACCAGCCCAACCTGATAGAGCAATCTTGAATTGATCACCTTCAGCAAAAGTATATGTAATTGTAGCTGTCATAGTTTCTTCATCGATAACTAATTTGTTTTCTTCAACAAATTTCCAACCAGAAATAGTACCAACTACATAGAATTCAGGTAAGCCTAAATCTACTTCTACTACAGTAACTGTACCATTTTCATATTTAGCATAAACAGAAGTTGTACCTGATACAACAACACAGTTAGCTTCAGCAATAAGTGCGATATTTTCTGTTTGTTCAGTACCATTGTTAACGATAATTGTAGTTGCATCTTCAGGCACTTCTACACTATATGTATTATAAGATTCACCATTTACTTCTACTACACCAACTTTAGTAGAAGCAACACCTGGCCATTTAGAATCGCCAAGTTTAGAACCCCAATAATGAATATTTAAAACATCCCAACCATTTGTATCAACTACGTATAAAGTTATCATTTCAATTGGATCACTAGCTTCTGGTTTAGCTAATTCAGGATCATCAGCTTTAGCTTGATAAGATGTATAAGTAACTTCATATTTATTGTCAGAGTTTACAACATCTAATCTTAACGCATTACGTTCTGGAGAATATTGAACATCTACAGTTTGAGATGAGCCATCATTAATGATTACACGGTCAACACCTGCAGGCAATGTATAACCATATAAATGTTCTGATTCATTAACTAAAGTCATTTCAACACCTGGCCAAGCTACTGCATAGCTTGATTCTAAATTTTCGGCCTCGCTCCAATAATAGATATTTACTGTTTCAAAATCAGCTGGAACATATGCATAGAATGCTGTAAAGTCTGTTGTTTCACCAAATGTAGGTGTTAACATAGGAATTTCTTCAGTTCCTTTATAACCACAAACTGTACAAGTGTGTTCTCGTGAACCTTTTTCATCTAATGTTGGTTCTTTTGTTACTTCCCATTCTCCCCACACATGGGCATCCCATCTAGTTTCTTCTCCACATTCTGTACAAACTTGACGATGTTTTGTTGCATCACTTTCATAAGTATAACTATGTTGATGTTCTTCTTCAGAACATGATGCTAATGCTAATACTGTACATAATGTAGTAAGTACTAACATTATTGTTTTAATAACATTTTTCACTATTTACCTCCTATTAATGTTATCATTTATTTTTAGACTTACTCACAAGTCTTAAGCCCTTATAAATCTTTATAAAGAATTAGAGTTTGATAATTACTAATAGTAGTTTCATTTGTTAATTCAATATTTCCTGGTAAAGTATTTAAATAAATGCTATAACCTGTTAAATCTAATACTTTATCAGTAGCACTAACACCATTAGAATGAATAATTAAATATTCTCTATTAGCACTATTATCTGTTAATTTATAATAGATCATTGAACCATCTTTATTAGTGTTAATTACTAATTCTTTTGCAGATAGACTATCTAAACCAAATAGATTACTATTTTGTTTAATAGCTATTAATTTTTGATAATTAGCAAATACATCGCTATTTTTAATCTTTAACGCATAATTTAATTCATTAACTTTATAGCTTGCATTATATGAATTGTCATTGCCTTGTTTAGTTCTTAAGAATTCTTCACCAGCTAGCATAAATGAAATACCTTGAGATGTAAATACTACTGAATTTGCTAATACTGCCATTTTCTTTATTGTTGTTTCATCTTTTATGCCGGCTGCTTTAATTCTGTCATACAATGTATAATTATCATGACAAGTTACATAATTTACACATTTTTCAACTTCTAAAGTCTTATTAGTGCTTAATATTAAACCAGTTAAACTGCTCTTAATATTCTTTACATCTGATGTAGAAACTTTAGAATTATTAGTTATCCAACCTTTTGAAGTTGCAGCATTTAGACCACCTTTTATTAAGGCATCACGCATCTTATCGTTAAAACAGCCATAGCCTTCATATTTATTCATATTAGCTTGGCTTGCTTGCATACTAGATGATAAAGCTGCAGTGCCACCAGTCCATGGTTCACCATAAACTGTAATAGCTTCATTAACATTTTCATGTAAGTTTTTAGTTAACTCATTCATTGTTTCTAAATCATGGACAGCCATTAAGTCAAATCTAAAGCCACCAAGTTTATATTCGCTAGCCCAAAACTCTGTTGAATCAACCATAAATTTGCGATACATTGAACGTTCACTAGCTGTTTCATTACCACAACCACTACCATTAGAAGGTGAACCGTTACTATATCTAAAGTAATAGCCTGGCATTAAAACATCAAAGTTAGAACCACCTAATCCATTAACGTGGTTATAGACTACATCCATAATTATGTTAATTCCAGCTTCATTATAAGCCTTAACCAACTCTTTAAATTCTTTAATTCTTACATAACCATCTGATGGGTCAGATGAATAAGAACCTTCTAAGGTATTATAATTTAATGGATTATAACCCCAATTAAATACCATTGTGCTTTCTGTATTGGCTTGATCAAAGATTGGTAATAATTGAACTGCATTAACACCTAATTCTTTAATATGATCAAAACCTGTAGTTACTGTTATGCCATTTGAGCTTGTATAAGTTGTGCCTGTTTCGTAAAAGCCTTTAAATTTCTTAGCATTTTCACTACTACCACCCCAGGTAGAGCTACTAGTTAGGTCAGATATATGAGTTTCATAAACTGTTAAGCTAGTTGATGCATAATTATGAACATTAATATTATCCCAGCCTTCAGGGTTTGTCTTACTAAAGTCAACAACCATACCTCTTAAACCATTTATGCCAGTTGATTTAGCATATGGGTCTACAACTTCACGATTAGAATATGTTGAATTAGTAACTACATATGTATAATACTTACCCTCATTATCGCCATTTAAAACGTATTCAAAAGCCCCATTTTCAATCTTTTTCATCGCATATTCTTGATAGTTATTATTACCACCAAGGCTAGAAGGAGTACCTGTATCATATATTCTTAAACTAATTTTTGAAGAAATAGGAGACCAAACTCTAAATGTTGTTTTTTCACTAGTATAAATAGCCCCAAGTTCACCACTATATGTATATAATTCTTCAAATTCTTTGCTAGAATAGATAACTTGTTTATCGCACATCTTAGTTAATGTTTTACCAGATTTAAAAGTAACATTTAAAATGTAGTCATCTAATAAGCTAGGCAATTCATTACCTAACTTATATATTACTCTTTTACCTGTGTTTGACGATAACATATCAGATGGAGTATTACTGTCAAATAAAACTTCATTTCCTAATTTAATTTCATAACTTGCAAATTCTCTATTAGTCTGAAACCAAATAGAAAAGCCAGTTTTTGTATTATAAGCTAATTCAAAATGTGAAATCATCTCAAGTAATTCTCCTTTGTCATTAATATAGATATTTGAATCACCATTTTTTAAATAAATATTATAATAACCATATTGGTCTCTTTCTAAGACACTAAAATCAACATATCGGTCATCATCACCATCTTTAGAAGGCGAATCTTCCCAAGGCTTGTTTTCTTTTACTATAAAACCTAGACCACTGCTTTCAGCTGTTGGAAAATCAGCCCAAGAAAATCTTGCAACTAAGCCATAACTATCTGTTTCTGTAAACTGATAATCAGCACCATCTTTTGTGTCTTCCCATAACCATAAATTCCAAGTATACTCGCCATTTGTCTTTGTAGTTATATCATAATGAATCGCAAAACCTAAGTTTTCATCAGTTATAGGTAAATTTGGGTCATTGTTTTCTTCTTGGTTTTCTTCTTCATTTGGTTTTGGGTCTTGGTCTATAGTCTTGTTATTACAAGCTACAATTGTTAAAGAAAGGATGAACAATAATAATATATTTAATATTTTTTTCATTATTTTCCCCTTATAAATTTATTAATTTGTTAATTGGAATATTATATTCACATTCGATAGTTGTTAGAATTTCCATACTATAATCTCTTGTAAAAGCTCTAGATGTTAAACTTATAATCATGCCATAACGATCTACTGTAAAACTGTGCATATTAATTAGTTCTTTACCATCTTCTGTTTCACTTTTAGTATTTACGCTATAGGTGAGTTCTGTTTCATCATCATTTAATGAAAAGAATTGATAATAATTTGCTACATTAGCTAGAACATAATCACCATAGTAAACTCCTCCACTATGGTAATTAGATGTTACATCTGAATAGAAAAAACTTTTAACTGAATCAGTAACATCTTCTTCACTATAAGAAACGTTATCTAATATTCCGTCTGTTTTTTGGTAGACTACTACGTTATTCGCTTCGTCAAAATAAGATAGAATTTCTTGTTGGTAAAAATTATAATCATCTTTGTCATTACCAAAATAACTACCACTAACTTCTTTTAAGGTGTAGTAATACATGCTATCTTTATCAATATAGGTAGTAAGTACTACTTTGCCATCTTCAACTTTATTTTCATAATAAGTAGAGGTTATCACGCTTTTACCAGTTTTAATATATTCATAACTTTTATCATAATCGATTTCCATGACAAAATCTTTAATATTACCTTCTGGTATTTCACTAGCACAAGAAGTTAGCGCAAAACTAACTATAACTAATAAGATAAATATTAAGATTTTATCTAAATGTATAGTTCGCTTCACCATAACAACAATCCTTTTTATTATTATCTTTAGTATTTACCGTTTCAAAAAATTCTCTTACTAAATAACCCTTTGCATCATATTCGATTTCAATATTCCATTTAGCGTTACAAGTTATTTCACTAGGTCTATAAATTCTTAATTCTTTATTAACCCCAAATGCTTTAACAATAAATCCGCCACCCTCAGTTTCATAATAGTAAACTTTATCGATACTAGCTGGTCTTATTATTCTAGATTCTAAGACATATCTAGTAGCAATTGATCTACCATTAGTTTCATCTACTGCCTCTGTATTCCAATTTGTTTGATTAAGATGTAGTGGAATTCTTAAAAAGTGAGATGAACAACTATTTGCAAAAACATCAGGAGAATCAGTAAATTCAACATTTGTTCTAGAAACAGTACTTGGCATACTATCTAGATTAAAATAGTTAAAATTACCAATTACTGAATAATTAGTGTATGTTGAACTATATTCAAAATTACTAACTATTTCTAATAATCTATCTTCAGATATATAACCTTCTTCTGGTTTCTTATGGTCAGAACAACCTGTAACAAGACTTATTAAGAAAACTGAAATGATGACAAATAGTGCTTTTAAACTTTTCTTCATCATAATCACTTCCTTAGTAGATCTTAATGTCCATAGACTTTTCAGTAATATGAATCTTTGAAATATCAAATAATACTTTTATATCTTTACCTACAAGAGACATATCGCTAGATTCAATATATAAATCTTTAATACCTGCTCCATCATCAATTTCGCAATGTAAATATTGTTTTTTTCCATAATCTAGACCTTCTACAACTTTAACAACTAAACCTTCATCACCAATTTTGTAGGCATCATGAGGTATTTCTAATAAATATTCTTTAGTAAATACTTTAACCCCTAAAGATTGAACCATCTTATTAGAAATTTGGTCACTAGATAGTGTAACTAAGTCATTGGTTTTAAAGAAAAATAAGATTTTAGCTAAATTAGTTTGATGAGTGTATTCTTTTTCTAATTCTTTTAATTCTTTATTATATGCTTTAGTTAAATTCTTAACTGGATACGCTTCATTATCACATTCTTTAATAAATTCTTCATAATCTTTCTTTAAACCTTCAACAGTTCTTTTATAAATATTTTTTAAAGAATTAATTTCACTATCATATCTTAAAGATTCTAAATTTAATCTCTTTTCTAATTCGTTTTTCTTTTCAAGAGAAAAATTATTCTTAAATACTCTAATTTCAGCTGCTCTCTTGCGATAGCTATCTTTATCTTTGTTTATCTTTTTAAATGATTCAAAAGCACCAATTTCGTCATTGTAGATCTTAGTATACATTTCATTAACTTCTTGGCTTATTTTCTTAACCATTTCTTTATGTTCTAAAGTTTTTTTCTTCGAATTATTTTTTAATTCTTCTTTTAATTTAGTTAAAGATGAATTTAATATTTGTTTTTTATCAGCTATTAAAGGTTTATTTTTTTCTATTACAACTTCTGAATCTATATGACTAGCGCTAGCTATATTAGCTTCATAGTTAGATTTTAATTCATTAATTAAGCCTTCATATTTTTCTTTTACTGCTTCAACTCTTCTATTTAAAAAATCTTCATATTTATTACCTACAAATGATTTAGCTGTTTCATAATTTAAGAAAATTGAATTAATTTTGTCATAACTTGAGATAGCTTTAGAAACCACTTGGTTGTCTTTAGAAAATTCAATTTGAGTAAAATCAATATCTAAACTAGCAGTACTTGCACTATATTCATTATCAATTGTGAATAATAATTGTTTAGATGTTCCTAAACTTAATACTTTTTTACCTTCAATATCTTCACTATTTATAACTTTAACTATATTTTGTTTGCCGTTTGTTAATTTAATGGCTTCAATTGGAAATAAAAGATTATATTTACCATCTTCTAATTTAATAGCTTTAGGTAAATCATATTCGAGATTATCAATTAAAAGCTTACCCGATTTAACTTCACCATCGATTAAGTTATCTTGAGGAATACGAGAATTAATAGTTTCTTCAGTTATAGAATCAAACATATGAATGCGATCAATATTAACTGCAGCTTTTGTAAATTCCCCTTTAACAAGGCCATAATTTGATGTTCCTTTAATGATTACTCTAGTTGAGGATTCAGTAAATCCATCGCCTTCTTTGTTAATATCGGCATAAATTAGAGTTTCATTACCTAATTCTTCAAAGTGAGATATTCTAACATTTAATAAATACTTAGATTTTTCTACTACTTCAGGGTCTAAGCTTAAATGTTCACAACGAATACCAAATACTACTTCACACTTGCCATCTAAATATTTAGCTTTTACTTTAGCTAATTTAGAATAGGGAATATCTAGAGTTTCTTCAGACCATCTAAATGTTACATGAACATTATCACCATCTTTTAATAAATATGATCTAAAGAAATTCATTTGAGGTGTACCGATAAAACCAGCAACGAATAAATTATTAGGATAATCATATAAATTTTTCGGTGTATCGATTTGCATAATACGACCTAATTTCATAACAACTACTCTTGTACCAAGAGTCATAGCTTCTACTTGGTCATGTGTTACATAGATAAATGTAGTTTTAAGTTGGTCATGTAATTTAGCTATTTCTGAACGCATTTGACTTCTTAATTTAGCATCAAGGTTTGATAATGGTTCATCTAATAACATAACTTGAGGTTTTCTTAAGATTGCTCTACCTAAAGCCACTCTTTGTCTTTGACCACCAGACATAGCTTTTGGTTTACGGTCTAAGTATTCTGTTAAGTCTAAGACTTTAGCTGCCCAAATTACTCTTTCATGAATTTCCGTATTTGGAACATGTCTTAGTTTAAGACCGAAAGCCATATTTTCATAAACTGTCATATGTGGATATAAGGCATAATTTTGAAATACCATCGCGATATCTCTATCTTTTGGTTCAACATCATTTACAATATCATTACCAATATATAATTCGCCAGCACTAATATCTTCAAGACCTGCAATCATTCGAAGGGTTGTTGACTTACCACAACCTGAAGGTCCTACAAATACAATGAATTCTTTATCTTTAATTTCCATTGTAAAGTCTGATACAGCTCTAGTGCCATTAGGATATACCTTATATACATGTTCTAATCTTAAATCAGCCATATATTATTTCTCCTTTATTTAACTATAGCTATACTATATGATGGTAATAAAATTGTGCCACTTTTTAACATACCGATATATCTAGTGTCATTATCTACTACTAGTTGACCTACAACATCATTAAAGCCATATGACTTATAATCTACTTCAAGGTCATCACTAGGTGAGAAATTAAAGACAATACCTATTTCACTACCATTATAAGTTTTCTTGATAAATAATAATTTGTTATCTCTATCCATCGCTATTTTAGTTACTTTGCCCCTAGCAATTTCAGGATTTTGATTTCTTATTAATAGACATTTTTTATAATAATTATAAATTGAAGTTTTAACTTTCATTTGAGTACTTACATAACCATGAGGATAACTTTCAACTGTCGCGCCACCTAAACTTGAACATTGGCCAACTCCGTCACCCCACATAATTGGAATTCTTACATTTTGGTCTGGTAAGTCACCAGCATTAGAACCAGTCATGCCAACTTCATCACCATAATAAGTAAATGTTGAACCATTTAACATTTGAAGTAAGGCATATTGAAACTTATTTTTTCTAACATCAGTACCAGATGTTGTATATCTAGGTGTATCATGGTTATCAATAAATGGAGCAGGAATATTATTGCCAGCCATTTCTTCATTAGAAACTAAAGCATCATAATAGCTATTTAACATTCTGCCTTCTTGATTTACTGAATTAATAATTCCACTTGATGGGTTTGACACGCTTACATTAAAGTTAAAGAATGAATCAATACCACTTTCATAATATTGGCTAATAGCATCAGTTGATATGTCCCACATTTCACCAACAACATAAGCATTAGGATTTTTATCTTTAACACATTTGTTAATGTATGATAATAATTCAACATTTTTACTAGTGTTATTTAAATAATAATATTTGACCGCATCTAGTCTAAAGCCATCAAGTCCCATATCTAGATAATATTCGATTATGTTTTTAAATTCTTCTCTAACATATGGACTATCACAATTAAATTCAGGCATACCAGAATCAAAATTAGATTCATAATAATAACCTTTACCATTTACTTCAGTATAACCACTTTTTTGAGTCGTTGAAAACACATAAAAATCTTTAAATTTTTCATCTTCTTCAGTTAAAGTTTGATTATTTAAAGTTTTTTCATAAGCTTCTTTAGCTTTAATAAACCATGAGTTATTACTTGCTGAATGGTTTAGTACTAAGTCTATAATTAATTTAATACCACGTTTGTGGCATTCATTTATTAGATTTTTAAAATCATCCATTGTGCCATAAGATGGGTCTATTTCATAATAATCTTTTACATTATATTTATGATAACTAGACGATGTATTTATTGGCATTAACCAGATACCATTAAACCCTAAGTCTTTTATATAGTCTAGTTTAGCTGTAACACCATTTAAATCACCAATTCCATCACCATTTGAATCATAAAATGATCTAACATATATTTCATAATAATTACGATAATTATCATCTATTATGTTAGTTGTAGTTAAATCTTCTTCTATTTCTTTGCCATATGGCGAATCACTACAACTTATTATTGTAAGAGCTAATATTACAGTTAAAATTAAAAGTAATATTTTTATAATCATATTTCTAACCTTTAACTGCGCCACCTGTAACACCTTCTACATAATAACTTTGTAAACAGAAGAATAATATAACAATTGGAATAGATACAACTACACCTGCTGCGCAGAATACTGGGAAGTATTGAGTACCAGCTTCTTTTGATAGCATTTGTTGTAAACCTACAGCCACATTCATAAGTTCTGTTCTACCACCAGCCATAACTGAAGCAAGCATATAATCACCCCATGGAGCTGTAAATGCAAGCAAAATAGTATAAACAACTATTGGTTTAGATAAAGGCATAATAACGCGCCAGAATATGGTGTTTTTATTTGCTCCATCTAGCATGGCTGCTTCATCTAATGAACGACTAATAGTGTCAAAGAAACCTTTAGCTACATAATAGTTCATTACACAACCGGATATGTAAACTAAAATTAAACCAAACAAACTTGGCATACCATTAGCAAGCCCGATTGAACTTAACATATAATAAGTGATAATCATACCTAAGAAACCTGGGAACATTCCAATTATTAAGATAACTTTCATATATCCTTTTCTAGTTTTAAATCTTAATCTAGAAAATGAATAAGCACTAACTAATGTTAAGACTGTATTTAACACTGAGACAATTAATGCTATACAAAATGTATTCAAATACCATCTCCAGAAAGGATAGGTCTTATCAGTGAATAAGAAAATATAATTATCAAAGGTAAATTCTT
Source organism: uncultured Acholeplasmatales bacterium (assembly GCA_944324795.1). Classification (GTDB taxonomy): domain Bacteria; phylum Bacillota_I; class Bacilli_A; order Acholeplasmatales; family Anaeroplasmataceae; genus CALUXS01. Next base: position 11,238 of record CALUXR010000017.1, read on the forward strand.
GAGGTATTAATAAGTTAGATTCATAAGTTACCGCAAATGATTGAATTAATAAATAAACGAAAGGACAGATCCAAATAATTGCTAAAAGAATTAAAAAGATATAAATAACTGTTTTAGATATTATTTCCTTTGTTCTTTTACCGCCTGACATATTAGAGGCTTGAAATACACTAAACTTTTTCATTATTGGAAATCCCCCTCATTCTTAACTGCATTACTTCTGCTATAGAAAAATAGAGATAATGTAGCTACAACAACGAATACAATAATACCAATAACTGAAGCTACACCATAATCTTTAGATACTTCACCCATTGCTAGCTTATATAACCAAGTGATTAATAAGTCGGTTTGACCAGCGCCATATACATATGTGCTTAGTGGTGCACCATTTACAGTTGTAAATGAAGGACTACCACCAGATAATAGGTAAATAACATTAAAGTTATTGATATTGCCAACAAAGTTAGATATTAAATATGGACCAGTTACAAATAGCATATATGGTAAGGTAATCTTAGCATACATCTTAAATTGACTAGCTCCATCAATACGAGCTGATTCATATAAGTCTTGAGGAATATTCATTAAGATACCAGAACACATTAGCATAGTATATGGAATACCTATCCACATGTTAACTACAATTATAGTAATCTTAGTGATTAATCCATCTTCTAAGAATCTAATATTTTCACTAATTATTCCGACATTTCTTAATAAAGCATTAAGACCGCCAGTTTCAGTTTTTAAAAATTGTGATAAGAATAATAAAGATATAAATTGAGGAACAGCGATAGTTGTAATTAAAACTGTACGCCATAGCTTTTTAAATCTAATACCCTTCTTATTGATAATCATAGCTACAATCATACCTAAAAAATAGTTTGTGAATGTAGCAAATATTGCCCAAATCAAAGTCCATAATAAGATTTGCATGAAAACCCCTGCGAATTGACTAGAATCTCCTCCAGCCATACCAAATAGCTTTTGGAAATTATAAGTGCCAACCCAATCAAACAAAACTCTTGGATTTTGATATGTCGATGAATAGTTAGTAAAACCAACTAAAATCATTACAAATAATGGGATTATGGTAAACATCACAACCCCAAGTGTTGGGAAAGCAAGTAAGACTTTGTGAAAGTTTTTACCTACTAAACTATTTAAAGTTTCTTTATCACCAACATGTTTACCAATTTTTTCTAAATTTTCTAATTCTCTATTTTCATTAATTTGAATAGACCATAAGAAAATTAAAATACCTATTAAAATTAAGGTTATAACAAAATTTAATAAAATTAATAAACTATCATCTTTAAATTCCGCTATTTCAATGCCTAAAGTAGGATCAACATAAACTGTTTGGGCTACATAACCAAATGTCGCAATCTTAGCTATTGCGTTAGCACCAACAGTTACCATAAAGATGACAAAGGCTATTTCATAAATTAAATACATACATCCTTTAATTAATGATTTTCTTGATAAGTGTCCAAACCCCATAACTAGATAACTAGTTCTTGTCTTATAGTCACCACCAACAAAAATTTCATATAAATTAACAAAGTAATTTATGATAGCGCTACCAATTTTTTTGAATAAAATAACTAGAGTGCTGCTAAAGAATTTAGCAACTCCTCTAGGTATTGCCTTAAAAAAATCTAAAATTTTATATAAAATTCTCTTATAACTAGGGAGTGCAAGGTATTCGATTGTCGTCATAAAATACTCCTCCTTTATAACAAGAAATACATAGTAGGGCTTTAAAGCCCATACTATGCATTATTAAATTGTTTTTTTATTGACTAGCTTTAATAGAATCATTTAAAGTTTTAGCATAAGTTGCTATTTCTTCTAAAGTAAATGAACCATCTGCAATTGCTGTATAAAGAGTATTTGGAGCTGTCCAGTAGTTTCCTGGTACTGCAGTTTGAGCATGTGCGAATTCTTGTTGAGCAATTAAAACTTTAACATTTGGATCTGACGTTACTTCAGGGTTTGCTGCAGCAGCTTTATTACATGGTGCAATGCCATTTTTTTCAAATCTAGCTAATTGTGATTCTTCGTTTGATAAATATTTAGCTAATTCATGAGCAGCCACTAATCTATCATTATCACCTTGACTAACTTGAGGGTTAACGCCTAATAATTTACCACCTAAGAAAGCACCTAAGTGTTTTGTATCGCCATCAACTGTTACTGTTGGCATTACAGCACAACCATAATTGTCGCCTAATGCTTCTTTATATGCTGCAATATCCCAAGTACCTGCTATACAAGCTACTAAGTTATTAGATGGAGTTGGAGCAGCCATTTCATTTTGCCATGCATCACTTTTCATAATTTGATACATAGCTTTAATAGCTTTTTGACCAGCTTCGCCATCAAAGTCAGCAGAAACACTAGTTATAGCGCCGTCTTCATCAAATACCATTTTATAATCAGCACCATATGTAAATAGTGCGCCAGCTGACCAGAATGCTTCACCTAGGTTATAACCTACATACTTATCATGTGCGGCTGCCTTTTCTAACATAGTTTCAATAGATTTAACATCTTCAGCTGTATAGAATGATGTATCATATTGAACATAGTATGTATTATCACCGGTATATGGATAAGCATATAAGTTTTCATTAAATGTCGCTAAAGATACACCAAGTTCTGAGTTGTTTTCTGTTACGAAATCAGCATTATCACCAACTAGTCTAGCTAATGCACCTTTTTGATATAAGACTGTAATTTTATCTGATGCAAATTCATATACATCTGGTCCTACTACCCAGTCTAATACTTCACTATCAACCTTATCGGCACCATGTGCTACATATGTGATATTATAAGTATTTTCATCACCTAAAGATTTACGATATTGTTTAAATTTTTCAAATAAACTCTCATTAAATTCTTGGTCAGATGCCGCACCTGAATAAGTTAAGTTAATAGTCTTTGGACCATCACTTCCTTCGTCGCCACCACCGCCACCACAGGCAGCTAAGCTTAGTGTTAATAAACCAACACCCATTAAAGCAAATAATTTTTTCATCCTTTTTTACCTCCTAATATTAAAATATTTGCTGTTTTGATTAATCTATTGCTAGATTAATTTCCTTAATTAATTTTGCTATCTTCTTAGAATCAAACCCTTTTAATTTTTCTTTATAATCGTTTTTTGGTGTTAAATTTGATTCTATAAAGATAGTTTTAAAATTTAATGATTTAGCTGGTAATATATCGCATTCTAAATCGTTACCTATCATTAAATAATGACTAGCCATAGGGGTTTTTAGTTTGGCTTTTTTAAAGAATTCTAAATTAGGTTTTTTAATACCATAATCGCTTGATATGAAGATTTTCTTAAAATAATCTTTAATTCCTAATTCTTCTAATTCTTTTAAGGTAAAGATTGTTTGAGCATTTGATAAAACATAAAGATTATAATCATTATTGTTTTTTAGTTCTTCTAATAGTTCAATTACCCCGTCATATAATTTAATGTATTTAGTTGATAATTTGCGAAAATTATAAGCTATATCATCAATTATTAACATTTTATCTATTCCCTTAAATAATTTTGTAAATACATCAATTAGTTCAATTTCTTCTTTTTTCTTTTCTAATTTTTTAACTAACTTATAATATTTTTTCTTTAGTTTTAAAGGTTTATATATTTTGTATTTAGAAACGTATTTACTAAAATTATTCCAAAAAGTAATATCTTCTTCATCTGTACAAATATCTATTAAAGTTCCATATAAATCAAAATAAATGTTTGTTATGTATAACCCTCCCCTTATATTTTTTACCTAAAAAAACTAAAGTTTATTTTAGATGCCAAATCAGTTTATTATAATCAAGGATTGAACGGTCTGATGAAAATTTAGCGGCTGATGCCATATTTATTAAACATTTTTCATAGAATATATCTCTACCATACTCTTGATTGGCTCTCAATTTAGTTTTAATATAAGAATCAAAATCTGCTAAAACTAAATAATTATCTGGGTTGTTGCCATTTAATAATGAATCATAAATAGCTTTAAATACACCGCTTCCTAAATCATCAAGTGTACCATCAATTAAAGATTCAACCACTCTTTTTAATTTTGGATTATTTTCTAATAATTCACAAGGATTATAATTTTCTTTTACTTTAGCTACTTCTCTAACATTTAAGCCAAAAATGTAGTTATTATTAAACCCAGCTTCTTCTGCTATCTCAACATTAGCTCCATCTAGTGTCCCAATTGTAGGGGTACCATTTAACATAAACTTCATATTAGAGGTTCCGCTAGCTTCCATTCCAGCCATTGAAATTTGTTCAGATAAATCAGCTGCACAAACTATTTTTTCAGCATATGATACATTATAGTTAGCTACAAACACAACTTTTAATATTTTGCTAACCTCAGGATCATTATTTACTAAGTCCGCTATCGTGTTAATATATTTAATAATAGCTTTAGCCATATAATAACCTGGTGCTGATTTAGCGCCAAAAATAAAGGCTGTAGGTTTAAAGTCTTTAATTGAGCCATCTTTAATACCATAATAGATATATAGAATGCTAAAGGCATTTAAAAGTTGTCTTTTATATTCGTGTAATCTTTTTACTTGAACATCAAACATAAAGTCAGTTGGTATTAAGATGTTATCATGTTTATAAATATAATCACTTAAAATCTTTTTATTTTTTTGTTTTATAATTTTAAATTTTTCTAAGAATCTTTTATCAGTTACATAGCTTTTGACTTTAGATAATTCATCTAAATTACAAATCCATTTATCTCCAATTAAAGAACAAATTTCTTTAGTTAAATTTGGGTTATTCAATACTAACCATCTTCTTGGCGTTATTCCATTTGTTACATTTTCAAACTTATCGGGATATAAGTTATACCAATCTTTAAAAGTATCAGCTTTTAAAATATTAGTATGAATCTCAGCTACCCCATTTACTTTAGCTGCTACAAAGATTGCTAGATTAGCCATATGTACTAAATTATCTTTAATAATGTAATATTTAGTATTATCTAATGTGTTATCAATAATATCTTGTAATTTGATAATTTCAGTTAATACATCAGGTAAATATTTTTCTAACATCTCAACTGGCCATTTTTCTAATGCTTCACCCATTATTGTATGATTAGTAAAGTTAAATAATTGATGACATATCTCTAAAGCTTCATTAAAAGACAAACCTTCTTTTTGTAACAATCTTAAATATTCTGGTATAGCTAGAGTTGGATGAGTATCATTTAATTGGAATATTTGATATTTAGCTATATCTTTTAAACTATGTTTTTTAGTTTTATATTTAGCTAAAACATCTTGAAGTGAGGCCGAAACCATAAAATATTCTTGTCTTAATCTTAAAACTTTGCCAAGATATGTATTATCATTAGGATATAAGACAGCTGTGATTTCTTTAGCATTATATTCATTAATTGCATTTTCGCTACCTTGCATATTATCAAAGGCTTTAAAATCAAAATCTTCATAAGCCTCGCTTTGCCATAGTCTTAAAGTATTAACTACCTTACTATCATAACCAATAACTGGCATGTCATAAGGGATAGCCTTTACCTTCATATCTGAAAATTCAACTATTCTTGCATCTTCATCACGTCTAATTGAGAATGGGTCACCCCACTTTAGCCAATCATCAGCTTCTTCATTTTGAAAACCATTGATAAAGTTTTGTTTAAACAAACCGAAACGATATCTTATGCCATAACCATCTAAAGGAATACCTTTAGTGGCTGCTGATTCTAAAAAACAAGCTGCAAGCCTTCCGAGACCACCATTACCTAAAGCGGCATCTTCAACTTCTTCAAATTCATTTAAATCAATATGAAAATTAGCTAGTGAGTTTTTAACATCTTCAGTCATTTTCATATTTAGTAAGTTAGCATATACAAGTCGTCCTATTAAGAATTCGGCAGAGAGATAACCACATTTCTTAATGTCGGCACATCTTGTATTATGCCAATCATTACTTACTTTTAACATTATTAATTTAGATATTACATTATAAAGCTGTTTGACATTAGCTTCTTTTACATCTATTTGATATTCTAACCTCATCAGTTCTTCTATTTCTTTTATATAATCCATTTTACCTCCTATATTTTGTCCCCAAGCTAGCAAGTCTTAAAGCTAATTCATCTGACAAATTTTCCTTTAAAATTCGGTAAGACCAGTTATCAGTCGAAACTGTAGAAGGTAGATTCATTCTAGATTTGCCATCTTGACATAATAAGTCTTGCATTGGAATTATGCAAGTATCTGCTTTAGATGCATAAGCAAGTTCAATTACACATTCAACTAATTTATGTGGTTCTTCACCTAAATATTTAACATTTAGAAGTTCGCATTCTTTTTCTAAATCTTTATAGTAAATCTCAAGTTCTTCTTCTTTTAAGTCTAAAATATATTGATACAAAGGCATATTATCATGGGTACCTGTATAGACAATATAATTATTAGTGTAATTTGATGGTTTATGTTCATTATCACTATGGCCATCAAAAGCAAACTCAATTATCTTCATGCCAGGATATCCTACTTGCTTCATTAAGGTTCTAACACCATCATCAATTGTGCCTAGGTCTTCCGCTACAATATTAAGGTCTAATTTATCTTTAAATAAATCAAATTTAGGTCCATCTAGCCAACTACCTTTTCTTGCGTTTAAATGTCCATATGGTATAGCATAATATCTATCAAATCCTCTAAAGTGATCTATTCTTAAAATATCATATAGGACAAAAGCTTTTGATATTCTCTCATTCCACCATTTATAACCATTATCTTTCATATATTGCCAATTATAGATTGGATTACCCCATAACTGACCATCTTCAGTAAAGGCATCTGGTGGACAACCTGCTACTAAAGTTGGAACTTTATTTTGATCAAGCAAGAACATTTCAGGATGCATCCAAACTTCAACACTATCATAAGCAATATAAAGTGGCATATCACCCATTATCTCGATACCATTATCGTTAGCATATTTATGTAATTTGTTCCATTCATCTAAAAATTCATATTGAGTCCAAACCCAAAATAAGTATTCTTTATAATAATCATTAATAATTCCTTCTTCTAATTCTTTAGAACAATTTTGATATCTTTTATCCCATTTATCCCAAGATATGTAGTTATGAATCTTCTTAATAGTCATAAAGACTGCAAAATCTTTATATTCTCCTTTAGCTACAAAATCTAAAAAGTCTTTATTGTTACTATCAAAATTTAAGAAAGCTTTATATAATATTTCTATTTTATTATTAAAAAGTAAGCTATAATCTACTTTATTATCTTCATAACCTAATTTAACATCTTTGTAATCACTTAATTTTAATAATCCTTTTTCTCTTAAAATATCAAGGTCTATAAAATAATAATTTAGGGCTGTAGAAGATACAGATTGATAAGGAGAATCACCATAATTAGTTGGGACAATCGGCAAAACTTGCCAAATTTTTAATTTAGCTTTTTTTAGCCAATCTACAAAATGATAAGCTTCTTCTCCTAATGTTCCTATTCCATATTTACTAGGTAATGAACTAATATGTAAAAGTAGTCCAGCCTTTCTATCTTTTTCTTTCATATAAATTACCCCTTTTTTATAAAACGTTTTCACATGTATTATTTTAAACTAATAAAAAAATTTTGCAAGCGATTTTACTCGTTTTCGAAAAATTTCAAAACAACGCATTTATTTTCGAAAAAATTTCGAAAATAAATTGAAAAAAGCATAAATTAGTATATAATAGTAATGGTGATAGCCTGAAAATAAAATGTATTTAATCTAAGCACGAGCATAAAAAGGGCATAAACGTGATCTGCAGTTTACAATAGCTCCTCGTGCTTAGTTTATAACAAAAAATTATTTTCATAGCTACGTGTGTCTTCGACACAGGAGAAAGGAATGTGAGGTTAATATGAAAATAAAAGACATTGCCTACGACTTGCATCTATCAGTCTCTACAGTTTCTAAGGCATTAAATGGTGCTTTTGATGTCTCTAATGAAACTAAACAGCTAGTTCTAGACTATGCTAAAAAGGTTGGTTATAAAGCTAGAGACCAAAGACTAAAGACGACAAAAAAAAGAAGGTTATGTATTATCCACAGTGTCGATAATTTAATAAATCCTTCTAGTTTATTTATGGCGCTTAGTGCCGCTTTTTCAAAATATGCTGGGGAAAATAATTTTGAAGTGATTCAAGTAAGTGCTCATCAAATTGGGGAAAGTTATGATGATTATTTAAAAGATAATCATTTTGATGGGGCCTTTATTTTAGGATTAAATTATGAAAGTCCCTTATTGAATAAAATTAAAGGAACTAATATACCTACTGTTTTATTTGATAATATAGTTGAAGGTGATAAAATATCTTCAATAAACAATGAAAATTTAAATACAATTTCTAAATTAGTAACTCTATTACATAATAAAGGTCATAATAAAATTGGTTTTATTCATGGTGATAGGAGCTCTTTTATATCTAACGAAAGATATGCAGGTTACATTATTGGACTTGAAATGAATGGTATATCCTATAATCCAAATTATATTTATTTTGGTTCATATAATGAAGAATCAGGTTATAAAGCCGCATCTTTTTTCAAAAATACTTATGTTTCAGCTATAGTTTGTTCATCAGACAGTATCGCAATAGGTCTAATTAGAGGACTTAAAGATATTGGGATTAGTTGCCCTGAAGATGTTTCAATCACAGGTTATGATGATCTTGAAATAGCTAGTTATTTTACTCCGCCTTTAACTACAGTCCGTCAAGACCTAGATCTAATAGGAAATAGAGCTTTTGACTTGCTTGTCAGTATGTTAATGAATAGAACAAATCAAAGAATTGTTATATTTTCAGATATTATAGTTAGAGAGTCTATTAGAAATATTTTATAAAAACTAGTAATAAAGATTTCAAGACCTATAATAATCAGGATAATACCACCAGCTATAACAGTCTTATTTTTATGTTTTTTGTTCTAATTTTTACTATTTTTTCGGACAAAACTCACAAATTTTTTTAAAAAAATACGATTAAATCTAATTAAACCATAATAATGTTAATGTCAATAGAAAAATGTACAATTGTACATTCTTATTTTAGCGCCAACAATTATAATGCTTTTATAAACATATTTAAAATAAATTATTATTTTAATTTAATTAATTTATTTATTCTTAATGTTATTAAAGTAATAAGAAGGAAGTTTTCCTTCCTTCTTATCTCTTAAAATTGCTACTTGCTATATATCTTTAAATCTATTTTCATTAAATGTATAATTGACATTTTCACAAAAACCATCTAAATAGATATTTCCTAACTTTAACATTAAAGATTACTCCTTTTTACCATACTCAGATTCCCTAAAAAATTCAAGCTGGTCGTATGTAACAAACCACTCAAACCAACTTCTTAGAGGACCCGAGTCTAATTCAGCTAATAATTCTTTAAAGTTTAATTTAGTATCATTTAAAATTAAACTTATACACAACCTTGCAATTACATTCATTATTAATTATTAACTTGATCTTTTATTTCATTAAATAGTTCTTCAGCATTTTCAATTAAATCATTAAGTTTATTTTCTTCTTCAGTTTTTTCATCTGCGATTAATCCGTCTTTATTAAAGTCTTTATTAAAAGTTTTTTCCATAAAATTAGTAATAGGACCAGATAAAAATGTATCATATACAAAACACACTACTACCATAACAATAACTGTAATTATTAATTTTAATAAAAATTTAAGCATGTAAATTTCCACCTTTCATTTATTAAATATATATTAACAATTTATAAATATAATTTAAATTGTTAATATTATTATATAATTTTTCAATATTTTATTCAATAAATTAACATTTATTAAAATAATCTTTAAATTTAATTTGATATATTTTAGTAATGATATCATCTATTTCTTTAATATTTGCAGATTTAGGTAATTTTGTATTTTTATAAGCTTCTTCTAATTCATATTCTAATTTATTAAGATAATCATAAAATTCATCTTTAACTGAACCATCATCATTTCTAAAATAACCATTTCTAATACTTAAAAGAAAATCTTTTTCTTCTCTATAAGTATGTAATGTATTATCTTTTAATATTTCAATGCCAGATAGATATAATCTTACTAAATGCATCATATGTTTATTTAAATGTTCATCATCTTTCTTTTTATTTCTTGCATTTATTTCATCTTTATAATCATTAATAACATTATTTAATTGATCATTCATTTCTTTTAAACTACCAACTTTAAGATGTTTCATACAAATATCAACATAAATGTCATATATTTCATTATCATCTTTATCTAGATATATTTTAAAATCATTTTCATTAATATTGTAGCGATTAATAAAGCTCATTGCTGCATTTTTAGCACTTCTAGTTATATGTTTTTTTCTTAATATTTCATCATTTTCACGTCTAGATAAGGCGTTTTCTAATTTATTTAATTGAGCTCTAGCATAACCAGAAAATGTATATTTTGCTTTTTGTGATAAAAATAAATGTCTATTATCTAATAATATTTTCCCAAGTGGTGAAACATAAATATAATCTTCATCTTTACAAAATAACATTTCAATAATGTTTGGATTACAACTAATAGCTAGTTTAATAAATTTATTTAAACTATAGATAACAGTATCGGTTTTATTATCTATAAATTGTTCAAATGTAGTAGTGCCTATTAAATCAGAAAAAGTATTTAAAGCTATTCCTCTAATATCTAAATCTGAATTATCATTATTAGTACCATATGCATAACTACCAGATACGCAAAGTAAAATAATATTATCTTTTAAATGTTCATTTTTACTTAAAAAATCATATTCTTTAGTTGATAAAATTTCTTTTATATTCATCTTAACCTCTATTCACACGCTTTAAAATTATAAATTGGTTTAATTATTTTTTTAATTTTAACTGTTTCTTTAATATTATTTAATATTACATCTATTGGTTTGTAGGCCATTGGAGCTTCATCGATCGTATCATTGTTACAAGTTGTTGTATATATACCTTTCATTTCATTTTCAAATTCTTCTAATTTAAGGCTCTCTTTAGCCATTTTTCTTGACATTATTCTACCAGCACCATGAGGGGCAGAATAATTATAATCAGGATTAGATAAACCTTCACCTATAATTACACCATCACGCATGTTTATAGGTATCAATAAAGGTTCATTTAGATAAGCTCTTATAGCTCCCTTCCTTATTATTTTATCTTCTAAATCAATATAATTATGAATTGATTGAAAATAAGGTATCTTATAATCATTATAAACAAGTTCATTATCATTAATTTTTAAATTAATATTAAAATATTTATCTAAAATATTTTTAGCTAAATAAAGTCTATTATATCTTGCAAAATTTTGACATATTTTAATATCTTCTAAATAATTTTCTAAATCAAGACCACTAAGATATGCCATATCGCGATTAATTGTATCTAATTCTTCTTTTTGTCTTTCTCTTAATAATTTTAATTTTTCTTCTATTTCTTTAAACCTATTTTCTAATTTTAATTTATTTAATAAATCATTATATTCTTTTTGCATTCTTAATTTAATATTTTTATAAGCTGCAATATCTTGATAAATATTAGCTACTTGTAAGCCTAAATTTCTTGAACCTGTATGTATTAATAAATAAATATCATCATTATCATCTTTATCAAGTTCAATAAAATGATTCCCTCTACCTAAACTTCCTAAGCTATTAACTAACCATTTAATTTTTTCTAATTCATTAAAACAGTTTAAATTAATTAAATAATTATAAACTTTATTATAAGTATCATCATCTAAATCATTTATATTTTTACCACTTGGTATTTGATGACATATTTCATCAAATTTATTTAAATTTATTGTTATTTTACCTAGATTTAAACATAAAACTCCACAACCTATATCAACCCCTACAACATTTGGTATAACTTTATCAGTTAAAGTTATAGTAGTACCGATGACACAACTAGCACCAGCATGACAATCAGCCATAATCCTTATTTTACTATTTAAAGACATTTCATTGTCTAAAATATCTTTAATTTGACTTATAGTTATCTCATCTATTATATCACTATAAATTATAGCTTTATTATATTTTCCTTCTACTTCTAACATATTTTCACATCCATTCATAATTATTATACCATGTTAGTTTACATATTAAAAGAAAAAAAGAATTTCTTTTATTAAGAAATCCTTTTATTTTAAACTTTAGCATTATTATATATATTAGTTAATTTATTTAAATATTCTCTAGAAACATTAGCTAGAACTGTTCCTTTATAACCTTTATTTGGCAATATTGGATAATATTTCTTAACGGCATAAGCAAAATTTGTAAGCCAAATATCATCAGAATTAGTTGGATCACTTTTGTAGTTTGTAATCATATCATATGTCTCTTGAATAGGTGTACAATAGCCAACTACATTAGCATTTAAATATGCATTATTAGGTTCTAATAAGAAATCAATAAATTTATAAGCTAAATCAGTATGGCGTGCTTTTTTAGGAATAACTAAATTATCCATAAATGCTATAGTATTATCAGGAATTAAAATATCAAAATTAAGACTTGCTACATCGGTTGAATCTTCAAGAACTGTATATAACATATCTAAGAAATCGCCAGTCCACATAAATGCTAAATCAAGATTGCCGGCTGAAACACTCTTTTTTAATGTGTCAGTGCCCCACATATCAAAATAAGTATTTTCTAAAGTGTTTTTGAAAACTTCAAGATTGTTATCACTTTCTAAATTTATATCTAAATTATTATAAAACATCGATGCTGTATAAGCGTAACGTGGTGTTTCATACATTCCAATTTGCGTATTTTCTGGCAATATTGAACGATCAAATAGTAAAGACCATGGACTTTTATCTTGATATTCATCTATAACATTTAATAAATCAGGATTACTTTTATTATACATAATACCCCAAGTACCCCAAAAATAGGGAACAAAATAACTAGTTATCCCTGGATTTCTTTTTTCTAAATCATCTAAAATTCCTTGGACACCTGGTAAGAATTTATCATAATCATAATTATTAAGTTTAGATAAATCAATTTCTTGAAGTAAATCAGCTTCTTTCATCTTCTCTACCATATAATCACTTGGTACAACAATATCATAAACGGTAGTTCCAGATTTTAATTTTGAATAAAATAATTCATTAGAATCAGCAAGTGACATAACAACATCACAATTATAAGCTTCTTCAAATTTAGCTACTACTTCATCATTTATATATTCGCCCCAATTTAAAACAAGCAATCTCTCTCTACTGCTACAAGAAGAAATAATAAGTGTTATAAACATAAGGAATAAGATACTAAAACTTTTTTTCATGTTTTTTTCTCCCCTTAAAAGCAAATGTATAAATTAATACTAAAATAATTGATATAACAGTTAATAAAGTTGAAAAGGCATAAACGCCAGGGAATAAACTACGTTTACCAATTGATGAATATATCCAAATAGACATATTATCAAAACCATTACCTGTTGTAAAATAACTGATAGCGAAATCTTCAAATGAAACCGTAAAAGCTAAGACAAGACCGCTAAATACGCCACTTTTAACTGTTGGAATAATAACTTTTCTTACTGCTTTTAAAGGTTTAATACCTAAATCAGTAGCAGCATCCATTAAATTAGGGTCCATTTCTCTTAATTTTGGCATAACGCTTAAAATGATATAAGGCAAAGTAAAGAATACATGGGCTAATAATAAAGTTGGAAAGCCAAAGAAATAAGGGAATATTGGTAATAATAAACTAAATAATAACATTAAGGTAACACCTGTTACAATATCAGCATTTAACAAAGGAATATTATTTAATAATAATAATTTTTGTCTTTTCTTTTGAGGTAGGTAAAAAATACCAACTGCGATCAATGTACCTAATATTGCTGATATTAAAGTTGCAGAAATGCTTATTATAAAAGTATTTTTTATAGCTTCTGTTAATAAACGATTACTAAACATTTCTAAATACCAATTGAAAGTAAAACCACCATATTCAGTCGTACTTCTACTTGAATTAAATGATTGTAATGCTATTACAATAATTGAAGCATATAACATAAAGATTGTAAAAATTATAGCGATAATTTTAAATACTTTCCATAAAAGTTTCCACATTTTATGCTTTTTAAATCCATAATCTTCAATATGGGCAACTTCATATGTCATAATAATGTTTCACCCTCCTTATCAAATTTATTTATAAGTAGGATTGAACCAAGGATTATCACTAAGACTAAGACAGCTAATACTGAACCAATGTTATAATTCATATTAGAGAAGTTTTGTTCAATTATATTACCAATAAGTAAAACATTACCAGCTCCTAATACTTTTGGTACGGCAAATCCTGAAAAACATGGTAAAAATACCATTATTGAACCAGAAACTAGACCTTTAAGACTTAAAGGAAATATTACTTTCCAAAACTTTTTAGTTTCAGTCATGCCTAAATCTAAGGCCGCTTCTTCTAATGATGGATCTATTTTTTCTAAAGCATTATAAATAGGTAAAATTACAAATGGTAAATAAGTAAAAACTAAACCAATTAAAATAGCTAAATCAGTCCCTAATATATCAACACCTTCAATACCTAACATATTAGTAATAATATTGTGAGGTTGCATTAAATATGATAAAGCCTCTATTCTAAGTAAAATATTTGTCCACATTGGTAATATCAATAATAATAATATACCACCTTTATGTTTTAATTTAGATTTATATAATGTATAAGCGATTATATAACCAAAAAATAGGCAAATAAGTGTTGTTAAAAAACTGAATTTAAAACTATTATATAAGGCAATTAATACACTTTCTTCTTTTAAGATAGCAAAATTAGAAAATGTAAAACTAGCACCTTCAAAACTTATACCTTCAGTATTAACAAACATCAAGATAACCATAATAAACATTGGGATTAAAGCTAGTAAATATAGCCAAATTTTATATGGTGTAGACAATCTTTCTAATTTATATGGTGAAGGTAAATCTTCTAATTTGGCTAATAACTTACGATCTTTTTGCATGTTCCATCTACCTTCATTAAACAAATTTCATAAGGGTCAACACTTAGACCGATTTCTTCACCAACTTTTACATCTTCATATGTATGAATTACAAATTCAATATTATCAATATCGACACAAAGTTCATAATGAACTCCTTTAAATATTGATGAAGTTACAACACCTTTAAGTTTAGCTTTATCAAGACCTACAACATCAAAATCTTCTGGTCTAATTACAACATCAACCTCTTCACCATCATTAAATTCATAACCAACACAATCAAAATCAGCACCCATAAAATTAACTAAATTCTTTTTGATATATTTACCTCTAACAATATTAGATTCACCAATAAATTTAGCTACAAATCTATTTTCAGGTTCATTGTAAATATCTTTTGGCGAGCCAAGTTGTTGAATTATCCCACCATTCATAACAACTATTCGGTCACTCATTGTCATTGCTTCTTCTTGGTCATGAGTAACATAAATAAAGGTTATTCCTAAATCTCTTTGCATTTCTTTAAGTTCATATTGCATATTTTGTCTTAATTTTAAATCAAGAGCTGCAAGTGGTTCATCTAAAAGTAAAATTTTAGGTTTTAAAATAATAGCCCTAGCTATAGCTATTCTTTGCATTTGACCACCAGACATTTGATTTATATTACGATTTTCAAAACCTGTTAGATTTACTTGTTCTAATGCATGAAATACTGATTTAGCAATGCAATTATTTAAATATTTCTTTATTTTAAAATAACTAACACGTTTTAAATTAGGATTTTCTTTTTTAATTTCTTCAATTACTTTTTCTTTTCCACCATAAAAGTTTAAAATAAATTTATAGCCACGGTTTTTAATACCAAAAGCTATATTTTGAAATACATTTAAATGTGGAAATAATGCATAACGTTGAAAGACCGTATTTATCGGTCTAGCATAACTTGGTAGTTCATTAATAATTTTATTATCTACGATTATTCTACCAGAATCAGGTTTTTCAAACCCAGCTAGCATTCTTAAGGTTGTAGTTTTACCACAACCAGAAGGTCCTAGTAAAGTTAAGAATTCATTTTTATAGATAGTTAAATTAATTTTATTAACTACTTTAACATCAGCATAAGATTTTTCTAAATCTTGTAGTTCAATAAGCGGTTCAGACACCTACCTACCCCTGTTCATCAAAGATGATCCTTTCTTTAAAAATTCAATGTAAATTATACTTAAAATGACATATAATACAATAGATTTTATAAAATTTATAATTTAATGTAAACGTTTTCTTTTTTAAATAAAAAAATACAATTTCACCTAATTTTAGAGATGAAATTGTATTTATATTTTATCAATTAATTTTTATAATAATTATTGAGGTTGTTTACCAATATAAGCTAAAATACCACCATCAACGTAAAGAATATGACCATTTACGAAGTTAGAAGCATCACTAGCTAAGAATACTGCAGGACCTTGTAAATCCTCAGCATTACCCCAACGGCCAGCTGGAGTTTTAGAAACGATAAATTGATCAAATGGATGACGGCTACCATCTGCTTGTCTTTCTCTTAATGGAGCAGTTTGAGGTGTAGCAATATAACCAGGTCCAATACCATTACATTGAATGTTATTAGCACCATATTCTGAACAAATGTTTTTTGTTAACATTTTTAAGCCACCTTTTGCAGCAGCATATGCAGAAACAGTTTCACGACCAAGTTCAGACATCATTGAACAAATGTTAATAATCTTACCATGACCTTTTTGAATCATTGAAGGAATAACAGCTTTTGCCATGATGAATGGTCCTGTTAAATCGATATCGATTACTTGTCTCCATTGTGCTGCAGTCATTTCACACATAGGAATACGTTTAATAATACCAGCATTATTAACTAAAATATCAACGATACCTACTTCTTTTTCAACTTGAGCAATAAAATTGCTAACTGCTTCTTCATTAGTTACATCACAAACATAACCATGAGCTTTAATTCCTTTTTCTTTATAAGCAGATAAACCTTTATTAACCAAATCTTGATTAATATCATTAAATACAATAGTAGCCCCAGCAGCATGTAATGCTTCAGCAATAGCGAAACCGATACCATATGAAGCACCAGTAACTAATGCTACTTTGCCATCTAATCTAAAGTCTTTCATTTCCATATTAATTTTCCTCCTATTTTAAATCTTCATTATCAATATTATCCATATCGTCAAAGTCTTGATTTTCACCACACATAGCCCAAATAAATGAGTAATTAGATGTACCAATACCAGAATGGATTGACCAGCTTGGTGAAATTACTAGTTGTTCATTGTGCATAACGATATGACGAGTTTCTTGAGGTTGGCCCATCATATGGAAAACAACTTGACCAGGTTTAATATTGAAATAGAAATAAACTTCCATTCTTCTTTCATGTGTATGAGAAGGCATAGTATTCCAGCCACTACCTTCAGCTAAATCAGTCATTCCCATAGCAAGTTGACATGACTGGCATACATCAGGATGGATATATTGATTTATAACCCTTTTATTTAATGTAGCTGCATCACCACAAGGACGATGATTTGCCTTTTCAAAGTCGATATAATAAGTTGGATAAGTCTTATGAGCAGGACTTGAAGCTATATAAAACTTAGCAGGGTTATTTTTATCTACAGATGAAAAGCTAACATCTTTTGTACCCATACCAACATATAAACCATCCTTTGGCTTAACATCATAAACTTTACCATCTAATGTCACTTTACCAGCACCACCAATATTGATGATACCAAGCTCACGTCTTTCTAAGAAATAAGCAGCACGAAGTTCATCACTAGTTTCAAGTTTTAAAGTTTTACTAACAGGCATAACCCCACCAGCAATAATTCTATCTTGATGTGAATAAACTAATAAAATATCATCGGCTTTAAATACCTCTTCAACAAGATAGTTAGCTCTTAATTCACTAGTATCATAATGTTTTGAGTCATTAGGATGATTAGCATATCTAACTTCTAATTTCATTTTTTACCTCTTCTTCTATTTGCTTAATAAAATTATAACTTTCTTGCATACCTTCTTTTGAATTACCTTCAAAAATAAAGTAAGCATTTGGGTTACAATTAAGCATCTTTTTTATTATTGTTTTGTAGTCCATGATACCTTTACCGATATCTTTTCTGATAATTTTGTTATCAACGACTTCAAAATCTTTCAAATGGAAAATAACTGTTCTATCTCCTAAAACTTCAATAGCTTCATCTAAAATAGCCATATAATTTTGATAATTTGAAATATCTAAATAATTAAATAAATCAATTGTAAAATAGATGCTATTAGAATGAATTAAATCATAAAGTTTACGTAAAACTTTAGGACAATAACAAACATGACCAAATGCTCCTTCAAGAGCGATTTTAGCATTGTTTTCCTCAGCAACTAAAGCAAGTTTTTTAAAAACAACAACAGCTTCTAAAAAACCTTCTTCAGTTCTATTTTTAGGATGATATACCCATGGCTCATCGCTAAAGGAACCAGTTTCACTACCAACATATGAACAATTAAAATCATGTTCATATTTTAAAAAATTACTAAAATTTGTAAAACCTGTCATAACCTTTTCTTTGTTAGAATGAACAGGGTTGAAATAAGCTCCTAACATAGCAATTTCAATACCTTCATCATTAAAGCTTTTGGCTATATCATGGGCTTTTTTAGTATCTAAATAAGTAGGGATAGCACCTTCATCTAAAAGTGCTTTATTTATTACTAATTGAACCGAATCAAAGCCAATTGCTTTAGCTTCTAAAGCTAAATTAACTGCTGTATTACGACCTAAATCATGAACTCTTACACCAATTTTCATATTTCATATTCCTCTTTCGCAAACGGATTATTATCAGGGTCTGTATATAATCTCTTACCTAAATTAAGTTCATCTAAAATTTTCATATCTTCTTTTGTAAGGGTAAAATCAAATACTTCAAAATTAGATTTAATACGCTCTTTTGTTACTGATTTAGGAATCATTATTATATTACGTTCTAGACCCCATCTAACGACGATGTTAGAAACCGATTTATGGTATTTTTTAGCCATATCGATAAGAGTTTGGTCAGTAAAAACCATTCCTTTAGCAAACGGACCATAAGATTCTAAACATATATCTTCCAAGGCTAAAAATCTAGCTAATGGTTCTTGGCTTAAATATGGATGTAACTCAACTTGATTAACCATTGGTTTAATAATACAACTTGAAAGTAAATTATTTAAATGATGTATCTGAAAGTTAGATACACCAATAGCTCTAACTTTACCTTCTTTATATAATTCCTCAAAAGCTTGCCAAGTATGTAAATTAACTAAATAATTATTACTTGGCCAATGAATAAGATATAAATCAACATATGTTGTTTGCAATCTTTCTAGGCTTTGTTCTAAATTAATTTTTGCACTCTTATAACCAATTTGTTTAGGATAAAGTTTTGTAGTAATAAAAATTTCTTCTCTTTTTACACCACTATCCTTAATCGCCCTACCAATACTTTCTTCATTACCATATCCCATTGCAGTATCGATAAGTCGGTATCCTATTTTTAAAGCTTCAAGGGTTGCATTATAACATGACTCACCATCTTCAGCCTTAAAAGTTCCAAGTCCTAATTTAGGCATAATAACGCCGTTATTTAAAGTTACATTTTCCATAAAAGCCATCCTTAATATTTAAAGTTTAATTAACGTTGAACACGACCAGAAGCATCTCCACCTGCTAAAGCTTCTACTTCAGATGTAGATACTAAGTTGAAGTCACCATTAATTGTATGTTTTAATGCAGAGGCAGCAACAGCGAATTCTAAGGCTTTACCTTGATCTTTAGGGTAAGTTAATAAACCATGAATTAAACCACCACTAAATGAATCGCCACCACCAACACGGTCAATGATTGGGTTAATATCATAACGTTTAGATTCATAGAATTCTTTACCATTATAAATTAAAGCTTTCCAACCATTATGAGTAGCTGAGAAAGATTCTCTTAATGTAGAAACTACATATTTGAAACCAAATTTTTCAGCCATTTGTTTAAAGATTGCTTTATAACCTGAAGCATCAGTTTTACCACCTGTAACATCAGCATCTGGTTTGAAGCCTAAACATAATTCAGCATCTTCTTCATTACCGATACATACATCTACATATTGCATTAAAGGACGCATAATTGAAATTGCTTTTTCACTTGTCCATAATTTCTTACGGAAGTTTAAGTCACATGAAACTGTAACGCCATGGCGTTTTGCAGCTTCACAGGCTAATTTTGTTAATTCTGCAGCTTTATCAGAAATAGCTGGAGTGATACCAGACCAATGGAACCAATCAGCACCTTCCATAATAACATCAAAATCAAAATCCTTTGGATCAGCTTCAGCAATTGCGCTATTAGCACGGTCGTAAATAACTTTAGAAGCACGCATAGAAGCGCCAGTTTCTAAATAATAAATACCAAGTCTATCACCACCACGAGCGATATATTTAGTATTAACACCATATTTACGAAGTGCATTAACTGCACATTGACCAATTTCATGAGATGGAACTTTTGAAACAAAGTAAGCATCATGACCATAGTTAGCACAACTTACAGCCACATTAGCTTCACCACCACCATAAACTACATCAAAAGAATCTGATTGAACGAAACGTGTATTACCTGGTGTAGATAATCTCAACATAATTTCGCCTAAAGTAACAATTTTTGCCATTTTTAAATCTCCTTATTTATCTAATTTTATTTTTATTACGGCTTTTTCGATGGTTTTACCATCAACATCTAATTTTGCTAAATGAATATCTTCAGGGAAAACTAATGCATACCCCTCTTCTAAAGTAATATAGATTTCATTTTCTGCTTTATAATGATATTTTGTAACATCTTTTTGTTCATTGTAAGGTGTAGTTACAACTAAACCTTTATCACTAATATCAGTATAGCCGAAACCTTCTTTACCTTTTAAAACTATTTGCATATCTAAATAGTTTTTATGTCCTTCAAAATAGCATTCTTCTAAAGGTCTAGCAACATATGTATCGCGATTAACATAAACATTATCACCATCAATTTGTGTTTTACCTTTAGGTAGTGCAAGTAGATCATGTGTTAAAACAAAATCTATTGCTGTATCGATATTTTTACTTATTCCCTTGTAATGGGCAATATCTTTTAATTTTCCTACAATCATAATTTTACCTTTCTACCTCGGCTGCTCCATTAGCTTTCATAAATTGAATAACATCATCTTTAGAGAAAATTGAAGCATCGCCATAAATAGTATGTTTTAATACACTTGTACATAAACCAAATCTAACAGCATAGCTAGGGTCATCAAAATTTTCAAGTAAACCATGGATTACACCTGATGCAAAAGCATCGCCGCCCCCAATGCGGTCAAAAATATTAAATCTAATTGGATTTGTTAATTCCCAACTTAATTCATCACCATTTAAGGCAAAGTAATAACCAGCTAAACTATTATCATTAGCAGTATAGACAACTCTATCAGTACCAAATATATAATTTAAATTATATTTTTTAATCATTTTAGGGAAGACATTACGTCTCTTTTCTGATAAAGTTGCATCTTTTAATTCTTCATCTAAAGGAATTTCTAATATCGTATTAGCATCCCAGAAACTTGCAAAAACAATATCTACATAATGCATAAATTGTTGATAGACAGGTTTTGCTTCTTCTACAGTCCATAATTTAGCGCGATAGTTAAAATCAAAACTAACTTTAACGTTTCTTCTTTTAGCTTCTTGAACAGCTTTTAAAGCAACAGTTCTTACTCTTTCGCCAAGTGCTAAAGTTATACCAGAGATATGGAACCAAGTAGTATCTTTAAAAACTTCATCCCAATTAAATTCACCAATTTGTACTCTAGTTATTGCACTATGTTTACGGTTATAAATAACTTTTGATGGACGACCACCAAAACCAGTTTCTAAGAAATAAATACCTAAAGTTGAAGATCCCCTAACAATGTAATCTGTATTTACTCCATTAGCTTGTAAATGTCCTACAGCTCCATCACCAAGTTGATTTGGTGGAAGCTTTGACATGAAATAGCATTTGTGCCCTAAATGAGAAAGAGCAACTGCTACGTTAGCTTCACCACCACCATAATTTACAATAAAACTATGACATTGATTAATAGTAGCGTAATCTGGAGTTGACAAACGTAACATTATTTCGCCAAAAGTAACAATCTTCTCCATCATGTCACCTAGATTATTTCTTAGCTCTAGCTTCTTTTACAGCGTTTATAAATTGTTTTGCTAATTCTGTAACACCTGCATAATCTCCCTTTTTAGCAGGAGCAGTTAAACTTGAACCAGCACTTACACATACAACACCAGCTTTAATCCATTCAGGAATGTTACCTAAATCAACACCACCTGATGGCATTAAATTAGCATATGGAAGTGGTCCATGTACATCTTTAATAAATTTAGGTCCTAAAATATCACCTGGGAATACTTTAATAACGTCACAACCAGCATCTAAAGCCATTTTAACTTCTAATACTGTTTGAGTACCAGGAATATAAGGTACTTGATAACGATTACAAAGTTTTGCAACTTCTTCATCAAAACATGGGCTAACAATAAACATAGCACCATTTAAAATAGCTGAACGTGCAGTTTCTGTATCAAGAACAGTACCAGCACCAATTAAAACGTTAGGATCACCTACATAATTTTTAATTAAATTAGAGATGATTTCACCAGCACCAGGTACAGTATATGTAACCTCGATAGCTGTAACACCACCAGAAATACAAGCTTCAGAAATCTTTAAACCTTTTTCTGTGCTCTCTGCCCGTACTACTGCGACTACACCTACATTAGCAATACGGCTTAAAACATCAAACTTTTTCATATTTTTACCTCTTTTTATAAATTGTAGATGAAAACTTTTCACCAATTCAATTATACTTTTTATGTCTTAAATTGTCAATGTAAGCGATTTAATTTTTCATTTAAAATGTCATATTTTTATAGATTAAATTATTATTAGAAAACGCTTTTTAAAATTAAAAGATTTACAATTTGTTAAAAATTAATATAATAAAATAGAATTAGCCGTTCCTAGCGGCTAAGATTGCGATTGTGTTAATCAAGCTATAGCGAATAATAGCACTAGGTAAAAGTATCCTAATATTAGAAAAGGAGGATTTTATGGATACAACAAATTCTGAGGAAAAAATTTCTTTTAAAACTAAAGTAAAGAATTTCTTAGATAAAAAGAATGTACATCCCTCATTAAAAACTTATTTTATCGATGCTATGGGTAAAATGGCCCTTGGTTTATTCGCTTCGCTTCTAATAGGCACTATTTTTGATACATTAGGTACAATAACCACTTTAACTTTTTTTAATGATATTGCAACCTATGCTAAAAATGCTGCTGGCGCTAGTATGGCTGTAGCTATTGGTTTTGGATTAAAATGTCCACCTCTTGTCTTATTTAGTTTAGTTGCAGTTGGGCTTGCTGGTAATACTTTAGGTGGAGCAGGTGGTCCTCTTGCTGTTTTTTTTATCGCAATAATTAGTGCGGAAATTGGAAAACTAGTATCTAATACTACAAAAATTGATATTTTAGTTACTCCCCTTATAACGATCATTGTTGGCTGTGGTTTGAGTATAGCCATTGCTCCTTATATTGGAATTGGTGCCAACTACATTGGTGAAGCTATTATGAAAGCTACTGACCTACAACCTTTCTTAATGGGAATGGTTTTAAGCGTTACGGTTGGCATATTATTAACATTACCTATTTCAAGTGCTGCTATTTGTGCATCTTTTGGAATTGTTGGCTTAGCTGGTGGAGCGGCTCTTGCAGGTTGTTGCTGCCAAATGGTTGGTTTTGCAATTCAATCATTTAAAGCTAATAAATGGTCTGGTTTAGTATCTCAAGGTATCGGAACAAGTATGTTACAAATGCCAAATATTATTAAAAAACCAATTATTTGGCTACCTACAATCTTGAGTTCATTAATTTGTGGTCCTCTTGCAACTTGTGTTTTTAAATTAGAAATGAATGGTCCTGCTATTTCATCTGGCATGGGAACTTGTGGATTTGTCGGACCAATTGGTGTTATTCAAGGTTGGTTAAATGATTTAAATAGCGGCATTAAAGCAAATATTACTGCTCTTGATATTTCAGGATTAATATTGATTAGTATCGTTTTACCAATAGTTTTAACTTTAATATTTCATTTAATATTTAAAGCTTTAAAACTTTATAATGATGAAGATTTAAAATTAGATTTATAGATAATTCAACTAATAGTTGAGCAATAATCACTAATTTAGTTAGCAATTCTACTAATTAATACTTAAAAATATTTTATATTTAGCTTAAAATATAATCAGAAAGAAGGTAATATTTATGGAATTTGCAAAAAGATTACAAGAATTAAGAAAAGAGAAAAATTTAACTCAAGAGGATTTAGCTACTAAATTAAATATTTCTCCTCAAAGTATTAGCAAATGGGAAAATAATCTATCTACACCTGATTTAGAAATGTTATTAAACTTATGTCATATTTTAAATGTTTCTGCTGATTATATTTTAGGAAATAATAATATAACTACTCTAACTCAAAAAGATCCTAATAAATTATTATTAAAATTAGAAATATTAGATAATGGCGATAATGTTAAAATTAATTTACCTTTAGCTATTATTAAAAAGCTATTAGAATCTAATACAGTAAAAATTAATGATAAAGATATTTTAAATAAAATAGATTTTAATTTAATTTTCACTTTAATTGATAAAGGTGTAATTGGTAAATTACTTGAAATTGATACTACTGATAATGAACATATTAGTATTTATGTAGAATGATGAAAATAACAATTATTGAAAAAAATAAAAAAATTCTAAATTTAAAATTACCAAACATCTTATTTTTAAATAAAATAATTTTTAAATATATAATAAAAAAAGTTAAATTTGACCCTAAATTCTTAAAAGAAAATCTAAAATATCTAAAAAAATATATTAAAAAAAATGGTCATTTTACCTTAATTGAAATAGATAGCGATGAAGATAAAATAATAATTGAAGTATAAGTTGTGATTATTTCACAACTTTTTTCATTAAAAAAAAGAGATTTTTAAATCTCTAATTTCTTATTTTGTTTTATTCCTAATTTAATAAAGATAGTCATTAAAAATAAACTACCTAATACTAATATTGTGAAAAAGATTACACCTATAATTCCATATAAAAATGAGGCAATGTTATAATCATCGCTTACATCTTGTTGATTAAATATTTTAATAATTGGAACTAATAATATAATATCTATTACTAAAAAGATGATAAAAATAACAAATATAATTGTACTAATTATAAAATATTTATTAAAGTTCTTTTTCATAATTTTTCTCCTTTTCATTAAATTAATTATTATGATAATGATAAAATTCCTATAATAACATAGCTAAGATATACTAAATTTAGTAAAAATATAACTAATAAATAGCAATATACAAATAAAACTAATATATAATCTATTAATATGATACTTTAGTAATAATAATTTTACAAGATATTAAAATTTTAAGTTAAATGTATAATATAGTATTACTGCTTGTATAATTAAAGATAAAATACAAGATAGCACAAAATACCAATGTTTTGTTTTATGTCTTATAATAAAGATACCTATAAAACTACCTATTGCTCCAAAAAGAAATGTACTTATAATTAAAGTCCTTTCTTTAATTCTCCACATATTATGCTTAGCTTTTATTTTATCTAATGTATATAAAAATAAAGATATTAATGAACCAATTATATTTAAAAAAACTAAAATTGAAAATATTAAATGATTTAAAATAAATTCTAACATATTATTCTATAAACTCAAATTCAAATTCAAAAACACGCACTGTATCGCCATTTTTAATGCCTAATTTTCTTAAGGCATCATCAATACCAAAAGATCTTAATTGTCTTGCAAAACGATTTACTGAAGACTCATTTTCAAAATTAGTCATTTGGAATATTCGATACAATTTATCGCCAGTAACGTTATAAACACCGTCTTTGTCTTTTTCAATTTTAAATATTGGCTCATCTTCTTTATATTCATAAGTTACTTCAGGGGCTATTTCATCTTCTTCAAATAAACTAAATGGTTTAGTCACTTGTAAAAGATCAGCTATTTTATATTCTAATTCAGCAATATTATCTTTAGTAAATGCACTAATAGGAATGACTTCTAAATTGGTTTTTTCAATAAATTTAGCCAAATTTTCTTTAGCTTGTGGTAAATCCATTTTATTAGCTACTATAATTTGAGGACGTTTAGATAAATTCATTTTATAATTTTCTAACTCTTTATTTATAATTAAATAATCATTATAAGGATCTCTACCTTCAACACTTGCCATATCGATGACATGAACAATAACACGGCAACGTTCTATATGTCTTAAAAATTCTAAACCAAGTCCAGCACCTTGATGGGCACCTTCTATTAAACCTGGTAAATCAGCCATTACAAAACTTCTACCATCTTTTACTTGAACCATTCCTAGTTGTGGTACTAAAGTAGTAAAATGGTAATCTGCAATCTTAGGTTTTGCGGCACTACAAGCAGCTAATAGGGTTGATTTGCCAACAGATGGGAAACCTACAAGTCCGCAATCAGCAAGAATTTTAAGCTCACATCTAATATAGCGTTTTTGTCCTGGTTCTCCTTTTTCGCAAAAATCTGGACATTTATTAACACCAGTAGCGAAAGCCATATTACCACGACCTCCTCTACCACCAAGAGCGATAACAGCTTCTTCTTTGTCGCGAGTAATATCAGCAATTATTAAATTAGTATCATCATCATAAATAATCGTTCCAAGTGGTACGTGTACATATGTATTTTCTGCATTTGCTCCATACATTCCTTTGTTTTTCCCTTTTTCACCAGGTTTAGCTTTTAAAACTTTCATATATTTTAAATCTAATAAAGTACTAAGACCTTCATCACCAACAAAGATGATTGAACCGCCTTTACCACCATTACCGCCAAAAGGGCCACCCATTTCAACTTTCAATTCTCTTCTATAGGCAACGATACCATCTCCACCTTTACCACCGTGAACTTCCATTTTGACTTCATCTATAAACATAATTAAAATCCTTTCTATAAAAAAAACTAGGCAATGCCTAGCTTATTATTCAACAGCGTAAACAGATACTTGTTTTTTGTCGCGTCCTTTACGTTCAAATTTAACTACACCTGTTGTTTTAGCAAATAATGTATCATCGCCACCACGACCAACATTATTTCCTGGGAATATTTTAGTTCCTCTTTGACGATATAGAATTGAACCTGCTGTAACTACTTGACCATCTGCTACCTTAGCTCCTAGACGTTTAGCTTCAGAATCACGGCCGTTTTTAGTAGAACCAACACCTTTTTTAGATGCGAATAATTGAATATTTAACTTTAACATCATGGTTTATCCTCCTTAACCGTTATACTTCACATTTTTCGGATACTGTAAAGCTAATTGCTTTAATGTATCATCTAAATTTAAACAAACTGCTGAAGTAATATTGTCTTTTTTAATTTTTAATTTAAAATAACCTTCTTTAGCTTCATATATATAATCGTTGTAACCTAAATATGAAAGTAAATTAACAGTCATTATTAAAGCGGTTGAAATAGAAGCACAAACTATATCTTTGCCATATTCAGCATACATAGCATGTCCTTTTACTTCAAAAAAGTATATATCATCTTCAGTATTATACTTAATATTAATCATAATTAAGCATTGATAGATTCAATAGTCAATTTAGTGTAAGCTTGACGATGACCTTTTTTAGTTCTTTCATTCTTTTTAGGGCGATATTTGAAAACAATAATCTTTTTACCACGACCTTGTTTTTCAACTTTAGCTACTACGCTAGCACCTTTAACATATGGTGAACCAACAATAGTTTTTTCGCCGCCTACAAGAACAACTTTATCAAAAGTATAAGTAGTACCTTCTTCAACATCTAATTTTTCAACGAAAATTTGTGAACCAGCTTCTACTTTTACTTGCTTGCCACCTGTTTCAATAATTGCGTACATGTCGTTACCTCCTTATAATTTTAAGACTCACTATTAGGGTAGATTTTAATCATTTATAACCCTTTCTATGTGGTGCATGTTACAACGAATGTATAATACATTATTTAAGTATTTTTGTCAATAATTTAAAATGTTTTTAAAGCATTTTTTGTGCCAATATTAATTTTTTTCATTATTTTAATAAAAGAAATAATAATATCTAATAAAATGAACACTAAGCCTATTAATATAGTTAACATTCGGGTTTTCGACACTATTCTATATAATTTTTCTACTTTCGTGAGATTTTATATACTACGTATATAAGTCTCACT
>CALUXR010000018.1 GCA_944324795.1 uncultured Acholeplasmatales bacterium
ATATATCTTATTATAAAAATTATTAATTACTAAAAACAAAAAAAACTGCTGACAATAATAGTTTGTCAACAGTCTGAGGTATTTAAAATTAACTAAATACCTTTTTTATATTAAGAATGTTAAATAATAAGGAATATTAATTATATTATCATTAACACTTATATTTTTACTAGATAATTTAATGGCCTTATGAACATCATATTTATCATTATTTATTACTTCTTTTAATGATTTAGCTCTACCATCTGACGCCTTAACTTCAAGTGGAATAATATTATTATTTATTTCTATTATAAAATCTAATTCTAAACCACCATTTTTTGAATAATAATATAATTTTTTATTATTTTTAATTAACATATCAGCTACTATATTTTCATAAATAGCTCCTTTATAAATTCCTAAATCACCCATTAAAATACTAGCTGTAGTTCCTTCGCTAAAATTAGAAATTAATAAACCAGTATCATTAAAATAAATTTTAAATTGTTTATTTATCTTATAGGCATCAAGTGGTAATAATAAAGCATTTAAGTTATTACAAATTGAAATAATTTCTGCATCTTTTAACCACATAATTGCTTCATAATATTTTTTAAGTCTAGCCTCTTTTTCAATTAAATTAAATTGAAATTTTTTATTTTCTTTAGCTAATTGATTAGGTATAGAATTATAAACTGCTAATATTTTAGCTAGTTCAGTTTTATTTACATATTGTTCATCACTATTATTAAGATGTTTACCAAAATCATCTTTATATTCTTCTAATATATTTTGTTGAATTTTATGAACTAAAGACATATTTTTTGTTTTTAAAAATGTATCTACAACTTCAGGCATTCCCCCAACAACGATATATTCTTTAAAATAATCTAACATTAAGCTATGTAAAGCTAAATCTATAGGTTTCAAGGAAATAACGTTATTTTTCATTGTATCTATTATTTCTCTTTTTATTCCACGAGCTAACAAATATTCTTCAAAATCTAAAGATTTCATATTAATAAAATATTCAAAGCCTGTTGGTATAGACTTAAAATCATTTTTACTATAACCTCTAATTCCAAGAAGAGAACCGGTAGCTATAATATCATATCTACCATCTAGCATAAAAGGTTTTATGGCTGAGCGAGCATGACTGCATTCTTGAATTTCATCAAAAATTAAAACAGTTTTAAAAGGTATAAATTTTTCTTTAGGGTAATAAGCACTTAATAACATAATTAATCGATCAACATTTAAATCATTATTATTAAATATTTTTTTACTCCCTCATCAATCATAAAATTAATATAAATAACATTTTCAAATTTAGTCTTAGAATATTCTAAAGCGATTGTTGTTTTACCAACTTGTCTAGCACCTCTTATAACTAGAGCCTTTTTTTAACATTTCTTAACGAATACCAAGCATCCATTTCTTTAACTATTTTTCTAATAAACAAAATATCACCTTCAACTGTAGCATTTTAATTCTAATATAATTTTACACTTTTAGACCTGAATTTTAAAAAACTCTAATATCAAGCTTCTAACTTAATATTAGAGTTATCCTTTAACTAGGCCATATTCTTCTTGGAACTGCTTTAGAATATGGTGTATCTTTTGTATAAAAATCTGTTTTTCCTTTTCCACTTGAAACATATACATCATTTACTACATATATTGTTTCATTAAACCATTCTGAATCTTTTAATTTAGTTGTATTATTTGAGGCACTTACTGCTACTTCGCTACCATTACTTGAAACGATAATATTACCATTTAAAGGTTTCATTTTTAATTCTTCTTCATCATAATAACTTGTGACATAAACTTGATCTGTATATTTTGCCACTCTATTTATAAATTCTTGCGTAGGAAATATTGTTTGATAATTAGCTGTATATTCAGTTGAACCAGCACAACAACAAATGCTAACTATCTCTGGAGTGATCAATTTTAATAAACATTCATTAGATGATGTTCTTGAACCATGATGTCCTGCCTTAAATAAATCGACATGTGGTAATGTTTTTTCTTCTGTTGAACCATCATAATATTCTGCCATTTTTTCCTCGCCTTCAAGCTCTAAATCACCTGTTAACATATAATGATGTTCATTATAATTAAACATCGTACATACTGAATAATTATTTTCATCATCTGTTTTATTAAAATAGAAATAATTATATAAGATATCCATTGTTATATTTTTATTTTCATCTAAAATAAAACTACTTTTAGCCCCATTAACATTATTAAAGCAATCATCTGCATACATTACATTTGTACCATTATTGCCAATATAATCAACAGCTTCTAATAAATCTTGATAAATTTGTGTAGTTTTTGATGTTTTATCATTCATTATAAAATTATCAATTTCATAATTATATAAAATTCCTGTATAACTATCACCACTCTTATTACCAACAAACCCAGCTATATGGTCTTGATCACCGTGTGTAGCAATAACATATTCTAATTTATCATCTGTTACATAATTATCTAAATAACTTATAATATCATCAGCACTATCTTTTCTTGATCCTGCATCAATTAAAATATCTGTCTCCCCTGCTTTAATATAAATAGAATCTCCAGTGTAATCATTACCAAGCATTAAAAAATGAATTTGAAAATCGTCATAGGTTGTTCCTACAACAGCTTGATTATTATTAGGTTTTAGATCCTCATCATCTTTATTAATATTATTAGTTATACCATTAATTATTTTATCAGCAAAACCAATATTAATAATTTTATAATAATCTAAGGCAAATAAAACGCCAAAACCAATTATTAAAATAAATAATATAATTAAAATTGGCTTCCAATATTTTTTTGCTTTTTTACTGTTTATCTTAACTTCATTATCACCAATATTAATGCCAACTTTAAAATTATATCCTTTACTTTGACAATAATTAATAGCTTCTATTTTACTAGAAAATATTTTACTTGCTCTTTTACTTCCTTGTTTTTTAACTTCAAAAGAGCCATCTTCTCTTTCATTTATATAATACATTTTTTATTTCATTTCTAAAAATATGAATTTACTATTTCATTTATTTTATTATTAATTAATATATCTTTAGTATTATTATTTAAATCTAAATAAAAATCAATTATTTTATCATTTAATGGTAAACATCTAATGTTATTATAATATTTTTTAACCATTTCTTGACTTAAACTATATCTACTATCAATCATTAAAGAATAAATATCTGAATTATAAGCATCATAATTGACAGGAACAAAGCCATTAACTAATGTAGCTTGAACATGTTCATTTAATAATGAAACCATTATCCCATAAATTATATTATTTATTTCTTCATTATTACTATCAAACATCATCATACTATTACAATTAGCAAATAAAGTAACATCTTTATTTTCTTCTTTAAATGGAGGCATTACCATATATTCTAAATCAAAACCATCATAAGTTATCCCACTTAAACTACCATAAGCAAATAAAACATGAATATTTTTTGGTTCATTTTCATCATAAGGAGCTAAGCGAGCAATATATCCATTAACTACTTGCCCATATTCTATAACTTTATGATTATATTCATTTTTAATTATATTTAATATCTCTATTATTTTATCTTTATTATACCCATCACTATTAATAGCATTATTTTGTAACAATCTTAACATTACAGAATTACTAAAAGAATCAGAAGCGAATAAATCAGGTTTATCACCAAAATTAGAAGTTATAATATCACTAAATTCTAAATAATCATTCCATGACCAGTTTTCTATATCAACAACTTCATTTTCTGAAATATATTCTTTTTCTATTAAATAATTAATAAAATGTTTATTTATTCTTACTATATCTAAAGATAAAGAATAAGGTAACATTATTTGTTTATTATTATAATTTCCTTGTTTTATAGCTTCTTCATTTAAATTATTTAAATTAAATGCATTAAAACCAATTTTAGAATCATTAATATATTTATTTAAATCAACTACATTTTTATCTTTATATTTATTTAATATTAAAGAATCACCAAATAATAAATTCACTTTTTTACCTTTTTCTTCTAATTCTTTAATATCATTATCTAAATAACTAGAATGAGAATTAATTAATTCAAAATTATAATTTGGATAAATAATTTCTAAACTTTTAATAATCGAATTTATTTCATCTTCTATTCTACTATCACAAGATAATATTACAATGTCATTATTATTTACTATTATTTCTTTTTTAAGAACTTTTAAATTAAATGTTTTAACATAATTTTTATTATCTATAACTACAATTACATTAATTTTAACTTTTTCATCTGAATCTTTTCTTGTTACTTTAGCTAAATAATTTTCATCTTCTTCTATTATTTTTATAACATCATTATCAACTTCATAATTTAATTTATATTTATTTCCTTCATAATCTAAATATAATGGTAAATCAAAATCTTCTTCTACATTTTCTACTTCAATTATAAAATCTTCTAATGGGTTAATATTTTCATTTTTATTATTTGTCTCACAACTAAATAAAAATATTAAAATAACAAAACTAAATATAAATAATTTCTTCATATAAATCTCCTAATAAGCGCTAAACAAAGACATTTTTAACTAAATAAAGCTTTAAAACTTTTTCTTACAACTTCTACATAAGGTGTAGGATTATAATAATATTTGCTTGAAATAGTACCACCACCTGTGATGTTTCCAAACATTTCACCCCAACCACCATAATAATTTAAATATTCTTGAAAATCATTATAATGATTATATGTATAAAATAAATATTTTTCATTAATATCTATAATTTTATCATGATTTTCATCATATCTTGTATAAACAATTCGTGCTGCCCCTCTAGTTATAATGTTGCCATCATTATATATTTTAGATGGGTATTTAGGGTCACAATCAGTACCTGTAGTTCCTAGGTCAACTTCATAATAATATAATTCGCCACCACAACCTCTAATATTAGGTAAAATTGGTTCGTAAGGATAGTTATCTACATCACCACTAAAGTATGAATTATTTAATCTTAAATATTTACCCCATATACTTCTTTTTGGATCAGCACTTTTTTCATCTATATAATTAGCTGGTGTTTCTCCAAAAGCAAAAATATAAGCTGCCACTTCTTCAAGAGTAGTATAAGCACCACCTCTATAAACAACATCTTTTACTTCACCACTACTATCGACAATATAGTAAGTATCTAAATCATCACTATAATAACTATCCGTATTACGAATAAATTTACCATCTTCTTCAGGTCTGTTTAAAGAAATGGTTGGTTCTTGATCTTGTTCTGAAATAGAACCAGACATTAAGCCGTGTAATGAGCGATACATTGCATCAGTAGCTGATGTAGCTTCAGTATAATTTAAGTAAAATTCTTCTACATCAATATTTATATACGGATCTTCTTCAACTTCTATTTTTTCATAAATAGGGTATAACGTAATATCACTTGTAATAGGTATTGTAAAATCATAAGCTACCCCATCTTCACTTAAAGACCAATATTTAAAAATATAACCATCTTTTTTAGGATCAGCTATAACTTCAGTTAAATTTCCTTCTTTAACTTCCATTATTTTTTTATTATTATCATCTATTATAAAAATTACTTTATAATATTTTATCGGCTTTTCTTCTTCATTAATATTAACAATAACACTATCACTATAATTATCAATTGTTAAAGTAACAACAGTTGTTCCTTCTTCTAAGGCTGTTATTTTTCCATCATTAGTAATATCTACTATTTCTTTTGAACTTTTCCAAATTTTATTACCATTAATATTAGTATTATATTTAATATTTACTGTGTCCCCAACTTTTAAATTTATTTCTTCTTCAACTATATTAAGAAATTTATCTTCACAAGATGCAAGACTTAATAATATTAATAAAAATATTAAACTAATTTTCTTAATCAAGTATATCAATCCTTTCGCTAACGATTATATCATAAACTAAATCTTAAAAGATAATTAAATTCTATTTTATTAATAATATTTTAATAAATATAAAATAAAAGAGTATTAAATTTTAATACTCTCAAATCTAAATGTTTAATAAGATATTAATCCTTTCTTTAATAATATTTTCTAATATATTTAATCTATATTTATCTAAATTATAACGTGAATGTTTTTTTAACTTAAAATTAATTAATTTCTTTAACATATCTTTTTGTCTTTTAGTAATATATAACTTTGCTTCTAAAATAAAATCATTATAACAGCTTGGTAATAATGTTTTAATATATTTATTATAATTTTTCAAATCATCTGCCATAGCAAAATTTAATAATGATAAACCATGATCAAATAAAGGAGCAGGTTTAATAATTTTATTAGTTTTATTATCAATTAATAAGCCAAAATTACCAAAATGCCTATCAGTATTTAATATAATAGCATCAAATACAATCATATCTATTAATGAATCATAAAATATAGGACCTAAAGTCTTATAATAATTAATAACTTTATCCATATTACAATCTTTAATTATTCTACCAATAGGGATAAAAGAATAATTTAAACTTGTAAATAATTTAGAATATGAACATAATTTCCCCTTCCATTTAGCTAAATTATAAGGGATTATATCAATACCCATAGTAAAGCCAATTTGACTAGCATAATATTCTGAATATGGTTCATTACCGCTATTAGCAAAACCTTCTGTTCCACTTTTAAAAAGATAAACTTCGCCATTAATTCTTCGCCAACATTTAGCTAACATGCCATTTGTTGTAAATTCGGGTGATGATCTAAATGTGCTTTTTAAATAAGAACCATAACCTGTAAAAGCTATTAAAGCTAAAACATTACTAAAATTATTTTCATATAAATTATAATCTTCAAATAAACCATTAAAATTATCTTCTACTACCCAAAAACAATCATTTAAAGATAACCCCTTACTTATATTAAGTATCCCTATTAAATCTCTATGATTTAGGCCTAATTTAGCTAAAAAATTTTCTACATAAGCTCTATTTTTAGGAATAATTCTTCTATATAACCATTTAATTAAACCATCATTAGTTAATTCTAAATCTAATGGTAATAAATATTTAAATTCACCATTAATATCAAGAATATTAACTTTAATTTCACCTAATTCTCTTATCATTTCAAAAGATAAAAGAATATTATCAAATGATTTAAGATAATATTTCATTCTAATCATCCTTTCCTATTTTTTATTATACTAAATAATAAAAGTGTCCTCAAGTAAATGATTAAACATTTAAATAAGGACACAATATATTAAGAAATATAAGATAAAGTGAAATTTTTCATAATCATTCTAGGAGCAGACCCATAAACAACTATAGCAAAATAACCAGATTTAGTAGAATCAAAACTATATTCAAAGATATTTCCTTCTTTACATTGGCTAGAAACATCAGCAATAAGTTCATAATTTTGACCATTACTTGAATAAATGATACTACATCCATCAAAATTTTTATTTATTGTTCCAACTTCAAAGCTAATTTTATTTAAATTTTCAACATTAAATTCAAGTATTGCAAACATTTCCCAACCACCAATATTATATTTATCATTAGGAGCATTATAATTTTTTTCATCATTGAAGCCTAATAAAAATTCACTGTCTTTTGTACTATAATTTGTAGTATAAAAAGTAACACCTTGATCTGTTATTTCAGCCTCTTTACTAAATGTATTGCCTGTTGATGGAAATTTCATTAAATTATAAACAATATCACTTATACCAAGTAATTCATTATATTCCCTATATTTTTGTTGTAATAAATTATAATTTGTAACTTTTGATTTATCAGCTGCAGATAATAAATCATATCTAGATTGTAATGAATCTAATAATGTCTTATCTTCTAAAGTAATAGTTTTATTTCTTAATTCTTCAATATCATTAATTAAATCAGCAATAGTAGTATCTTCTATATCTCCGCCACCAATATTGCCATTTTCTACTTTAGTTAAGACATTTTCTTCTGTTATTCCTAATTCTTCACTTTCATCTTGATATAAGAAATATACAAATTCAGGATGATCAATATAAGGGTTACGATCTCCTTGATAAGAATAAACTACTTCATTTCTTTTAATTTCAGTTTCACTTACAGGATCTTCATAATGCCATTTAACTAAAGTGTCAAGCATTCCAAGATTTCCTACGCCTTTACTATTAGGGTAACTGCCACTATTATCTAAAGTTAAAGTTAATGTACTATCATGATATCTTGTAACCATATAAAATAAAATTCTAGCTACATCACCTTTTACTTCATCACGTGGCTCAAAAACAGAACCAGTCCATTTATTTCCATGTTGATCACTATCAGTTGGATTATTAACTTCATCAAAATACTTGTTACCACGTGAACTATTAATAGCTTTGCCAGTCGCTCTTAAATGATGACAATCTGAATATGCCCAATAACTTTGATCATCAAAACCATGTGATTTTGCCCATACATGTTCTCTATTCCAAATTGTATTATCGCTACCAGAACCTTGATCTCTTCTATCTTTTTCTATAATTAAACCTGTATAAAAACATTCAATATGATCACTATCATAAGCATCAGATTCTTCTAAAATTGTCCAAGCTTTGGAATATGATCCTTTACTAGTATGTGTAGATACTAAAATATCATTTAAAGTATTAAAGAATTCGTCATATGTATCAAAATTACCAGTCATATCTGAATAATAACCAGTATAAGTTATATCGCTTGGTAGTTCTCCTGAAGGAGTTATAGTTCCATCTTTTTTAGCTATAGTAATATTAAAATCTTTAGTTTTAATAATACCATTATATGAAATGCTAGCTGTAAAAGTTGTAGAAACATCATTATCTCCTCTTGTAATAACAACATTATATTCATTATCAGATTTATTAAAACCAAGTAAATTAGAATCTTTAGCCGTCCAAGTTATATCATAACTAGCTCCACCATAAGAAACACTAGCAGGAACTTTAAAATCAGCACTAACCTTAGTTCCATTAACACTAACATTAATAGAATTAATGATATTTAAAGCTATTTCTTCATCATTACTTTGAATAGCTTCTTTTTTAGCTATAGTAACATTAAAATTCTTACTCGCGCTAGCATCATTATAGGTAACACTAGCACTAAAATTAACTTTAACATCATTATCACTTCTTACAATTTTAGCATCATAATTAGAACCGTTTAAACTAAATGTTAAAGCATTAGTATTTTCACTAATATAAGTTAAATCATAATTTTTTCTTTCATAACTAATACTAGCAGGAACACTAAAATCTTCATCAACAGTCATATTATTAACACTAATGTTTAATGAATCGATTATTTTTTGTGCAATTTCACTATTATTTATATTATTAACATCATTACATGAAACTAATATTATTAACAATAATGAACTTATAAATATGCCTAATTTTTTCATTTATTTGACACCTCATTCATATATATTTACCACTTAAATTATAATATAGATAATATAATTATTCAATTGCAAAAAAATAAAGGAAGAAGTTTTTATTTCTTCTCCCTTTATATAAATTTTCTCAAATATTAAGCAGCAAAAGTGATAGATATACTGTAAATGTACAATCTACAATTTATTTTAGAACCATCGCGTGTAGAGTTTAAAATTTTTATAGTATCAACGCCATTTACAAAACTTACTTCTGTAGTATGTTCAACACTTAAATCAGTAATATCAAACCATGAATCATTTATTTTAAATGCTCCACCAATGGCGTTATTTCCTTTCCAAGTGATTGAAATTTTAACAATTTTTTTACCATTTAGAGATGTAATGTTCAACTCATTTCCTACACCATCTGAAGCATTTCCGTATAGTCTTAAACCCCCATCTGTATTCAAGGCTGGCAACGTAGCTGAATTATTCTTATTAACTATTAAAGATACGTTGTCTTTTGCATTTTCATAATATTCTGTAATATCTGTCCCATCTTTAATGTTTTGAACATTGTCAGCTACACTTTGCGTTAAAGTTATAGTTTCACCTTCAACAACTGTAGATAATTGAGTTGTGAATTTAATAACTATTTCGGATTGATCTTCGCCAATACTTGCAACAACTTTTAATGATATTTCTTCTGGATCATCTTTTGGACTAATTGTTATAACATTATCTGCATATGTTACACTAGTAAAATCTCCTTCTAATGTATATGATAATACAACATCTTCATAAGTTTTACCATTAGCATAAACATTGATAGTTTCATCTTTTGTATAGCTTGTAGCAAATAATTCCTTAATATCATTTAATTCTTGTTCTACTTTTGCACTATTTGGAATAGAAATTAATTCAATATCTTCATCCCCAAATAATGGAGAGATTTCAAAAATACTATTATATCTTTGAAGATATCCTGAAATCTTATAAGTGCCATTTTTTACGAATTTAATGTTTACACTTGTAAATGACCAATCCTCGTAATATTGAATCTTTTGTTCGCCTACATATAAGTATTCTTTCTTACCATCAACTTTATATTCCCCTATTACAGATACATACATTGCTTCAAGTTCAGGATGATCATTAGGATTTAATTTACCTTCTTGAACTATTGATGTTACATCTTTAGCTACAACAGGAGTTGTTGATTCACCTAATGTAACACCGTCTTCGTTAACAGTAAATACATGTTTAGAGCTATTAATATCTTTAATTCCAGATAAAGTTACATTGTGTCCTGCAACAAATTTTGTCATCCACCAGTCTTTAGCACTTGAATTTTGAACTAAATAAGCTCCATTTTCATCTTGAACAATAGCAGTACCCTTGCTTCCATTTAGACCAGAAGCTACAACAACACCACTTGCTTCTATAGCATCACCAGCAGCAGCATTATAATATTTTTCCCAATTAGATAATGCTCTACCTACAACTGTGATGTCTTTAGAGACATCAGCAGTTGCAGTATTACTTGCATCAAATGTTACAACTATAGTAGCAATAATTTTTACAGTTGCTTGTTCACTTGGAAGATTAGCAAAAGTAATCTTATTTTCTGCTATAGTTGCGTATTCTGAACCTTGTTCAACTTTATAAGTAACTTGAACACGATTGTCTTCAGAAACATATAAATCATATATCATTTCAGATTCAGCATTAATATTTGGAATTAAATCTAAAGCTGCTTGAACTTTACCTTTTTCAATACCTAGAACTGTATCTGGTGTTTCTGTAACTTGTTGTTCTTTAGCAAAATCTAATGAACTTGGACATAATTGAAGAGCTTTGTTACTTACAGCTAAGAAGCCTTCCATTAAATAAGTTTTACCAACTTCTAATTTAATATCACTATCTTCATATTCAGTTCCTAAATAATCATCTTTTAAGTAAACTGTATAAACATTAGCACCAATTGTAACTTTAACTGTGCATTTGAAATCATTAACTTTGCCAATTTCTGTTACAGTTGCTACAAATTTAGCTTTTGTGTTTTGTAAAGCTATTACACTTTTATCTGTTGCAGGTTTTGCAGATAAAGTATTTGTTAAATCTACATATTCAAATGTTTTTTCTTTTGCATCAGTAATAGCATAATATTTAGAACCACTTCCTATTTCATCCCAACAACTATATGGACTCTTTTTACCAACAATAGCAACCTTTTTACCAACTGCTAAATATTTTTCTACTTCAGCTTTTGCTTCTTCTTCAGTAGTTGAATATAAATACATATTGTAAGCATAATAGCCACCATTTTCATCTTGTAGCCATAATGAAACTTCATAATCATCATAATATTTTTTAAATAGATGAGTATATGTTACATAACCTTGAATAGTTACAGCTACATTATCTGCGGCAGCTGCATATTCTTCATATGTCATAGGATTCATAGCATCAATTTCAGCTTGTGTTTTTTCCATTTCTGGTCTAATAGTAGCATTAGTTGTAATAGTTATGATACCTTCTTTTACAACACTACCAAGTTTAGCAGTAACTTTAATCTTAACTACTTCTTCAGTGTTAGCTGGAGTAATAGTTAATTTACCATCTGCTAATGAAACTGTAGTATAAGTACCATCTAAAGCATAAGTTAATTCAACTTTATCAAATGAATCACCTTTAGCAGCTAATGTAACACTAGCATCTTCAGAATAAGTTTTATTATTTAATGAATTTACAACTGAATCTAATTCATATTGTGCTTTAAATTCATCAGTAGCTTCAGATACTAAAGAAACTGCATCTGTACTAATTGGAGAAATTTGATAATTTTTATAAATATTAACGAAACCTTTAACATCATAAGTATTACCTACAACTAATTTAGTTTCTAAATCACCATTTAAAATCTTACCATCTAAATACCAAGCAATTTCACCATTACCTACTTTGAAACCACTACCAGTATACATAGCGCCTTTTAATTCAACTAAATGAGCCATTAATGGTCTTAATTCAGTTGGATTTGCACCATTAGAAATGATACTTGTAATATCTGTATAGCTTGGTTTTGCACCTTCTAAGTTAGTAACAATAGTGCCTGCACCATTTTGTAATACTATTTGATATAAGCCATTAAAATATTCTAATGAACCTGTAACTCTTACAACATTACCAACTTTGAATGTATTTTCAAATTTATTACCATAACCAAGAGCTCTTACATATACAGCACCAGCACTAGTTTGTAATAAAACTACTGGTTTATTTGTATTAGAATGAACTACTGTACCTTGATATGTTACAGTTGGATATGGAGCTTCAGTAGTAGTAGTATTGTTAATGATGTCTTGTTGAGCTTTTTCTTCAGCTTCAGTTAAAGCTTTTAAAGCATCAACAATATTGAATGTTAATACTACAGAATCAACTTTAGCATTTTCGCCTTCACCATAAGTGATAGTTGCGATAACGTTAAATTCTAATAAATCTTCTGGATAATCAGGATGATCTTTATCTTTTAAGCATGCTTCTAAATAATAACCACCTGAAGCATATTGACCAATTTTTACATATTTTTCAACATCATTACTTTCTAATGCATAGACAATCTTTGCTCTTGATGATTTATATAAATCAACCCTAGCACCTCTTAATTCAGTAGTGAATGCAGTATATGTTAAAGATTGACCTGATGTAGCTGCTACTTCTTCTTCTAATACATCTTGATTTGTCTTAGTAACAATATTCCATTCATGTGTTTTAGGGTCTACACCATCTAATTTAGCTGTAGCAACTAATGTAGCTTTTGATGCTGTTTGAGGATCAACAGTAACCATTAATTTATTACCCTCTGTTAAAGTAATACCATTACCTTCAACATCTTTTAATTCATATGAAATAGCTACTTTTACATCACCAGTTGCAACATATTCAGTAATTAATTCTAATGGAGCATTTAATGTTGAATAATTTTCTTCAACGACTTCTTGTCTACTAACTGCAGCTATTGCAGCATCAATTCTATCTTGGTCAGTTACTACTTTACTTGTAATTGTATAGCATTCTGTAGCAATTGGGCAAATTTGAGCCCCATCACGACTAATTGAAACTATACCTTCAATTTTAATTGTATAACCAACTTCTAAATCAGATAAATAATTTTCAGGTAATGCACCTAAATATGAATCTTTGAAGAATGCACCATAGCCTGTTTGACCATTAACAGTTAAACCAACTTTCATTTCTTCACTATTATATTCATCTATACTAGCTACTTTAGCAGTAACTGTTACTTTCTTATTTTGAACTGCTTGAGCTTCTTTTGAATTTGGTTTTAAACCGCCCCATAAGCTTGTTACATCTTCAAAATCATATTTCTTAGGTTCTGCATCTTTAATATAGTAATAAGTAGAACCTGAACCTACTTCATCCCAACCGTTAAATGGACTCTTTTTACCAACAATAGCAATTTTATTTCCTTCTTTAAAGTAAGTATCCCATTCACGTTGTGAATTTACTTTAACTCTATAAGCATAATAACCACCATTGTCATCTTGTAACCAAACTGAACCTTGTGCATATGATGAGCTATAATCATGTGGATGAGTTATATACCCTTGAATAACAATAGAGTCGCCAGATTCAGCAGCTGCATATTCTTCATATGTCATAGGATTCATAGCATCAATTTCAGCTTGTGTTTTTTCCATAGATAAATCTAGGGCATCTACATTAAATTCCCAAGATCTAGGATCTACTTTTTCAATTGTTACAGTTAAAGTGAATTTTTGAGCTTCACCTGTTTGAGTAACATCTATAGTAACCGTTTTTGCTGAATCGTTTTTAACGACTGCAGCACCAGTACCAGAAATTTCATATGAAACGCCAATAATTTCACCATCAACATTAATTTCATAAGGAACAGTGAAATCACTGTTTACAAAAGAACCAAGAGAATTATTATCATCATCTAGTCTTTCGTTTTGATCCCATGTAGTATCTAATAATAGACTAACATTAGTCATAGCTTGTTCATATTTTTTATTGCTACAAGCAGTAAGGGCAATCGCTACTACAAGTAACATAAATAATGAGGCTATTAATCTAAAACTCTTTTTCATTGCTTTTCCTTTCTTTTAACCGAAAATTACATCTTCATAACTTACCAAACGAATTTGATAAGTCCCTTCATAATTATCAACAATACCAACAACGCTTGTTAATACTGCATTTTTAAAATCGCCTTCAGTAAGAGGATCTCCATAACTCTTATAAAGACTACCTGTTCTAATTTGAACAGTTTTGTTATCGCTTGTTTTACATGTGATAGTCATTTCTTTAGCAACAACATCACCAACCATTTCTTCTGATGTGTATGTGCTTGTTACAACTAAGTTTTCAATTTTAACTAGTGTATGCATAATTTCTTTACCATTATTTAATTCATCACCAGTTATTGTAACAGGTTCTGTTGTATGACCACTACTTACTAAATGACATTCTTGAGGATACTTTTCAACTTGACCATCATGGAATGGATTATATGAGCATCCTGCTACTTGCCAATTGCCATTAAATTGTTGAACAAAACCGTG
This sequence comes from uncultured Acholeplasmatales bacterium, assembly GCA_944324795.1. Lineage (GTDB taxonomy): Bacteria > Bacillota_I > Bacilli_A > Acholeplasmatales > Anaeroplasmataceae > CALUXS01. The sequence goes on from CALUXR010000018.1 coordinate 15,019, forward strand.
AACTCTAACTAGATTACCAACTTTAAATGGAGACATATTACCAGTTAAAACAGAATCATAACCTAAATAAATAACAGTACCATAAGATTTGCCATCAACTTCATTTTGTAAATAGCAATAGTTTTCATATCTTTTTGTTACATAGGCTTCAAAATTAACTCTCTTATTTAATAAAGGTTCTGGATTTATGCTAATATCTTTAATTGTTACATCTTGACCATTTGAATAATCATAATCTGGATCATTTTCGCTTGACCAAACACGTAAATTTAAATTCATTGCTTGAGTTCCAGCTTCTTGGAATTCAGTTTGATATAAAGCTCCTTCAACAGATTTATTTATTGAATAGCCTTCTTGAACTAATTCTAAATTTAAATTTCTAAATTCACTAGCACTATCCATTTTATACCAAATGAATGCTAAATAACGTGAGCCTGTTGAATCAGCATCAGGTACAGTTCCTGTTGATGATTGTAAAACGATTGTTTCTGCATTATTTAAAATATTTTTAGTGAAATCAGAAGCAGCTTTACCCCATGGTTCAATTCTACCTGTTGATTCTGGTGTATCAACAGATACAAATCTAATTTTAGCTTCTTCGCCACCAGTTAAGAAGTAAGCTGTATCACCATCAATATTAGCATATAATTCTACTTCACCAATACCATCCGCGAAAAATTCTTTATCTTTGTATGATACATCTAATTTTAAATTAGAAACATAATCAACTTTTTCTTTTTCATCATTATTACAAGAAGCTAAAATAAGAGAGAAAATCAATACACCTAATATTATTAGAACATTATTGATTTTTTTCATTTATTAAGCACCGCAAGATCTAATAGCAAAATTGAATGCTTCATCAATTTCATATGTATCATTTAATACGTTAACAACTAATTGACCAACAGCATCACGAGCTGATGAAGAACCTTCAAATGCTGGAGATACGAAATAGTATGCTTCCATTGCTGATGATGCTTTTGCAGCTGAAGCAGCAATACCATCATAACCATCAGCACCATTTAAGAAATCTTGATAAACAGGGTTATCATAAACTGATTCTAATACTGGGTTATAACCAGAGGCAATTGAGAATTGTGCTTGGAATTCAGTAGTTAATAAATATTCTTTCATAAATTTCCAAGTCATTTGCATTTTTTCTTCACTATTTTGTTTTAACATACATAATGATGGGCCTTGAGAAATTGCTTTCTTTGTGAAAGTACCATCTTCATTTACAAATTGAGGATATGGTGCAATACCTACTTCAAATTCACCATTTTGTGGTTTTTGGTGAGTAGCACCACCTGTAGAACCAATTGACATATATGAAGTTTGGCTTACAAAAATTGAAGATGTATAAGTTGTTAAAATAGTTTGAGTAGTAACATAACCTTTGTCATACCAATCTTTTAACATTCTTACAGTTTCTTTATTTTGTTCATTATTAAATAAATAATGTTCACCTGTTGCAGAAGTATATGGAGCTTCTTTTTCTTCAGCAGTTGAAATAAAGAAGTTATCTTCACTATCTATACCAAGAGGTGTTGAATTAGGATATCTTAATTTAATAACTTGACAAACTTGTTCAATACTATTCCAAGTAGGAACTCCTCTATTTGCTTCTATTGGATCTTCATTATTTAATAAGATGTCTGTTAATCCTTGATCATCCATGAATGTCTTATTATAGTATAGAACTTCTGTTGATTTAGAGAATGGTAAAGTATACATAGCTCCATCACCATATACTGAACCTTCTGCATAATAACCATCAATGAAGTCATCAACTTGTTCTTGTGTATAACCAATTTCAGGATCGTTAATGTATTGATTTAAATCAACTACAGCACTAGCTTTGTTATACATTGCAACATGGTCTGGATAACAATAAACTAAATCTGGGTTTGAACCAGCAGCAATATAAGAAATTGTTTGATTTCTAACATCATCATATGAACCGATTTGAGTAGCTTCAACAGTCCAACCTGGATTATCTGTTTCAAATTGTTCAATAGCTGGGTCTAATACTTCTCTTAAATTAGCACCCATTGTATTCCAAAATTGAATAGTATGGCTCGTATCTTTAGAACCATTATCACATGATGCTAAGCTTATTGCTGATACAGCACCTAAAGCAAAAATTAATAATTTTTTCATGTTTTCTCCTTCTCTTAAAATTTTGCTTCAATATTTTTATCCCTTAATACCTGATCTAGATACACCACGCATTACGTATTTTCTAAAGAATACGAATACTAAGAATAATGGGATTGACACAATAACTACCGCTGCCATACGCATTGGTTGGTGAGTCATATTGGTATTTGGATCAGTGAATGATGACATTAACCAGTTGGCTACCATTGTCATTGGACGTCCATGAATTCCGGTTGCATTTACTAGACGAGGCCAAATATATGAATTCCATGCACCCATCAATTTTAAAATTGTAATTGAAATGATAGTTGGCATAGAAAGTGGGACCATAATTTTCCATAAGAACTTAAAATCACTAGTTCCATCTACTTTAGCAGCTAGATATAATTCATTTGGAACTTGCTTAAAGTTATTACGAAGTAAATAGATATAGAACACGCTAACTAAGAATGGAATTATTAAAGCAATATATGTATTTAACCATCCTAATTGAATAGTTGTTACTAAATTTGTGATTTGGAACAATTCACCAGGTACCATCATAGTAGCAAGTAATAATGTAAAGATTAAATCTTTACCAATAAAATTAAGTTTAGCAAAGGCAAAAGCCGCTAAGATTGTAACTAAAACACCAAGTAATGTAGATATTACACCTACAATTAATGTGTTAATAAAATAAGTCATAAAATCATTACCAACAAAGGCATTATAATAGTTTTCCCAAGCTACTGTAGTAGGCCAGAAAGTTTGTGGTAATTCATTAGTATAATCATAAAGTGTTTTAAGGGATGTATTAATCATCCAATAAAATGGGAATAATGTAAATAAAGCTACAAGTATTAAGAATATATAAATTAAAACTTTACTAAATATTCTAATCACTTTTTGAGCTTTTAAAGCTTTGTCAACAGATGTACCATGACCAGCTATTTGAATGTTCATACCAGAAGTTTGTTCTTGCATATTTCTTACCTCCTAATAATGAACTCTCTTTTTACTTACATACATATTAATTGCAGTAAATATCATAATAATTACAAGCAATATCAATGAAGCAGCGGAAGCCATACCATATTGACCAGCAAAATTACCATCAATGTATTGATAAATATAACCTACAATTGTAATCATAAAGTTATTATTACCCATAGATGTTCCACCTGGTGAACTAAATAGACCTAAAACTGCAGTATATTCTTTAAACGCTCCAATAAATCCAGTTACTAATAAATAAGCTATCATCGGAGAAATTAAAGGAACTGTAATTTTAGTAAGAACTCTAAATTTAGGAGTACTATCTATTTTTGCAGCTTCATAACATTGTTTATTAACACTTTGTAAAGCACCCATTAAAATTAAAATTTTGAATGCTAAACCATTCCAAATAGAATAAATAACTACTACCGCTACTGAAGCCCAATAATTACTACCATTTAACCAGTCGACTTGAGTACCACCAAAAAATTCAATTACATTATTAACTATACCTTGTACAGCAGATATTGCTCCTTGATTTGTTGATTGGAACATTATTTGGAATACAGCTGCAATAGCAAGTGTATTTGTTAAATATGGTAAAAAGAATATTGTTTGGAACACTTTTTGTAATGGCTTAATACTATTTAATGCAACTGCTATTAACAACGCTATAACAACAGATGGTATAACAGTTAAAAATACGATAACTAAAGTATTTCTTATAGCTGTCCAAAATAATTGGGTTTGGTAAGTTATAAATTGAACTTTATTTGTATTACCAGCAAATATAGCCCCAATATCATGACACCATTCAGCCCAAGTTAAATCTTGATTAGAACCAGCTAAAATTTTAGCAAAGTTCCCAAAACCTAAAGAGAATGTTACATTAGCATTTGGATTAGCAACTACTAATCTATCATACCCTTCTCTAAAAGCCAAAATCAATGTGTTAACTAATGGATAAAAAGTAAATACAATTAAAACAGCTAAAGCAGGAAGTAAATAAATATAACCTTTCTGATTGCGAAGAAATTTAGAGAAAGCATTTTTTCTTCTACTTGCCTCAGCAACTTCTTCATATATTTCTTCAACAACTAATGGGTTAGATGTATCTACACTTGTATTACTAGCATTTTCTGTAACTACTTTTTTAGATTCATCTTGCATCACTTCAACCTCATTTCTGTTTCAGCATTAAATAAAAATACTTTATTAGGTTTTAAATGGAATCTTACCTTTCCTGATGTAGGAACTTTAACGTCTGCATCAACGATAGTTCTAATAGTAGGTTTTGTACTTTCAGGATGAGTTGATACAATAGATATATCTCTACCCATAACTTCTAGTTGTCTAATATCTGTTGAGAATTCTCCATCATCAGCAACTATAAATCCTTCAGGACGAATACCAACAAACACATCTTGATCTTCAAACTCAGTATCTAAGACTTTTTCATCAGCAATATAAACACCACCATCTTTAATATAGCCTTTAAAGATGTTAATAGGTGGAGTTCCAAGGAAGTTTGCAACAAATAGGTTAACTGGATCATCATAAACATCTTGTGGCTTTCCTACTTGTTGAACAACACCAAGTTTCATAACAACAATGTAATCAGAAATTGACATTGCTTCTTCTTGGTCGTGTGTAACAAATATTGTTGTAACACCTGTTTCTCTTTGAATACGTTTAATTTCTTCTCTTGTTTGTAGACGAAGTCTAGCATCTAGATTTGATAATGGTTCATCTAGCAACAATACATTAGGACTCTTAACAAGGGCGCGTGCAATCGCAACTCTTTGTTGTTGACCACCTGATAATTCACTAGGTTTACGATCCATCAAATTTTCAATTTGAACAATTTTTGCAACTTCAAATGCCCTAACTGCAGCCTCTTTTTTATTCCATTTTAAATTTAAAAGTGGGAAAATAATATTTTGTGCTACAGTCATATGAGGATATAAGGCATAATTTTGGAAAACTAAGCCAATTCCTCTTTTTTCAGGTGCTAAATCAGTTACATCATCTTCACCAAAGAAAATTCTTCCTGATGTGGGTTCTTGTAAACCTGAAATCATGTAAAGTGTTGTAGATTTTCCACAACCAGAAGGGCCAAGTAAACCAATTAATTTGCCATCTGGAATTTCTATATTTAAATCATCGACGGCTCTTGTTACCTCACTTTTCTTCTTATTTGTGAAAATCTTAGTTAAATGTTCTAATACAACCTTCATAAATTCCTCCAATTGAGTAAATATTTCCTTTATGATTTTATCATAAAACTAAATAATATAAAAGATTTTTGTCATACTTTACAATGTTTTTACATTATAAATTAGAATTCTATATTCTTTGGTGTTCTTGGGAATGGAATTACATCACGAATATTTTCAACACCAGTGATATACATTAAAAGTCTTTCGAATCCCATACCAAATCCACTGTGAATACAACCACCATAACGACGTGTGTTTAAATACCAATCCATAGATTCAGGTTTAATGTTAAATTCTTTCATTCTATTTAACAATAAATCCATTCTTTCTTCTCTTTGTGAACCGCCACATAATTCACCTGAGCCTGGTACTAATAGGTCAACTGCTGCCACTGTTGACTTATCATCATTTAAACGCATATAGAAAGCTTTAATTTCTTCAGGCCAATCTTTAACAAAGACAGGACATTTAAAATATGTCTCTGTTAAGTACTTTTCATGCTCCCTACCTAAGTCTTTTCCATACTCTGGTTTGTCTTCAAAATTAACCTTAGCTTCTTTTAAAATTGTAATGGCGTCATGATGACTAATTCTTACAAAATCTTTATTTAAAACATTCTCTAGACGAGTAATTAAACCTTTTTCAACAAATTTGTCAAAGAAAGCCATCTCTTCTTTTGCATGTTCTAAAACATAACTAATGATGTATTTTACCATTTCTTCCATAATATCCATATCATCGTTGATATCTGCGAAAGCCATTTCTGGTTCAATCATCCAAAATTCACTAGCATGCCTTAACGTATTAGAATTTTCAGCTCTAAATGCTGGTCCAAATGTATAAACATTGCTAAAGGCTAAAGCGAAACTTTCAGCTTCTAATTGCCCTGTAACCGTTAAGTTTGCTTGTTTTCCAAAGAAATCTTTAGAATAATCTATTTCTTTACCATCTAATTTATTTAAATCAAGTGTAGTAACTTGAAACATTTGTCCTGCTCCTTCACCGTCATTAGCCGTAATGATTGGTGTATGAACATATACAAATCTTTTTTCTTGAAAAAAATGATGAATTGCCATTGCACAAATGCTTCTTACTCTAAATACAGCACTAAATAAATTAGTTCTAGGTCTTAAATCTGCATGTTCTCTTAAAAATTCTCTTGTATGACGTTTAGGTTGAATAGGATATGTTTCATCACATCCTCCAAGCAATGTATATTTTGTAGCTTTAACCTCAAATGGTTGAGCATTATTTGGAGTTAGTACTACTACACCTTCTATTTCAATTGACATACCTGCTCTTGCTTTTCTAGCTTCAGCTACGCCAATTGTATCTTCATCATATACTATTTGAATGGATTCAAAAAAAGTTCCATCATTTAACATTATAAAGCCAAAAGATTTTTGATTACGATTGTTTCTAACCCAACCTCTTAACAAAACTTTTTTTCCTTCATAACTCTTAGCATCTTCAAAAATTTGATAACTTAAATCTCTCATATATTTTCTCCTTTTATTAACATTTTGAACTTAAGGACGCCAAAAAAACGGCGCGGTACCACCTTAATTCTGAATTATAATTCAGCACTCAAATCTGTTAACGCCAGAAACGGATAGTTCTAATTAATTTCTTCTATCATTTAAAGATGTTGTCCGATAGCCTAGTTTATTTGTTTCCACCAACCACAAATTCTCTATAAAACTTCTAGCTATCTTTCTTCTTATCATTACTTTTCTTATTGCAACATAATAATACAACAAAATTTTACTTTTGTCCATTAAAAACTGAATATTTATCCATTTTAAACATAACAAAAATATAAGTATAATCTTGTTTTTTTATTTCAGCAAAAAAATAAGTCTCCTTAGAGACTTACTTAATTAATAATGTTCTACCTAAACCAAGTACAGCACATATCGCTGAACAAGCCATACCTAAATAGGCTCCAACAGCAGGTTGATAATAATCTGCTGCCCCTAGTGAATCAGAACCAGCGATTGATACATAATTAGGAACAAAAATCAACATAACTGCCGCAGCAACAAAACATACAACCCCAATTAAACTTAATAGTTTAGATTTTGGAATATTTAAAACAATACCAGCAACAACTAAAATTAATGGAATTAAAGCTACAAAACTAAAATTTAAAATATTTGCTGTTGATTCAAATATAGAATCTTCTGCTACTGTTTCAGAATAACCAAATACTATTTGCATACCATTAAATTTAGTATGTTCTGCAAGTGCATCTTGAATCTCCCCTATAAGATCATCAAATATACCAATCCCTGTTGATTCTACTTCCTTAAGTGTTACAGCATCTAAAAATAAGAATAAAACAACACCTAATATTGCAACTACCAAAATACCAATTGTTAAATAAAAAGGTAATTGCGAATTAACTTTTTTCTTTTTTGCCATTAAAATAGCCTCCTTTATTGCTTATATTATACTAATAAAACCGCATTTATTCAATATTGATATAATTTTTATTAGACATTTGTAATACCAATTATAATTTTCATTAATTCATCTATTAACAATTTAAATTTTTAAAGAATCTAGATTATCTTTATATTATCTAATTATTTCTATAAGTAAAAAATAATTAATTTAGATTATTAATTATAATTGGTGCTAAATAAATTGGTTTAAATTCTAACATTTCTTTATTACCTATATCTTTTTGAGAAAATAAAATTCTTCTAGAAATACATGATGAATATTTTATAGAAAATACATCTATTGATTTATGATTATTAATATTAGATGATTTAACTTCAATTGGAATTATTTTATTATTATCACTTACTAAAAAATCAATTTCATAAGGCCTTGATTTATCTTTTTCATACCATAAATGATAATATAATTCTCTATTACTTGTTTTTATTATTTGAGCTAACACATTTTCATATAAATAACCTAAATTAGCTTCTAATTTATCACTCAATAATTTATTGTAGATGTTTTCAGAAATTATCCTTTTATCATTAAATAACATTGTCGTAAATAAACCAATATCTGCTAAATATAATTTAAATTGTTTAAGATTTCTTGTTAAATTTAAAGCTATACTAGGCTTTGTTATGTTATAACAAATTAAAACAGTTTTAGAATCAATTGGGTCATATAATAATTTCTCATCTTTAGAGGTTATTTTTTTGTTTACAGCCTTACTTAACCTAAATTTATAATTACCTAAAGCTAGTTGACTAGGTATTGAATCATAGATCATTGAAATACGACCACTTGGATCTATTTTTTTAAAATCATCCTTATATAAAGATATTATTTCTTTTTTATTTTATCAATTTCTAAAAATGACTTTTTTTCTATATATGCTTCTACAGCTTGTGGCATTCCACCAACAGCCATATATATTCTAAAATCGCGCATCAATATTCTATTAGTACTTTCACCTAATGGCCTATTAGCTTTTAATATTTCTTCAAATAAAGAATAATCTTTATTACATGCCCAACAAAACTCTTCATAATCTAGGGGATAAACATCTATTTTCATTTCTTCTGATGGTATTAAAATATCTTTTATATTCTTTTTAATACTAATTAAAGAACCAGTTTCAATATAACTATATCTACCATCTTTAATTAAATGTTTTATAGCTTGTCTAGCTTTAGGAAAAAGTTGAATTTGATCAAATATAATAACTGATTCGTGTTCATATAACTTAGAACCTGTCACTGATTGTAATCTTAAAAAGAAAATGTCTAAATTAGAAATATCATCAAAAACATCAAGAATTTCCTTTGAAACATTAGAAAAGTCAATTAAAATAAATGATTTATAATTTTCTTTAGCAAAGTTAATAGCAATTGTACTCTTCCCAACCCGCCTAGCTCCTTCAAGAAGTATAGCATATCTATCGCTGTATTTTTCTTTCCATGAATATAATTTATCTAGTACTTTGCGCTTAAAAATTTTAACCACCTCTTCCGCCCACATTTTAATATTATGGTTTCGTTTTCGCAATACTTTGCTTTTTTAAATATCACTTAAACTATAATTCAAAGGATTTATCATGTATCTTATATTTGGTTTTTATAAATAGAATTATAGCTTAAATAAGCCATTAAAAAGATAAAAAGGAATGAGTTTAATTCATTCCATTTTCCATATGCTTATATTGAATTTCATAAAGAGAATAATATAAACCTTTCTTTTTTAATAATTCCTGATGAGTTCCAACTTCTACAATTTGACCTTTCTTTAATACTAATATTTGGTCAGCATGTTGAATTGTTGATAATCTATGGGCAACAATTAACATAGTTCCTACATTCATCATTTTTTCTAAACTTTGTTGAATTAATATTTCAGTTTCTGTATCAATATTAGCAGTTGCTTCATCTAAAATCATTATATTTGGTTTATGTATTACTGTTCTTGCAAAAGATATTAATTGTCTTTCCCCTGCTGAAAAATTAACCCCTCTTTCTAATACTTTATGATCATATGCATCTGGTAATCTTTCAATAAATCTATCAGCGTTAACATATTTAACTGCATTTATAACATCTTCTCTTGTAAATTTTTTATCTCTTAAAGTAATATTTGATTCAATTGAACCAGAAAACATAAATACGTCTTGTAACATCTGTCCGATATGACGTCTTAAACTTTCAATTTTAATATTCATTATATCGATATCATCAATATAAATATGCCCTTTTTGAATATCATAATTTCGAACTATTAAAGCTAATATTGTTGTCTTTCCTGCTCCTGTAGCCCCAACAAAGGCTGCGGTTTGTTTTGGCATGATTGTAAATGATACATCTTTTAAAATCCAATTTTCAGCATTATAGGCAAACCAAACATGGTCGAATACTATTTTTCCTTCAAAATGGTCAATATCTATTGCATCTTCTTTATCTAAAACAATCTTTTTAGTATCTAATATTGTTAAGATTTTTTCTGTTGAAGCAAAAGCTTGTTGAAGTTGATTAAATAATTCTGCTAATTGTTGAATTGGATTAAAGAATGAACTTATGTATCCATAAAATGAAACAAAAGATGGTAATTTTAATTTATTTTGCATAATTAAATTAATACCAAAATAAATTACTATCATTTGACATATTACATATAAAACGTAGATAGTTGGTTGAAATATACCAAAAACTAATATTTCTTTTAATGAACTTTTCTTTAAAGCTTGATTTTTTTCTTTAAATTCTTTATATTTCTTTTCTTCTTGATTAAATATTTGTGTTACTTTCATACCTGAAATATTTTCAGATAAAAATGAGTTGATAGCTGATACGTTTTGTCTAACTTCTCTATATGCATTTCTTGAATTTTTTCTAAATATTATAGTAACAAAAACTAAAAATGGAACTACACATAATAACATTAAAGTTAATTGCCATGAAATTATACTCATTATAATTATAACAATAATAATTGTTAAAATATAACGTAAGAAATTAACTAAAACATTACTAAAAAAATCATTTAAAGTGGCTGTATCTGATGTAACTCTTGTTACTAAACGACCTATTGGTTGTTCATTTATTTGGGCAATAGCTAAAGATTCTATATGAGAAAAAATATCTGTTCTAATGTTAAATAATATTTTTTGACCTAATTTTTGAAGTAACATTGAATTATAAAAATTGATAAAAGCTTGAATTATAATTAATAAAATAAATGCCCCTATTAATAAAAAACTATATAGCATTTTAGTATTAATATTTAATTCTTTATCAATTAAAAATGAGACAATTTGTCCTTGCATTAAAGGTGGCATTAAATCAATTATTACTAAAACTAATGTTAACAAAAATCCTACAATAAAGCCTTTATAATATGGTTTAGCAAAATTAATTAATCTTTTAATTATTTCACTATCTTTATATTTTCTTGATATATCTTTTACCATTAATCATTAACCTCCTTTTCTAATGTTTGGAGTTTAACCATTTCTTGATAAAGATTACTAGATTTCATTAAAGTATTATGATTACCAATTCCAACAATCTTACCTTCATCAAGTAATATTATTAAATCTAAATCTTTAACTGTCGATATCCTATGACTAACCATAATTGTAGTCTTACCTTTTCTTAATTTTCTTAAATTAGTCAATATTTTTTCTTCTGTTTTAGTATCAACTGCGGAAACACTATCATCAAAAATCATTATTGGTGGGTTTTTAATTAAAGCTCTTGCGATACTTACTCTTTGTTTTTGTCCTCCTGATAACGTAACCCCACGTTCACCAAGAATCGTTTGATAACCCTCTTGAAATTCTTTAATATTATCATGAACATCAGCCATACTTGCTGAATTTATAATATCTTCATCACTTATATCATTATTAAAAGCGAAAGCAATATTATTTCTAATAGTATCTGAAAACAAAAAATTGTCTTGTGGTACATATCCTATATTTTCTCTAACCTGTTTAAAAGGTAAGTTCATTATATCTACATCATCTAAAAACAGCTCGTTTTCTTCAACATTATACATTCTTAATAATAGATCAACTAAAGTAGATTTACCACTACCTGTTTTACCAAGAATACCTACCATTTGTCCTTTATTTATAACAAAACTTATATCATTTAAAATTGGTGTATCAGCATCAGCGTATTGAAAATTTAAATGTTTAAATTCAATTTTTCCGTTAATTTGACTATTTATAATCTCTTTATTATCAGTTATTTCTGGTAATTCATCTAATAATTTGCTGACACGACCTAGGCTTGCTTTAGCTTGACTACGCAAATTAATTAACTGACCAATAGCCATCATCGGCCAAGTTAAAGTATTAAAATATGAGACATATTCTGTTAAGTTGCCAACACTAAAATTATAATCAGCACCTATTGAATAAACTCCACCTGCAAAAATAACTGCAACTATTAAATTTAATACTAATGTTATAGCTACATTAAGTAACATATAATAGCGTAAAAAATCCATATTTTTGTCATAATTATCTTTATTAACTTCATTAAAAGCTTCCATTTCTTCTTTTTCTTTAACGAAAGCTTTAATAACATTAATACCTGTAAAATTTTCTTGAGCAAAATCAGATAAATCTTCATATGCTTTTTGGCGGATGCTAAACTTTTCTTCCATTTTATTACCTAAAAAGAAAGAAGCTACAGCTATAGCAACAGCAGGTATTAAAACAATTAACGTTAAAATCCAATTTAATATAAACATTTTAATTAAAGCTATTGAACCTAAGAAAATAAAATCGATTAACATTACTGTTCCTTGTCCAAAGAAAGCCCTAATTGTTTGTAAATCATTAGTATATAAAGCCATTAGAACGCCTGTTTTATGCTTTTTATAATAGTTATAACTTAATTCTTCACTATGTAAAAACATCATATCGCGCATATCAGCTTCAATTCTTACACCAACCCCAAATATACAATACCGCCATGTAAAACGTCCACAAAACATTATAATAGCTATTATTCCAATCCACATAACAGCATTATTTAAAATATTTAAATTATTAAAAATAGAACCATCTTCAGTTGCATCTATTAAATCACCAAATATTTCTGGTATCATTAATTGAAAATAATCAATAACTATTAAGGCTACAATCCCTAAAAAGAAGAACCAAAAATATTTTTTATAAAATTTATTAACATGTTTACCAAATAACATAATTACCTCTTATATTGCAATTACATTAGTAACAAATAAAATAATTAAAATTATACCTAAAATGATTCTATAAATACCAAATATCTTAAAGTCATGTTTCTTAATATATTTCATTAATAATTTAATGACTAACATACTAACAACAAAAGCTACTAATAAACCAACAATTAAAAAGATAATTTGATTTGTGGTAATAGTATTATCTATGAAGAATTTGATACCTTTTAATAAACTAGCTCCAAGCATAACAGGAATAGATAAAAAGAAACTAAATTCTGCAGATACCGTTCTATTACAACCAATAAGCATAGCCCCTAAAATTGTAACTCCACTTCTTGAAGTACCTGGTATTAAAGATAGAAGTTGAATAAAACCAATTATTAAAGCAGTTGAGATAGTTAAATCTTTCATATCATTAATTTTAAAATTTCTTTTTTTATTAAATATTTCAATAACTATAAATAAAATACCATATATTATTAATGTTATACTTACAGTTATTGAATTATATAAATGTTCATTTAACCAATCATCAAATAATAATCCTATTACTGCTGCCGGAAGACAAGCAACAATGACTTTTAACCAAATAAGCCAAGTATTTTTCTTAACTTCTACATCTTTATTTTTACCAAAGGGCCAAAGCTTATTAAAAAAACAAATTATAACTGCTATTATTGCTCCTAGCTGAATAGCTACTAAAAAGAAATCCCAAAAAGCTATTCCATAAGTTTCTTTAACATCAAGTAAAGATTCTAAAATGATCATATGACCAGTAGATGATACCGGTAACCATTCTGTTATACCTTCTATTATTCCAAATAAAATACTTTTTAAAATATCAATCATAATATCCTCCTATAACATTGGGGCAAATATTCTAAGTAAAAAAGCAAAAAATTTAGCAAGTGGATTTCTACTATTCCAATCATCTAAAGTATAATTATAGCTTTCACTTATCGCCTTTAAAAAATCATCTGTCATTTTCTTTATTTCTTCATCATGCATAATGACTACACCACATTCATAGTGTAAAAATAAACTTCTATAATCCATATTAATTGTTCCACAAAAAGCATATTTATCATCAACTATAATGTTTTTAGCATGATTAAATCCAGGTGTAAATTCATAGATTTTAACACCACTTTTTAATAACTTTTTATAATGCGCTCTTGTAAACATAAATACAGTTTTTTTATCCGGTATCTTTGGAACTAAAACTTTAACATCAACACCACTTTTACTAGCTAAACATATCGCATTTAACATTTCATCATCAATAATTAAATACGGTGTTGAAATATAAAGACTTTTAGTTGCAGTATTAATTAAACTTTGAAATACATCATATGCAGTATGGGTATCTGTATTAGGACCATCAGAAAAAGGAATAACATAATTATTTGTATATTCATTAATATTATTAGCTAAATGTTCTCTAATTTTTATTTCTTCTTTTGTTGATGTATACCACATCTCTACAAACATAGCTAAAAAACTATAAGTGGCTTCACCATCTAAGAAAACAGCATTATCACGCCAAAATCCAAATCTTTCTTTTAAATGAATATATTCATCTGCTAAATTATCGCCACCACAATATGAATATCTACCATCAATAATACAAATCTTTCTATGATCTCTGTAATTAAAGGCTGGATTGATATTTAAACCAAGTGGTTCATATACTGCTAATTTTAAATTTGGAATATTTATTAGTCTATTAATTGTTTTATTAGATAACGCTCTTTTAGAACCTATATCATCATATAATATTTTTATCTCAATTCCTTTTTCACCAAGTACTTCTAAAACATCCATTAATTCATTTAATAATTTACCATCTGATAAAATAAAATATTCTAAATAAACATATTTTTTAGCTTTTTTAATTGATTCTATCATATGTTTATGCTTAATACTTGCATCTTTAAAAAATAAAACTTTAGTATTATTATATGTAGGATAATATGAATCTTCATATATTAATTTAGCCATTCTGTTAACAAAACTATCAGAATCATTATAAAATCTAAATACTTCTTTTTTATGTTCATTTAATAATTTTTCTAATTTTCTTCTTTTTCTTTTTGGTAGTCTTTTAGCTGTAGAATTAGAAAAATATAATAAAGAAAAGAAGAAAGGTAAAATAAATATCAAAGTTATCCAAGTCACTTTATAACTTGCCTGAGCATCGCTATTTATTATATGTAATGATACTAATACTGCTAAAACTATACCTAAAACATATAATAAAGAGGAATTTTGAAAACTGCCAGCTACCGCAAAATAATAAAGCATTATTTGTAAAATAAAGACAATTATAACAATAATTAGATATATTATTTTCTTCCATATTGGAGTTGTAACTCGTTCATTTTGTAGCATAATTTCACCTCTAAAAACAAAAAAGAGGTTTAGCCCTCTTTCTTAATATCAATTATTGATGAACCATTTGTTTCAAGATTAATTTGTGAGAAATTATCTTTTAAATTACTACTTGTTAGTTCATTATTTACTGCATAAGTAAGTTCATAATATACAGGTACTAAAGCATAAGAATGTAATGTTTGGGCTGCTTCACTACCTTCTTTTGCTAGATAATAATTTACTTCTACAGGCATATATAAAACAGCTAAACTTCTATTTTGACCTTCAACATAAGCTAAACCTTCAAGCTCAGAATTAGGAACAGTAGTTGTTAATTCTAAAGGATTTACATCAATATTTGTAAACATTCCTTTTATTACATCTTTAGATTGATTTATTTGACTAGCTACTCCATTTAAATCCATACCACTATATAATGTTAGATAAATAATAGATAAACTTCTAAATAAATCATGATGCCAATTATCACCATTATTATTTCCATTATAAACTTGATTTTCTAAATCAATAACTACATACCGTGAACTATTAGTAACGTCTTTAGGTAAAAATATTTCTAAACCTGTATCATTTACACTTCCTCTATTAATAAGAGGAGTATCTGTTGTACTAAGTACATCTCTACTTAACCAACTTTTAACAATTTCTTTACTACTGTCAACATCTGTATCGTGTAATGAATAATCTATTTCCGTTTTATTACATGAAGCTAAACTAAAAGCAATTAATATACAAATTAAAAAAGATAATATTTTCTTCATTTTTCTCTTCCTTTCAAAAAGCTTTATAATTTTATCATATTTCAAAAAATAAAGAAAGCTTTTACTATTTATTTTCTTCTTTTTTCGCTCGAGGATGAGCTAAAATATATTGTTTTTTTAAATTTTCATATGTTATATGTGTATATATTTGCGTAGTAGATAAATTAACATGCCCAAGTAATTCCTGAACACTTCTTAAATCAGCCCCATTATTTAATAAACTTGTCGCAAAACTATGTCTTAACATATGTGGTGAGACATGAAATGTTTCTTCACAATTTTTAATAACTTTATCAAGAATTACTCTAACTCCTCTTGGTGTTAAACTTGTTCCTTTATTATTTAAAAATAAAGTTCTATTTAATTCGTTATCACTTTTAGCTAATAAAGCAATTCTTTCATTATTTATATAATGTATTAAATCATCTCTTATTTCATCATATATTAAAACAATTCTTTCTTTAGAACCTTTACCAAAAACTTTAATTTCTAAATTTATTAAATCTAAATCAGTTGTTTTTAAACTACATAATTCACTAACTCTTAATCCTGTAGCATATAATAAAGAAATTATTAAATAATCTCTAAAACCTAATGTCGTATTTTTATTACAAGCATTTAGCATTAAAACAATTTCTTTTTCTTTAATTATTTTAGGTAATCTTTTAGGTTTTTTTAAACTATTAATATTTAAAAAATAATTATTATCAACAATATTTTCACTAACTAAATAATTATAAAAACTCCTTAAAGAAGCCATTTTTCTATTAACAGAATTAACAGAATCACCAATATTATTTAAATGTGATATAAAAGCTTTACTACATCTATCATTGCGAATAGTTAAAATATCTTTACTAAATTTTTCTTGTTTTACAAATAAACTAAATTCAATAATATCATTATAATAAGATATAATTGTATTTTTAGAATAATTTAGAACATTAGTTAAATATTCTATATATTTATTAATTGCTTCTTCTTCTTTCATAAAGGTCTTTCACCTCTTTTATCATATTTAAGGCTCTAATACCATATTCTTTTTTACGTTCTTTTTTCGAAACATTTTCTAAAGGCGTTACAATCCCAAAATTGGCATTCATAGGTTGAAAGTTTTCTTGAGGACTAGAAATATAATTTAATAAAGAACCAATAATCGTTTCATTTGGGAAAGTTAATAATTCTTTATTTAAAATTAATAAATCTAAATTTAGAGCCGCAACAAGTCCTGTAGCGAAACTTTCAACATAACCTTCAACCCCACTAATTTGACCGGCAAAAAAGATGTTTTTATATTTTTTAGTTTGTAATGTGTTATTTAAAATTTTAGGGGCATTAATATATGTATTTTTATGGATTCTACCATATTTTGCAAATCTAACATTTTCAAGTCCTGGAATTAAACTAAACACTCTTTTTTGTTCACCAAATTTTAAATGAGTCTGAAAACCAACCATATTATACATCGTTTTACTTACATCATCTTGACGAAGTTGAACGACCGCATAAGGACTAAAGCCAGTTGGTGTTTTTAAACCAACCGGTTTCATTGGTCCAAATGTTAAAGTTTTAGGTCCTCTTTGAGCCATAACTTCAATAGGCATACAAGCTTCAAACACCTTAATTTCAAAATCTGGTGTTTCAACCATACTAGCATTAATTAGTTCATTATAAAATAGATCAAATTCTTCTTTAGTTAAAGGACAATTTAGGTAATCAGCAGTTCCTTTATCATAACGTGATTTAAAATAAGCTTTATTATAATCTATACTATCAGCATAAATGATAGGAGCTTGAGCATCATAAAAATAAAAATCATCTAAACCAAATAATTCTTTTATATTATTCGCTAAAGTATCACTTGTTAAAGGGCCTGTCGCAATAATTGTATAATCATTAGGATCAATTTTACTTACTTCTTCATTTATTATTTTAATATTAGGCATATTTTTAATTTTAGTAGTTATATACAAACTGAAACCTTCTCTATCTACAGCTAAACTAGCCCCAGCAGGGACACTATTTTTTAAAGCTGCTTCCATTATTAGTGAATCAAATTCTTGCATTTCAGCTTTTAAAATACCACATGCATTCTCTAAACTAGCTGATTTTAGACTATTTGAACAAACTAATTCACCTAATTTATCTGTTTGATGAGCTGGAGTCATTTTTTGAGGTCTCATTTCATATAATAATACTTCATAACCTCTTTTAGCTAATTGATAAGCAGCCTCGCTGCCAGCTAAACCTCCACCAATAATTTTAATTTTCATCTCTAGCCTCCAAATAATCTTTTTTAATCCAATAAATAGGGGATTCATTATTTTTAATTAAGAAATCATTACATTTACTGAAAGGTTTACTACCAAAAAAACCTCTAGATGCTGAAAGTGGGGAAGGATGTACCCCTCTTATAATATAATGATTAGGATTATTTAAATAAATACTTTTTTTTATTGCGAAATTTCCCCAAAGTATAAAAACTAAAGGTCTACTAATATTATTTAATAATTTAATAATATTATCAGTAAAAATTTGCCAACCAAAACTTTGATGACTATTAGCTAATCCTTCTTCTACAGTTAAAGTAGAATTTAATAATAATACTCCTTGTTTTGCTAGATATGATAAATCGCCATCTTGACTAAAGCTCTTTCCTAAATCACTTGCCATTTCTTTATAAATATTAATTAGACTTGGTGGTAATTTAGAACAGTCGACACTAAAAGAAAGCCCATTAGCTTGTCCTAATTCATGATATGGATCTTGACCTAAAATAACAACTTTAACCTTATCTAAAGGACATAAAGATAAAGCTCTATAAATATAATTATAAGGTGGAAAACAAGTAGTTTTATTATATGCTTCAATTACTTTTTTCTTTAGATCTATATAATAATCTTTTTTACTTTCTTCTTCTATAAACGTTTTCCAATCCATTAATACCAACCTCCATAGTCAAAATAGTTTTATCTTTAATCGCTCTTCTTATCATACTTATACCAATTATTAAAGTAAGTATTGTAACAATAAAACCAGTAAGAAAAACTAATTCTTCATTTTTTTGTTTTAAACTCTCATCACCAAAATTATCAAGCATCATCGACGCTAAAGCAACCATTGATACTAAAACCTCAGCTAAATTAATATTTCTTAAAGCTATTGTAAGTAAACTTTTAGTTTTATGAGCTTTACTTGCATTAAAAATACCTAAAATTAATTTATAAAATGTAATTGCAGCAATTACGATAACATGAATTTTAGCATATCGATAATTAAAGTTTGAACCGACCATTTCTCTAACAGCAACATATAAGTAAAGTGGTAAAAAACAAAGTAAAATGCCACATATCTTATGAACATTAATTATTTTTTCTTCATTATATCCATATTTATAATATATGTATAATGTTATTTCTCTAGCTAGAAATAATAATGTATAATAAATTGTTAAAGATAAAAACCAATAGTTAAACCTAAATACAGTAAAACCTAAATAATAAGCTAACATTCCAAGATTAATTAATAAAGAGCCTAAGGCAAATATAGCTGTTCTAAAATCATATTCTTTTATTATTTTTCTAGTAAATTTATTTTTTTTTAAAATGTTTTTAGTTTCATCTTTAATAAATTTAAATTTAGTAATAAGAGAATATAGGCTAAATAATAATAAAAATAAAGTTAAAGCATAAATAATATATTTATAGGCTCGATCAATTTTAATTAGATTATAATAAAGCAATATTGATAAAGCTATAGTTATTAAACTAAAAAAGAATGTTATATAATAAATTAACAACCATGTTCTTTTTATCTTATTAATCATGCTTTTCACCTCACATCCATAAAAATTTACCTCGCCATTTTTGTTTTACATATTTTTTTGTTAACATATAAATTATAGCTTATTTAAAAGGTTTTTAAGTATAAATTATAATTTTTTATCTCGCCATTTATTTCACTTTCTATAATAACTTTATATCAATATAACCCATATACCTCCTTTTTTTGACGTTTTTTCCTCAATTAAATTCAAATCTTTCAACTCTTTTATTAATCTATCTACAGTACGCTCTGATTTATTAATTTTTAAGGCTAGTTCTTTTCTTGTAATACTTGCATCATTCTTAATTAACTCAAAGACTTTTAATGCATTAACAGAAAGACGTGTTTCTTTATCTTCTTTTTTAATATCATTATAATTTAAATTAAACAAACTTATCTTTACTGCCGTATTTAAAATATCAACTTGTGGTTTTTTAATTTAGTTCTTTCTAATTTACTCTATCATTAATTTTGTTTATTTACAACAATATTTTTATATTTTAAAGAAAAAAGAGGAATTTAATCCTCTTTAACATATCTACATTGATTCATGAATAGTACGACGAATTACATCATCTTGTTGTTCTTTTGTTAATTTAATAAAATTAACAGCATAACCTGATACTCTAATTGTAAGTTGTGGATATTTTTCAGGATGTTTTTGAGCATCTAATAATGTTTCACGATTAAATACATTAACATTTAAATGATATCCTCCATCAGCTACATAAGTATCTAACATTTGGACTAAATTATCTACTCTTGACATATCTTTTCCTCCTAATCATCATCTTTACCAAGAGATTGTGGTGTAACAGAGAATGTGTTAGAAATACCATCACGAGCATATTCATATGGTATTTTAGCAACAGATTCTAAAGAAGCTAAAGCCCCATGTGAATCACGACCATGCATTGGGTTAGCACCTGGAGCTAGTGGTTCTCCTGCTCTTCTACCATCTGGTGTATTACCAGTCTTTTTACCATAAACTACATTTGAAGTGATTGTTAAAATTGACATTGTGGCTTCTGAATCGCGATAAGTATAATGTTTTTTAATTTTATTCATAAATGTTTTTACAAGCCATACGGCAATTTCATCAACTCGATCATCATTATTACCATATTTAGGGAAATCACCAACAGTTTTAAAATCAGTTATTAATCCATATTCATTACGAATTGGATAAACTTTAGCATATTTAATAGCTGAAAGTGAATCGACAGCACAAGATAGTCCTGCAATACCAGTCGCAAAGAAACGATGAACTTTAGTATCATGTAAAGCCATTTCTAATGCTTCATATGAATATTTATCATGCATATAATGAATTAAATTCAATGTGTTTACATATAGAGCAGCTAACCATTCCATCATTTGCTCATATTTATCTAAAACATCAGCATAATCTAGGGCATCATCGCTAGTGACAGCTGCGAATTTAGGTGAAACTTGTAATGGTTTTTTAGTTGTTTTATCTAATACAAGTTCATCTTTACCACCATTTAAAGCATATAATAAACATTTTGCTAGATTAGCTCTAGCGCCAAAGAATTGCATATCTTTACCAACACGCATTGAAGAAACACAACAAGCAATACAATAATCATCACCCATTGAAGGACGCATTAAATCATCTGATTCATATTGAATAGCTGATGTTTTAATAGACATTTTTGCACAATATTTTTTAAAATTACTTGGTAAATTCTTAGACCATAAAACTGTTAAATTAGGTTCTGGTGATGGACCTAAATTATCTAGAGTATGAAGAATTCTAAAAGAGTTTTTAGTAACTAAACTTCTACCATCAACACCCATACCACCAATAGATTCAGTTACCCAAGTAGGATCTCCTGAGAATAGTTCATTATATTCTCTAATACGCATAAATTTAACTATTCTTAATTTCATAATAAAATGATCCATTAATTCTTGAGCTTCAGATTCATCTATTAAACCTTTCTTTAAATCACGTTCAATATAAATATCAAGGAATGTTGTATTACGACCAATTGACATCGCTGCCCCATTTTGATCTTTTACAGCTCCTAAATAACCAAAATATAAAGCTTGTATAGCTTCTTGGGCTGTTTTAGCTGGCTCTGATATATCAATTCCGTAAGATAGAGCCATTGTTTTTAAATCTTTTAAAGCCTTAATTTGTTCAGATATTTCTTCTCTATCACGTATTCTATCTGGTGTCATTTCGCCATCAATTAAAGATTTATCTAATTCTTTATGTCTAATTAAATAATCAATACCATATAAAGCTACTCTTCTATAATCGCCAACAATTCTACCTCTACCATATGTATCAGGTAACCCTGTTAAAATATGTGCTGTACGAGCTTTTCTCATTTCTGGTGTATAAGCTGAATAAACGCCATCATTATGCGTTTTTCTGTATTTTGTAAATATTTCTTTTACCCTATCACTAACTTGATAACCATACATTTCACAAGCTTCAACAGCCATTCTAATTCCGCCAAAAGGTTGAAGTGAACGTTTAAATGGTTCATCTGTTTGTAGACCTACAATTTTTTCTAAATTTTTATCTAAATACCCTGGCTTATGACTTGTTATAGTAGAAATAATATCAGTGTCAGCTTTTAAAACACCGCCTGCTTCTCTTTCTTTTTTTGATAAATCTAATACAATATCCCAAAGCTTCTTTGTAGCTTCTGTAGGACCTGCTAAGAACGACTCATCACCATCATAAGGAGTATAATTCTTTTGAATAAAATCACGAACATCTATTTCATCATTACTCCATTTACCAGGAATAAATCCATCCCAACCAATATATGTCATAATCATCAGCCTCTTTCTTTTTTAATATGCTTTAATATACCAAAATAACACTTTTATTGCAAGAGAAATGCTATAATTTAAAAAGTCAATTTTATCCATTCTAAAATTGACTTTGTATTATTAATTATTATTTACATCAAAACTTTCCAATAACCATTTTTATTAGCCCCTACTCTTTTTATATAATTTATTTTTTTAATTTTGAAATTGCATTATCAACTGTTGTTTTACCTAAATTACAAAGTTTTGATAATTCAGGTTTTGTAATATTAGGATTATTTCTAATTTCTGCCAGCACTTTCTCTTGTGAGTTTAATAAAGATTTATCACCCATTTTATCACCCACTTTATCACCCACTTTTATTAGTATAGCAATATAATATTGTGAGTTATAAATTTTAATTTTTTCAAAAACTATAACAACATCGAACAAAATTTCAGAAAACGTGATAATATCAGATTGGAAAACTTTGGAAAACGTGAGGTGATGTTGAAATGAAAAGGAAAATATATGATGAATTATTAAAATGGAAGAACACATATGCTAGACAAACCGCTCTATTAATTGATGGAGCTAGGCGTGTTGGTAAAAGTTATATAGTTTTAGAATTTGCTAAAAAGAATTATGAAAGTTATATTTTTATTGATTTTAATGGTATTCAAAAAGAAATTAAAGATTTATTTGTCAATTATATTCATAACTTAGATATCTTTTTTATGTATCTCAGTTCATATTATAATGTAAAATTAATTCCTCATAAAACATTAATAATATTTGATGAAGTTCAATTATTCCCTCCTGCTCGCCCAGCTATTAAATATCTAGTGGCTGATGGTAGATTTGATTATATTGAAACGGGTTCACTAATGTCTATTAAAGAAAACATAAAAGACATTGTAATTCCATCAGAAGAAATGCATATCAATATGTATCCTATGGATTTTGAAGAATTTTTATGGGCATTAGGCAATGAAACATTAATGCCTTTAATTAATAAATGTTTCATAGAAAAGAAAGTTATGGGTGAATTGATGCATAGAAAGGCGATGGATTATTTTAGACAATATTTAATTGTTGGTGGTATGCCCCAAGTTGTTGAAGAATATGTTAAAACTAAAGATTTTACTATAGTAGACACATTAAAAAGAAATATTTTAACACTATACCGAAAGGATATTACTAAACACGCTAATAGATATGAAACTAAAGTAAGACAAATCTTTGATGACATACCTTCACAGCTACAGCGTCATGAAAAAAAGTTTAGATTTTCATCTTTAAATAAAGATGCTAGATTAAGAGAGTATGAAGATTCGTTATTTTGGTTAGACGACGCAATGATAATAAATGTTTGTTTTAATTCTGCAGAACCAAATATAGGTTTAAAATTAAATATGGATAGAACTACATTAAAGTGTTATATGGGTGATACCGGACTTCTTATCAGTCACGCATTTAATGAAAATACTATTGTTTCTGAAGAAATTTATAAGAAAATCTTGTTCGATAAATTAGAATTCAATAAAGGTATGATAATAGAAAATATTGTAGCTCAAATGTTAGTTGCTGCTGGACATAAATTATACTTCTTTTCAAGAATTAAAAAAGGAGATTCTGCTTCTACTATGGAAATTGATTTTTTAATTTCTAAAAATAAAATTACTAATAGACATAACATATCTCCTATTGAAGTTAAATCAAGTAAAAACTATACTTTAAGTTCTTTAAATAAGTTTTTAAATAAATATAAAAATGAAGTTTCTACTCCTTATATAATACATACACTAGATTTTAAAGAAGAAAATAATATAATTTATTTACCTATTTATATGACTAGTATAATTAAAATGTACTTAATAATTATACTTACTCCTTTCATTTAGTTGTTTTATAGTTATGAGTACACATA
>CALUXR010000019.1 GCA_944324795.1 uncultured Acholeplasmatales bacterium
AATTAACAACACTATAAAATCAAAAAAACGTGGTAATTGCCACGTTTTTTCTATAAAACTGTCGAAAACGAGATTATATCATATTTTTTAATTATTTAAAGAAAAAACTAAGGTTTTAGCCTTAGTTTAAAGATTATTATTTTCTTTATTCTTTTTTAAATCTTGATAATAAAATATAGCAAGTAATAAGATTATAATTCCACAAATAAACCAAATAAAATAATCAAAATTGCAATCAAAAGAATAGCTTGCCCATTCTTCATCATAACTAATAGAACATGATTCAATATACATCCCTAGCGCATAACCAATATTAATTATCGCTAGAGTTAAAAGGCAATAAAACTTTTTCATTATTCTATTTCTCCTTCATAATCTAAATAAAAGAATTTTGGCATTTTAAGATATAAAACTGCAATAATACTACCGCAAATTACAATATTTGGGAAACAATATAAGCCATTATATATTAAAGAATAAACAGTAGCTGTAACGCTTGAACCAAAAATTTCAAATGATTGCCAGAAAATACATCCAGCTAAGAAATGGCATAAAAATTTACCCAAACCACCACATACTGCAGCTAGAATAACCATTAATAAATTAATGTTTTTGTTTTCATTTTTAATAAAATGACTAAAAATTCCGGCTAATAAACCAACCATCGGATAAGTTAGCGTATAATCTAATAGAACTTGGAATAGCATATCATACCATTGCCAATTATCACCACCTATTACAGTCATACCACCTAACATTTGTAATAAACTTGTAATAAGGCCACAAATACCACCACTAATAACACCACGGCGTAACGCTATAAGCATAACCGGTACCATCGCAAAGCCAATGCTACCACCATTTGCGAAGAATGGTACAAAGGCAAATAATTTTTCTTGAATAAAATCAAGAATGAAAGCAATTGCGGCAAATATAGCGATTTCCGCGATCGCTCTTGTGTTTAAAACACGACTTTTTTGCATACTTTTTCTCCTTCTAAAATAAAAAAATGTCCGTTTAGGACAATGCTAAAAAGGATATCATTCCCTACGCTAGCATTACCTAGATCAGGTCAATGGGTCGACTCTCGTCCTCTCAGCCACATGGCTCCCCGTATGACAAGAAAAATTATAGCACATCAAATTAATAAAAAAAAGGTGTTGTAATTAAAAATTATCACTTTTTGACATAATTATAACACCTTTTCCATTAAATTGAACTTCACCATATTCATTTTCAATTTCATTTGAA
This sequence comes from uncultured Acholeplasmatales bacterium, assembly GCA_944324795.1. Taxonomy (GTDB): domain Bacteria; phylum Bacillota_I; class Bacilli_A; order Acholeplasmatales; family Anaeroplasmataceae; genus CALUXS01. The sequence continues at coordinate 1,252 of CALUXR010000019.1, forward strand.
ATACATAAATTATCAAACTCTTTAAATTGATAATTATCTAAATCATATTTAAAACCTTTTAGACTAATAATGCTCCCACTTTTAGCAAAAAAACTAATATATTTATATTCATTAATAAAATAAGCACCACTTAATAAACGACTAATTCTAGTATTATTATCTTTAATAACGTTAATATTATCATATTTTAAAATTAGATTTATATTACTAATTAAATGTTCAATTCTTTTTCCTTGAATACCGCCATGAATTATAAATTCAGTCGCATTTTTAAAATAATTTATAGCAAATTCAGTATCAGTATCATCTTTAATTGGATTTAATTTAATAATATTAGGACATTTTTTCTTTATTATTTTTAATTCTTCAGAAGTTATAGAATCAAAATCACCTAAAATATAATCTAATTTAATACCTTTATCAATAGCAATTAAAGCTCCCTTATCAATCCCTACTTTAATAGATTCTTCAATATTTATAATATTGTCTTCTTGATAAGGTAAAAACAATTCATAAATCATTTTAAATACACCACCGTACTACCATTTAGGCCTTCACCTTCGCCGCCATAACGATATGATTTAACATTTCTATTATTTTTTAATAATTCTTGAACCCTGTTTCTAACAACCCCAGTTCCAAAACCATGAATAATATTAACACTTTCATAATTAGCTAGTAAGGCTTTATCAATAAATTCTTCTACTAAATCTTTAATTTCTTCATACCTTTTTCCTCTTAAATCAAGTGATAAACTAGCACCACTAACTCTATTATATCCATTAAGTTTAGTTTTTTTAACCTCTTTTTTAGGCTCAGATATAGTAGTTTTAATTAAATCATCTTTTTTAAAATCCATTGTAAAGCCACCAAAATTAACTTTATATTTATTTTTATTGATAGCTAGTATTTTACCAACTTGATTATAAGGAATAATTTTAACAAAATCATTAACTTTTAATTCTTCATTAAAAATAGTTTCATTTGTTTTTAAAACTTCTAAATTATTAACTTTATTTTTAATATTAGCTAAAATATGTGCTTTAACTTCAGCATCATTTTGAATATCTTTTAATTCTTTTAAAATATTAGCTGCGTCATCTTTAGCTTTTTCAATAATTTTCTCAGCTTTATTTTCAGCATCTTTTAATAATTTTAATCTATTATTTTCGATATAAGATTTAGTTTTTTCGTTATTTAAAATTAAATTATTTAACTCTTCTTCTTTTTTTAATAATAAATCTTCTTTATTCTTTAATTCTTCTAATCTTTTTTCATAATTAATAATATCACTATTTATCGGTCCACTATTAATTATTTTATTAGCTTTTGCGATTATTTGTTCATCTAAACCTAAATTCTTACTAATTAACAAAGCACATGAAGCACCTGGTATACCAAGTAAAACTTTATATGTTGGACTTAAAGTTTTAGGATTAAATTCAACACTAGCATTAAGGACTCCACTAGTCTCGTAAGCATAATTTTTTAAATCTGTGTAATGAGTTGTGACAATAGATTTTAAATTATATTTTTTTAATTCTTCAATAATACTTAAAGCTAGAGCACTACCTTCTTTAGGGTCTGTACCAGAACCAAGTTCATCAAGTAAAACTAAAGAATTAGTTAACTCACTATTTAAAATTTTAATAACTTTAGTTAAATGACTTGAAAAAGTAGATAGGTTTTCTTCAATGCTTTGTTCATCACCAATATCAGCTAAAATATTATTAAAAACCGCATAACTACTTTCTTTTTTACTGTCTGGAAATATTCCACTTTGAACCATCAAACTAAGTAAACCAACCGTTTTTAAAGTTACAGTTTTACCACCTGTATTAGGCCCTGTAATAATTATAATTTTATCATCTTTATTCATTTTTATAGAAATAGGAACGACTTTATCTTTGCTTATTAAAGGGTGTGATACTTGAATTAAATTAAAATATAAATCTTTATTAATTTGTGGTTTTGGATAATCTTTAGAATATTTCGCTCTTGCAAATATTACATCTATTATAGTTAATATATTAAAATTATTTAATAATTCATCTTTATTTGATGCAATTAATAAAGATAATTCTTGTAATATTTTATTAATTTCTATTAATTCTTCTTCTTTAATTTTATCTAATTCATTAGCTAAAGTGAATGTTTCTTCTGGTTCAATATATATAGTAGTATTACTTGAAGATATATCATGAATAATACCTTTAATACTATTTTTAAATTCAATTTTAAATGGTAAACACATTCTATTATCTCTAATAACAATTAATAATTCATTTAATTTAGAAACATTTTTTTGCATTATTACATTTAAAGCTTGTCTCAATTTATTTTCAGCTGCTTGTAATCTTCTTCTTATTAGAAATAAATTTTTTGATGCTTGATCTAATATTTTACCTTCTTTATTTATAGCTAATGAAAGTAAATTATTTAATTTAGTTAAATTATTTAAATTTTTATTATAATTTGTAATATTAGGATAACTTAATTTATCTTCATTAAAAATATTATTGAAAAAACGATTAATATTTAAACTAGTTTGAATCAAATTCATAACAACTAAAATTTCTAAAGGATTTAAGATTCCTCCTTTAGAAGCTCTATCAATAATATTATTTACATTATCAAAATTTATATATTCTAAATCATTATATTTTACTAATATTTTTATAGCTTCATCAGTTTCATTAATTTTAGTTAATACATCATCATAATTATTAGCTATTTCAATATTATCTAAAATGTCTTTAGCTGCTGAAGTTATTGTAAATTCTTTAACTTTTTTAATAACTTTATCAAATTCTAATATTTTACTATCAAACATTTTTATCTTCCTTCTATATAACTATGATTACTATTAAGTCTTTCATAAGTTATAAAATGAATTCCATATATTTGTTGTTCAGGTCTAACAAAAGCTAATTCAGATTCATTTAAATATATAAGTAATGAACGAGAATTAGGATATATTAAACACATTTTATATACAGCTTTTTTTTCATCTGTCGGATTAAAATTAACAAAATCTATAACATCAGGGATAAATCTAATCTTTTCATCATTAACATCTTTTTTATATTGCCATAAATATCTACTATTTAGGGAAATTTCATAACATTCATAATTATATATAATCTTAATATAATAAATTGATGTTAGTGTTTCTAAATAATAATCATAACATTTATCTTTAATTTTAGTAAATTTAACATTCGCACTTTTATATTCATCAACTATTTCTTTAAATAAATTATTTATTTTTTGATTAGCTCTTGGTTTTCTTTCTAATTTATATATTAAATAAATGATTATTATAATTAAAATTAAAGATAAACAAGATATTAAAAAGTAAAAAATTAAATGCATTATAACTCCTGAATTTTACTAGTTTTAACACCATCATCAATCATTCTTTGAACTTCATCACCAAGAGCGAAGGTGTTTTCGTTATTATAAATTTCACTTGATATAGGTTTATGAATGATAATTGTAACTTTTGATTTATGCCATGGATAGTTTTTACTAATTTTAGATGAGCCAATTATACTGCAAGGACTAATTGTAGCACCAGGTTTTGTTGCAAGCTTAAATGAACCGGCTTTAAAACCAACCATTGTTTCATATTCTCTTGTTTTTACGCCACCTTCTGGGAAAATTATCATATTATATCCACCTTTAACAAGTTTAATAGCCTCAAGTAGAGCTTTAACCCCTTCTCTTTCATTTTCTCTATCAAGTGGAATTACTTTAAAACTTTTCATGATAAATCTTAAAATTGGTATTTTTGCTAATTCTTTTTTCGCAACCGCTGACATTACTTTCTTATAGGCTAAATAAACTAATATTACATCACAATTAGATTTATGATTACCATAAACAACAAAAGTATCATTTGGAATATTTTCTATACCTTTAACTTCTAATTTAATTCTTAAAAAGATTCTAACAAAATTTAAAATATGCCATAATATTTTATGATATAGTGGCTTATCATATCTTGTTTTATCAACTATTAAAACAAATAATAAGACTAATAAAATGGTAAAAATGATGCCACTTATAATTCCTAAAAAGACATATAAAATAATAAACCATAGACTACCTAAACTTAATAATGACCATAAATAACTAAATAAGGCACTAAAAGCTAATATAAATATTATAACGCTCATTATTCATCATTCCTTTCATATATGTAATATATAACTTTTTCCGTTTCATTTTTAGATATTATTTTAAAATCATCTAAATTAAATTTTGGAAAATAAGTATCACCTTCATACTCACCTTTAATAATAGATATATATAATCTATTAGCATAAGGTATGGCCAATTTATAGATACTAGCACCACCTACTACAAATAAATCTTCTTTATTATTATTTAAAAATGATATTACATCATCAATTTTTATTGCATCAATAAATTCATTATCAGATAAACTTGCAACATAAATTTTGCCATATGGTAAAGGCCTATTTTTATAATAACCCTTTAATGAATAATATGTATTTTCACCCATTAATACAGTTTTTCCATTAGTTTTTTCTTTATAATATAATAAATCTTCTTTGACATGCCAAGGTATCTTATTATCCTTGCCAATAAGCCATTTTTCACTCATTGCCCAAATTAAAGAAATCATACAGCCACCTTACCTTTAATACCTTTATAAGGATTATAATCAGTTAATATGAAATCTTCATATTTAAAATCAAAAATAGATTTAACATTAGGATTAATCTGCATATGTGGTAATGGTCTAGGTGTCCTAGTTAATTGTTTATTAACTTGTTCTAAATGATTTAAATAAATATGAGCATCACCTATAGTGTGAACAAATTCACCAACTTCAAGACCACAGACTTGAGCAATCATCATCGTAAATAAACTATATGAAGCAATATTAAATGGTATACCTAAAAAAACATCACCAGAACGTTGATATAACTGACATGATAATTTATTTTCATTGACATAAAATTGCATAAAACTATGACATGGAGGTAAAGCCATATCTTTAACTTCTTTAGGATTCCACGCAGATATTATTAATCTTCTAGAATTAGGATTTGTTTTAATATCATTAATTAAATTACTAAGTTGATCCACACCATCAAAATTACGCCATTGTTTTCCATAAACTGGCCCTAAATCACCCCATTTATTAGCAAAATCTTCATCTAATTTAATTTTTTGGGCAAATTCTTCAATTGTTTCCCCTTTAAATTCATCACTCTTACTATATTTAGCATATGGCCAATCATTCCAAATTCTAACATCATTTAAAACAAGCGGCCTAATATTAGTTGAACCTGATATAAACCATAATAATTCATGAATTATACTTTTTAAATGAACTCTTTTAGTAGTAAGTAAGGGGAAACCTTCATTTAAATCGAAATGCATCTGATAACCAAATATAGATATAGTACCTGTACCTGTCCTATCATCTTTTTTATGACCATTTTCTAAAATATAACGACATAAATCTAAATATTGCTTCATTTTATCTTCCTTTCTCTTAAACTATCTCTTCTTTTTTGTAAAAACATTTTATTAATTTCTAAATTAAAATTATTTTTAACATAATCTATAATACTAGAATCATTAAAACTCATTTTACAAAATAACCAAGCAATAGCCATATTTACATAATATGTATCAATTTTTATATTTTTTACTAACTCTTTTATTTTATCATAAAATTCTATTTTTTTATATTGATTTAATAAAATAACTATCGCACATCTTACATAAAATTCTTTATCAGATTTAATTAAACTTAAAATATAATCTAAATAATAAGTAGGATTTTTGCCTATATCTATAACATTAGTAGCAATAGAATCAGTTATAGCCCAAGTATCACAATATTTTAATATTAAATTAATTTTATTTATTAATTCTTCTTCTTTTAATTTTTTTAATAAGCAAGAAGCAAGAATTAAATTTTCTATATTAACATTATCATTTAATTTATTAAAATAATTTAAATCTAATTTTTTACTATATAATCTTAAATCTTTTATTTTAACTCCTAATATTTTATATTTTGTTTTATATAATTTTTTATTAAATAAAATAGTATTTAAAGAACTTAAATTAGCTAAATCATAATTAATTAAATCTAAATAATTATTATTATAATAATAAGTTAAATTAATAAAATCACCATAAATTTGTTTTGAATAACCTTCAAATTTAAAACCAATTTTTTTATATAAATTTATAGCTTTAATATTACAATCATCAACTATTAAACCAAAACCATAACATTTATCTTTAACTTCATTTAACATATTATTAATTAAAAAAGTAGCTATACCTTTATTTAAACTAAGATTTCTAGTCATTAATCTACTAAAAGAATATAAATCATTATGACAAAAAGTATCAGAAGGATATTCTAAATTAATATGATGTAAAGAAGCATAACCTAAAATAATATTATTTTCTTTAACAATTCTTCCTCTACCATTTTTAATTTCTTCATAAATTAATTCATATGTTGGATAATCACCAAGCCATACATTTAATTTTTCTTCTTTTAATCGTAATTTAACTTCATCTTTAATTTTAATAATTTCATCAATATCATTAAGATTTGCAATAACATATTCCATAAATAAACACCATCTAATTTTAACACATTTAATGATCTTTTTATATTGCAAAAAGAAAAAAAATTAAATTATAATTTTATCACTAAAATTTTTTGTGGATTTTTATAGTAAAATTTACTTTTTTCGCCACATAGCTTAAGCTATGGGCTTTTTTTATGGAGGTTTAAAATGGAAAATAAAAATGTTCTTAAATTATTATTAAGTATGGGTTTACCAATGGTAATATCGATGTTATTTAATTCCTTATATAATATTGTAGATAGTCTATTTATTGCTAAAATTAGCGATGATGCTTTAAATGCTATAAGTCTTATTTATCCTATTCAAAACCTAGTAATGGCTGTATCGGTTGGTTTTGGCGTAGGAATAAGTTCTGTAATTTCTTATTATTTAGGGTCTAAAAGAAAAGATTTAGCTAATATAGCCGCAACTCATGGTTTAATCTATGCCTTAATTCATACAATCATTTTAACAATATTAACTCTAACTTTATCAAAATGGTTTTTAAGTTTATTTACAAATAATTCTAATGTTTTAGATTTAGGATATCGTTATTCACTTGTAGCATTTAGTTTTACCTTGCCTAATGTAATAGGTATAACATTTGAAAAGATTTATCAAGGTTGTGGTAAAATGAAACTTACAATGATTTCTTTAATGGCAGGTTGTGTATTTAATATTATATTTGATCCAATTTTAATTTTTGGATTTGGAATATTTCCTAAAATGAATATTGAAGGAGCAGCACTAGCTACAGGACTTGGTCAAACATTATCACTTATAATTTATATTATTTATTATTTATTTAATAAAAAAGAAATAAAATTAATCTTAACTAAGCCTAATGCTGAAATAACTAAAAAATTATATTTAGTAGGTTTACCTGCAACACTTAATTTAGCTTTACCTTCAGTATTAATTAGTGCCCTAAATGGTATCTTAAAACCATTTGGTGAAGATTATGTAACAATTCTTGGTATATATTATAAATTACAAACATTTATCTATTTACCAGCAAATGGCCTTATTCAAGGTATGAGACCAATTATAGGTTATAACTTTGGAGCTAAACTTTACGATAGATGTAAAAAATGTTTTAATTATAGCATTTATCTAACTTTAATTATCATGACAATAGGTATGATTTTAAGTCTTATTATACCAAAACAAATACTAGGATTATTTAGTCAAAATGAAGATATAATAATACTAGGCTCAACCGCCTTAAGAATCATATCTTTAGGATTTATTATATCAAGTTTATCAATATGTTGTTGTGGGGGATTAGAAGGATTATCAAAAGGACCTGCAAGTCTTCTTATATCACTATTAAGATATATTATATTAATAATTCCTTTTGCACTAATACTTACAATACCATTTAAAGCAAACGGAGTTTTTATAGCATTTCCTATCACTGAATTTATAAGTGCATTTTTATCAATAATTATCTATAAACAAACATTTAAAAAAATGATATTAGAATAATAAAGGAATATAAGATATCAAAACCCTATATTCCTTTTCTTTACTTTATTATTTCCCAATGACCATATCTATCAGAACCAACTCTTCTAATTTTATTGTTTTCTTTTAATCTTTTAATTGCTCGCAAAATAGTACTTCTACTTTTATTAATTAATTTAACTAATTCATTTATTGAAATATTATTGTTTTTCTTAATTATGTTTAAAACTAATTTTTCTACTGTATCACTTATTTCGTCATTTTTATTCTCTACAGTGTCATTTTTATTCTCTACAGTGTCATTTTTATTCTCTACAGTGTCGTTTTTATTCTCTACAGTGTCATTTTTATTCTCTACAGTGTCATTTTTATTAAAGGAAAGTTTAACAGATATAAAATGATCTGATATTTCAAAATCTTCTTTAGAACAATGTTTTAATATTTTTTTCATTCCAGAACCTAATTGTTCTACTAAATCCATATCAGAAAATATTCTCATAAGTTCTTTATTCCTAGGTAAACTTCTACCTGAAAAGAATTCATCTTTACTTAAACCAATTGGCAATCCTCCGGTAGACACAATCTCGATCCTATCATCATATATTTCAAATATAGGATAGGCACCATTTATATAATCATTATGAATTATAGCATTTAAAGCCACTTCTCTAAGTGCTGATGGTTCAATAAGATTATATTCTTCTCTTTCTGCTTTTCCACTTATTTTAACAAATGTAGTATTTATAACATTTAGTTTATCTAAAACTTGGTAGGCAGATTTTATTAAACAACCTCGGCCATATTCATTTCTTTCTAAAACTTCATATTTATCATTCCCTCTAAATCTGGCAACTTTAATAGAAGTTCCATTATTATCAGCCATTAAATATGCGACATAGTTAAATTTACCATCTTCAGTATAAAAATCTAAATTTTTTAAAAAATATTCATTATTGGTATCAAATCCTTTACCTTCATAATAAATTTTAAGAATATTAAATGTTAAAAATTGGTTTGGAGATACCACATTATGTAATGTGTTTATAACTCTTCTACTATATAAACTATTTATAGAATTTTGATCTAATTTAACAGTCTCAGAACCTATTCTAGTAAAACAACCATTAGGTGTCATGCCATACTTTTTTAAATAATAAGGTTTTTGATAACCTTGAGCTATATTTATAATAATATAATTTTTATTATTCTTAGTCTCAACATCAATTTTAAACAAACCTACAATTGATGGAGATATATTATCACGTATTCTATTAATAATTTTTAATGATATATCATCAACATTATTTAAACCAAGAATATTACCATCATCTTCAACTCCAATATAAAGTTTTCCACCTTTAGTGTTTAAAAAGGCTATAATTTCTTTTTCTAAACTGTCATTTAATTCTCTTTTATATTCAGTATATTGTTCTTCCATTTCTTATTCACCTTTCCATAATTTTATAAAATATAATACTTCCTTCGTTAAATAATTTTACATAAATCATAATTATAAATCAACTAAATTAGATGATACATTTTTTATATATTTTTTAGTTTTTTAAATAATTTATTGCTTTAATTAATCTTAAATCGATATCTTTAAAATGATTTCCTTCATTTAATTCAAAAATATTAATTATTTTTTTAAAATCTAATACTTCTTTTAATTTTAAAGTATTATTTAAAACAGTTTTCATTATTAAATTTTTAGTTTTATTTTCTTTATCTCCTAAAGATAAATAAATTTTAGATATATGAATATTACTATCTTCAAAATATTTAAGAAAATTAGGAAACCATAATGAACCTGATACACTAAAACAATAATCAAATATATTTAATTTAGTTATTGCATATAAACTAAATAAACCAGCTAAACTATAACCACCAATTACAACTTTATTATATTTAACATTATTATTATTTAAATAATTTAAAGTATTTTTATATACGTCTAAAACCTTTTTTAAAAAATATCTGCATGACCACTACATGTATTGCCATTTATTTTAAAATCTAATAGCCACGGAGATAAATCATTTAACCAATCATTAGCTTTTACTTCTACTAAAATAATATTATTGAGATTTAATTTATTATATATTGAATTTTCACCTATCATAAAAACTAATAATTCATTTTCTTTATTATTAAAATATATTTTATAATCGCTCGTCATAATATCACTTCCAACTAGATTATAGCATATATTAATCTAATATGTTATAATTAAGCTAAGTAAAGGGGATGTAATAAAATGTTTTTAAGTACTATAGTGAACAAGTATATTATCGTTATTTTATTTATGTTTTTAATTGGTTGTATGTTAGGATATTTATCAGAATGTTTATATAGACGTTTTGTTTCTGCAAAAAAATGGGTTAATCCAGGTTTTATGAAAGGACCTTGGCTACCACTTTATGGCTTTGGATTAGTATTGATGTTTGGAATATCAGCTTTAATGAATCAAATATTACCAGACAATATTACTTTATATAATCCACTTGGTAACTTATTTGGCAATTCAAAAGCTAGTGGACCAACAGTTTATGATTTAATTCCAATTTTAATTACTGCAGTTGGTTTAATATTATTAGAATTTATTGGTGGTCTAATTTTTGTTAAAGGGTTTAAAATTAGACTCTGGGATTATACAAATATGCGTGGTAATATATTAGGTGTAATTTGTCCTATTTTTTCTTTAATTTGGCTTGTTGTAACAATTATTTATTATTATGCATTAAATCCTTATATTTATATAATGTTTTTAAATCTATTTGATTTTATGTTTGAAGGTGGACCTAATGGCGATGTCATTAATTTCATTTTTATCTTTATTTTAGGTATAGCATATGGCATATTCTTAATAGATTTAATTTCTTCTCTTGGTGTATTTAAAAAGATTGTTAAACTTGCTAGAGAATCTGAAGGTTTAAAACATTATGAAAATTTTAGAGAACAAGTTAAGCAAAAATTAAATGAACAAAAAATTAAAGCATATGAAATACTACCTGAAGCTATAAGACAACAACTTGAAGAAAATAAAAAGGCTAGTGAAATTAATTTAGAAAAGTTAAAAGATAATGTATCTAAATTTAAAAAAACAATTAATAAAATTATCTTAATAGATCCAAACAAGAAAAACGTAGATAATTATGATAGTTCAGGTAGACCTAAAAAAGAGGAATAAATAATAATTTTAAAAAGAGGTTAGTTTAATAAAAGCCAACCTCTTTTAAATTTTAATAACATTTATCTTTCTTTACTAATAATATACAATATTTTCCTTTAACGGATCCCAAGTCAAATATTCTTGATGATTATCTTCTTTTAAAAAAACACTTAATATTTCTTTAAAATCTGGTGCCATATGGCCGTTTTTTATTTCCTCTAAAGTCATCCATTTATTAATACCTTCATATGTGTTAATTAATGTTCCCTTAAAATCATATGTTTTAAATAGGAAGACTAAACATCTTTCATTATTTTCTTTATTATACCAACTAACAAATCCGCATGGTATTAAATTCTTAATATCTAATCCTGTTTCTTCTTTTATTTCTCTAATGGTTGATGGAATTATTCCTTCACCATTTTCAACATGACCGCCAGGAAAAGTTAAACCAGGCCAATCTTTTTTAAGTCTGTTTTGAACTAATATTTTTTTATTTATTTTATCAATAATCATACACATATTAGTTAATTCTACTATTTCTTTTTTCATATTAGCCTCACATATCATATTTAGAAACTAATTCAGCTGGACTCTTCTTTAAATACATCATTATTGGAATTAAACCAAATATTATGTTTATAACATATAATATTAATAATCCTATCATAAATGATAATAAATCAATTCTAAAGAAATTTAATCCTATTACACTATAAGCTAATCTATTAAATAATATATAAAATATAAATGATATAATATAGCCTATCGTGCTTGTAAATAGACTTATAACTACAACTTCTTTAATATATTTAGCATAAAATGATTTTTTAGTAGCTCCTAAACTACGATATACAGCTATATCATATTGATCATTTAAAACTCTAGTTCGCATTACAAAATAAACAAATAAGACATAAATAATTAATAAAATTAAACTTATTATTCCAAATATTAAAATACTTTCTTCATTATTTTCTTTTTCAATATTATAATAATAATCATAAACACTGCTTACTGCAAATTCATCTTTATAATTTTGATTTAAGTAGTCATAAATAGCATTTAAATTTGTTGTTTCAAAATATATTATGCCATTTTTACTATCTACTAAATTAAATATAATATTTTCTTTAGTTGCTAAAAAGGCATTTTTAGATTCAGCATATCTAGCTTCATAAAAACCAGTTATTTGAACAGTTGAATTATTTAAATAAACAGTCTCACCTAACTTATAATCACAATTTATTGGAGCAAGAACCCCATTATTAGTTAACTTTCCTTCAACAATTTTATAATTAACATAATCTAAATCTTTAAATGTTTCATTTTCTATTCTCATTTCATTTAATGCTATTAATTTATTTAAATCTTTCATAAATATAAGATTATTAACAACCTCTTTTATATTAAGATCAAATATATCAGATAATCCCTCTACATTAATTCTACCTATAACTTTTAATTTTAAATTTTCATCATTATTACAATATAAAATATCATTAACCTTATAATCAGAATTAGCTAATACATATATAGGTATAAATTGTTCTTCATAATAATAATCATCAATAACTTCTACTTCATTATATTCATAATCATATAAATTTAAGTAATCATAATTTTTATAAATAGAATAAAAATCTTCTTTAAACAATAAATCATAATAAATAGAATCATCTAAATATAAAACATTAGTATAATCAGTTACTACCCCACTAATTTCTATTATATCATAATCATTTAATTTTAATTTTCTGCCTATTACTTCATTATAATTAGTAGTTTCAAACATATTTTTAACAAGTTTTGTTGAAATTACCATTTTATCTTTTGTGCCACTTTCTAATTCTTCATCCTCTAAATCACTAAGAGGTAAAAATATTACATTATAATAATTAAATGAATCATTATAACTAATATCATGATCATATTTTTGAATTTGCATATAAGAATAACCAGCATATTCATCAATATATTGATTTATATCTTCATAATTAGTAAAAAATTCAAATGCATAATCATTATCTGTATCATATATTATATATTTATTTTTCATATAATTAATATTATCATTTTTAATTAAAACTAATGAAAAGAAAGTTGTAACACATATTGCTAAAATAATGCCTAAAGCAAAGAAAGAAAAATTTACAAAACGTTGTTTTTTATTTTTTCTTCTAAAAAAATCAATTATTATTTCTTTAAAAGTACTTAAAGTTCTAGTACTTTTTATATCATTATAAAATGATGCATCATATGTAGTATTACTTAATTCATTATAAGTAATATTTTCTCTTTTTTCTTTAACTTTATCTTTTTTAATAATATTAATATCTTGATCACTTACTAAGTAATATCTATTATCTTTATAAATAATTTTAATATTAACATTTTTAATATTGCCATATAATTCTAAATTAATTGAATCATCAAGAATACTTTTTTTATTATAATCTTCTAAATAAATCGTATCATCAGTATAATTAGTAATATTAAAATTTTCTTCAATTTCTTTATCTAATAACTGGCCATCAAACATATTTAAAATTTGATCGCTATAAATATTAGCCATTTCTTTATTATGAGTTACTAATATTACTAAGGTTGTTTTACTGATTTGTTTTAAAATATTCATTATTTCAATCGTATTTTTACGATCTAAATTACCTGTTGGTTCATCAGCTAACAAAATTTTTGTGTTTTTTATTAAAGCTCTAGCAATGCTAATCCTTTGTTGTTGACCACCAGATAAATTCTTAGCTAATTTTTTTCTTTGTTTATACATTCCAACTTGTTTTAAAACATATTCAATTCTCTTATTAACTTCTTCCTTATCTTTAATACCAATAATTCTTAAACAAACAGCTAAATTTTCATAAACAGTTAAATCTTCAAATAATAAATAATTTTGAAATATAACCCCAATATTATCTTGTCGATAGAGATCTAATTTATCGCCTTTATAACTATTACCATTATATAAAATTTCTCCTTCATATTTATCAAGCCCACCAATAGAATGTAAAAGTGTGGTTTTACCACTACCACTTTCACCTACAATGCTAATTAAACCCTTTTCTGGTAAAGACATGGTAATATCTTTTAAAATATGTAACTTAGTTTTTTTATTTTTATTATAATATTTATTTAAATTATTAATTTTAAGCATAATTACCACCATCCTTTAACATCTTAGCCGCATTATAAGCAAATAATTTTCTATTAATTTTAAATGCTAATAAAACACTAAATATAAACATAATGATAAAGAAAACTATAATTATATATGCATTAATTTGTTTATATAAATCAATGTTTAAACTATAACCTAAAATAAGACTTAAAATAAATGTGATAATAGATGAACTAAATGAAACACTAAATGTTTCTAATAAGAAAAGTTTATTCATATTAGTTTTATCAATACCAATAGTTCGCATTATTGTATATTCTCTAAACTTAGAAATATAAATATTTTTAAATATTAAATAGGTAATTAAATAAATTAAAATTACCGGAATAATTGAAATTAGTGTAATGAATATTAAAGTAATAGTTGTTCCAATATCATTCTTACTATTTAAATAAGGATAATAAACATTATAATTTAACGATGTTAATTCATTTCTAACCTTATCTATATCATCAGTTTGTAGACCTATTTCATAAATAGGAATATCATCAATATCAAAATCAGATGGTAATAAGATATATGGCTCATAATTATTAACATAACAAATATCATAACTAATATCTAGAAAATAAGTGTCAAAATATACAATATTTAAACCACCAAAATCTTCATAACCATAAGGAAGATAAAGAGTTGGTTTTTTAACATTATTACTAGGGGTAGCATATCTAAAATTTAGCTTTATATCGCTATAATTTGTTAAATAAGCACTTAAAACAGAATCTGTAAGATAACAATTTAATATTTCTTTATTATAATTATTAGGAATATAAATACAATTACTATAAAGATATTTACTAACAGCAACACCTTTAATTTTCACATTTAAATTTAAGATATTAATATTACATTCTTTTCCAATATAACGTGAATAAATATCAAGGTTATTTGCATAATAATTATTAACAATTATTAAAGCTTCGTTTGAATTAGTAGGAATTTCTCCTTTAATTTCTTCATATTTAGGAACAAAATTTAAATAATAAAAATGGTCAATATTAGAAGTTAAATTAATATTATTTGAAATTTCTAAATAATTAAAATCATAATTTAAATTAGTTAATTTTAATAAATCATCTTCATTAAAAGCTTCTTTATTCTTTTTATTAAATACAAGATAATCAGGACCATAATAAATAGCATTGCTAGTATTTGAGATAGTAGCATTATTATAAGATAAATTAATTAATTGAAATAAAGATAAAATAACAAATGACATTGCAAATAAAACCATTATCGCAAATAAAGTCTTTTTAGGAGTCGCAAAAATATTATTTTTAGTAAATAATAAAATGTTTTTTAAAGATAATTGTTGTTTTTCTAAAACCATTTCTTCATCTTTTATTTCATCTACTTCATTTAATATTTTATCTTCTATAACCCTACCATCAACTAATGTAACTTTACGAGTTGCAATATCTTTAACTTCATTGTAATTATGACTTACAATCAATACTAATTTATCTTTTGCAACTTCTTTTATCAAATTTATTATTTCTTTACTAGTTTTACCATCTAAATTACCGGTTGGTTCGTCACAAGCAAGTATTTTAGGATCACTAGCTAGAGCTCGTGCTATTACAACACGCTGTTTTTCACCACCACTTAATTTAGTTCCTTTATGATTAATTCTATCTTTTAATCCAACTTTATTTATTAATTCTAAAGCTCTATTTTTAGCTTCTTTATATTTAATACCTTTTATTAAAAGAGGAAACATTACATTTTGTAAAACAGTATATGAATCAATAATATTATAATTTTGATAAATAAAACCAACATATTTATTTCTAAAATTATCTAAATCATTATTGTCAAAATAAGATGTTTCATTACCATTAAAATATATTTCTCCTTCATCATAACTATCATTACCACATAATATATTTAATAAAGTTGATTTACCACTACCTGATTCACCTGTGATAGCTACAATATCACCTTTTTTAAATTCTAAATTAATATGTTCTAAAGCTATAGTAACAATACCATTAGAATTATAATATTTAGATACATCAACTAATTTAAACATAAAGTATCACCTCAAGAATCATTATAGCACAGATCAATCTAATTTAAACTAGCAAAAAAGGGGAATTAATCCCCTTAAAGTATAAAATATTATAAATAAGCTATTTCATGTGTAATAGAATTAAAATAACCAATAAGCGTATTATCAGTATATGTAACTTTATACCAATTATCTCCCTTGCTACTATCTTCTGCATAAATAACTTCATATCTAGATCCAAAACTCATATTTTCATTTACTAATTGATGATATAAAATCAATTCTTGTTGAGGCATATTTTTTATTATCCAATAACACATATTAAGAATAGCTTCTTTTTGCTCATCAGATAATATTTCTGAACCATTATATTTTGAATCAATTACACTTATAACCAAATTAGAAGATTCAAACTTAGCTTTACAAAGAATCTTAAAACCATTATCAATTGCTTGATACATTGATATTTCATAATTATTATGATTTAAAATATATTCTTTAGAGACATATAAGCCTACACTTAATTGAACATTATTTTTTCCTACTATATGTATATGTTGAATATTTGAAAGATTAACATCTTCTGAAGTATTTCCGCCACCAAAAGTAATCCCAATAACATTTTCATTTTCAATAGCTAAATTTAAATTTGCTATATCAATATATATTACATTAGGAAGACTTGAACTAATAATATTAAAAACATCATTTTGTAAATTAACAGAGTTATTATATGATGATAATATAATTTTATATGCATAACTAATTTCAACATCTATATCAAATAGTTCATTTTCAGCATTGTAAAAATAAATATTTCCATCACTCAACTGCATAGTCGAAATATTAGTGTATGAATCAATAATATCACCCGTAGTGAAATCTCTAACATATTCAAAATAATCATTTTTTGAAATAATATTATTTGCAAAAATAATTTTATTGTAATATGCTAGACAATTTTGCCTATAATCATCAATTGAAAAATTTGAAAAATCAAAAATAAATTGAATTTCTAATATTTCTTTTTGAGTCTTACAATCAATTTTTTTATAAATAGCAAATTTTAATATTTCATTTTTTGTGGCATTATTAAAATATATTTGTAAGCTTTCTAATTTATCACCTGGATCTACCATATTAGATAATTCTAAAGGCGTACCAGAGACGTGAAACCCGGAATTTTTTAAAATTTCTTTTTGATTATCAATTGATATATTAGCATTAACATTTAAATTACCACTACCATTAATTTTAGCTGATGTTGCTGCATATATAGCTAAAGGTAGAGAAATACTAATAATTATTGATAGTGATAAAATAGTAAAAAGTGTTGCTATTAAGCGAATTTTTCTATGCATTATTATCACTACCCCTTCTATTTGTATTAATTTTTAAAATAATATTAACTTTCTTGTTGCCATTATTTATAATTTTAATTGGTTTACCATCTTTAGTTTGTAATCGTAGATAAAGATTGACAGGTTTAATATTAGATATATAAGCTTTATTCATTCTATTATAGTTTGAAATAACAACATGTTTCTTCTTTTCTTCAGGCTCTTCAGTCAATAACATAACTAATTCCCAACTTAAATAGATTAACATTATTATACAAGGAATAATAATTAAACAAATAATACCAATCCTAGACACTACAAAACTAATAATATCATTTAAAACGGGATTTAAAGGCTTTCCAACTCCTAAAACAAAATCATAAGGAACATAAAAAGTATCATCATTTGGATTACTTGTTCCTTTAGTTAAATATGAATAATTACCAAATTCATCAACTTTTATATCAATTATTTCATGAATCCAAATCGCTTTATTACTCATATCTAAATCATCTATATTTTTACCATAATTAGCAACATCACGATAAAAAGCTATAATATCACCAATTTGATATTCTTCTTTTTTATTAATTGCTACGACATCACCAATATAAAGTTCGCTTGCTTCCATACTTTTAGATTGAATTATTCCAAGTCTAATTCCTAATATATTAGTATGTGTAGATAATGTTGTAATAGCACAAATAATTGAAAAAATTAAGACAAAAAGAAAAAGGAGGTCTAATATAGCATTTAAAACAAATGATAATGTTTTATTTTTAGATAATTTCATTTGTTGACCTCCTTTTTATTCTGTTTTCTTAAATATTTTTAACTAGCAACATTCAAATCCATTTCTAAAGAAAAACCTGAATTATTAATTGCAGCGCCATAATTACCGTTATATGTAATAGTAACAGTAAGTGTAATTGAAGATTTTTCGCCTTCATTTGAAGGATCAATAGTTAATACACCACTATTATAACCATCACCTGTAACTTTAACACTAAAGTTACTATTATCTACTAATTCTACACTTAAAGTACCATCTAAAGCAGTTAAATCATCTGTATAATCATTTGTAACAGTTATAGTAAATGATTTAGATTTATTCTCATCTGTTTCTGCATAAGTATATGAAGGTAAGTTTACAGTTTTTGTAGCATAATTTTGTGATGCATCATCTTCAACACTTGTATCAAATGTTATGGTTTGTTTATCACTTTCGCCAAAATTAAATTCAATAGTAGCTAAAATATCAGTTGTTGCTGTAACTGATAATTGACCATCAGTACCTGTAATTTTAGCTGCTGTAGCTGCCCAAATACCTACACATAGTACTACTAGCACTAATGCCATCGCTGTTAATGTAGAAAATATTCTAAATTTTCTTCTCATTTTTTATTTTCCTCCCTCTTTCTTTGTTAATTATACCCCCCCCGTATAGTTTTGTCAAGCGCTTTCATGTTGTTATAAAGCCAAAAAACGCTTTTAAATTTATAAAAGCGTTATTATATATTTTGTTATTTTAGATATTTTATTCTTCTAAACTAAATTTCTTTTTCGTTTCTTCTTTGAAAGTTTTATCTAATTCAGAAATTGCTTTTCTTAACCTTTTTACCATTTTATCTACGTCTTCTAAAGTATATTCATAAGCATTAGTATTAGATAAATTTTCTAGTAATTCTATTTGTTTTAAACAATTGGTCATTCTACTTTCACAAAGTCTAATAAATTTTTCTCTTTTTGTTTCTTCCATAATAAATAATCTCCTTTTATTTTATTAGAAAAAGATAAATAATAAGAAAAATACCTGCTAAAGAAATTATAGATATTAAAAATCCTAATAAGCTATAAATTCTATCATCTCTTTTAAATGTAAAAATTAAACACATTACTACACATACAATCTGACCAATTAAACCATGTAAAATGAATGGTATAATTGCAGCAATTGCTAGTATTAGTCCTAAAATACCAACTATTAAATTGATATTTCCATCTTGAAAAGTCCCTACATATAAATATTTAATTGCATATAGAAGGCCAAAAGATAAAGCCAAAAATAAAATATGAATTAGGACATAACTAAATCTTTTTTTCGGCTCAGCTGACAATATTTTTAAAATATGTCTAATAAAGCCAAATGCCTTACGAACTAACATTAACACCCCTCCTTAACTCAATATAACATAATTAAAAATGTTTGTCTATATTTATTAATAAAATATAATAATGCCTCGCTCTTATTTTAAAGAAACGAGGCGTTATATTATTGATTAGAATAATTAGCAAAATAATTTTGGATTAAAATAACAGGTGTACCTTTATCACCAGAACCAGATGTTAAATCAGATAAACTACCAAGTAAATCTGTCAATTGACGTGGTGTTGTTCCTTGAGTTTCCATTTTACCAACTAAATTGCTATCTTTTTCTTTTATTAATTTAATCATAGCTTTTTGTAATTCTTCACCTTTTAAATCTTTTAAAGCATTATCAGAAATATATTTTAATTTTAATTCATTAGGTGTACCAATTAAGCCATTGGTGTAAGCAGGAGATACAACAGGGTCAGCAAGCTCCCAAATTCCTCCTTGTGGGTCTTTAAATGCACCATCGCCATAAACCATAACTTCAAGATGTTTATTAAAAATTTTGTTAAGTCTTTGTTGTACATCTTCAACTAAAGCTTGACAGTTTCTTGGAAATAATTTTACAGAATTATCGGTTGCTAGATTAGAACCAAGTAAACCATATTTTTCATTATAACCTGAACCATCAACACTTTCAGTTAAAATTTCATCTAAACAATAAACTTTTTTAACTCCGCTTTTTAATAAAATCTTCTTATTTCTTTTTCTTTCATGAATCGATGCTACAATTACATTATCTGTATATTTTAAGATAGCTCTAGGATCATTAGCTAGAATGATTTCGCATTCACATTCACAAGCATTTTTATAATATTCAATATAATCTACCCCTGTAAATTCATGAACAGTGTTAGGGAAAATCTTTTTAAATTCACCAGCTGTAAAAACATTAGTATAAGGATTAATGCCTGTATCTAATAATAAATCAGGAGAAATTAATTTATTACCAACTTCATCACCAGGATAAGATAGTTGAATAATTAATTTTTTAACTCCTCTAGAAATACCTTTTAATAACATAGAAAATCTATTTCTACTCATAATAGGAAAAATTAATCCAACTGTAGCGTCTCCAAATTTATTTTTAACATCTTTCGCAATTTGATCTGCAGTCGCATAATTTCCTTGTGATATACCTACAACAGCCTCTGTTATCGCAACTACATCACGATCATTTATTTCTATTTTCGCTTCTTCAACACATTTACAAATTGAATCGACAACGATTGAAGCTAAATCGTCACCCTTTTTAATTATTGGAGTTCTTACTCCTCTTGATATTGTACCACTATATTTCATTTTCATTCACTTCCTTCTTGATTTTAACAAAATATGTGGTATAAGTAAAATATATATTAATTATATTTGGTATAAGGAGTGCTTATAATGATTAATGATTTAAATCAATTAAAAATATTTTATATTACTAGCAATTTAGAAAGTGTTTCTAAAGCTGCAAATAAGCTTTGTATTTCTCAACCTGCAGTAAGTCAAAATATTAAAAATTTAGAAACAGAAATCGGTTTTCCTCTATTTATTAGAACTAATAAAGGAGTTAAATTAACTAATGAAGGTAAAGAAATATATAATTATTGTAAAACTATTTTTAAACAAGTCGATTTATTAAATCAAACTTTACAAGATTTATCAACTTTAGAAGCAGGTATTTTAAACATTGGTGCTTCTGATACTATTTGTAAATATTATTTAATTGATATATTGAAACAATTTGAAGAAAAATACCCTAAAATAAGATATAGAGTTACAAATTGTACAACTAATGAATCTTTAAATTTATTAAAAAATCATGATGTTGATATAGCTTTTATTCATACACCAATCATTAATAAATCTTTTTCTTACTTAAATTGTTTAAAATTACATGATGTCTTTGTTTGTTCATATGATTTTGATGATTCTAATATAAAACATTTAGCCGATTTAATGAAATATCGTATTTTATTATTAGAAGAAACTAGCCATTCCCGCAAAGCTTTAGATAATAATTTATTAAAATATAATGTTTTACTAAAGCCAAAATTTGAATTAGCTTCCTTAGATTTATTGATAGAATTTTGTAAAAAAAATATGGGTATCATTTGTGTTGCTAAAGAATATATTGAAGATGAATTAAAAAATAAAGAATTAAAAATAATTAATATTAAAGAACAATTAGAACCACGTCATATAGCAGTTTGTTATAATAATGAATATATATCTAATACGGCTAAAAAATTATTAGATTATATTAATTTTTCTTAATTAAATTAAAATGTTCATCATTTTTAAAATATATTTTTTCTTAAATTCTTCACTTAAGATAGATTCTTCAATAATTTTATTAAATTTATCTTGATAATTAGTTAAATAATCTATTAATTTTTCCGGTTTTAATATACCTATATTATAACCAAATTTAATAAAATCATTTCTTGTTAATTTCTTCTTCTTACCATTTAAGCTTAGAGCTAAATCTTCACTATCATTACTAAATAATTTAACAGGTAATAAATCATATTGCGGGCTTAATCTTATTTCTTCATCTTCAATTAAAGAAAAATTCTTTAAATGCATATCAGAATTTAAGGTGACATATGAAAATATAATTCTTAAAAAGAAATCACTTAAATCTAATTTAGGTAAATCGCTATATTTTAAAATTACTTTTTTAGCACATTGTTCATATGAACCTTGATATTTATTTTCTGTAGGCAGACCTAATAATTGAGCAAAATCTTCAACATGAACTTTTTTACCATTTATTCTATCATAGCGTTTAATAATATATAAATAGCTATTATTATAAGGAATTAAGCCAAATAAAGGAACTTCCATAATTTCTTTAGCTAAAGTCATAGTTACAAACTCAGCTTCAGCAATATTGTTATATTTATTCATATTTGGCTTTATTAAATATTCAGCATCATTTTTTAAATTAATATTTTTTAAACTATAACTAATTTTTTCTTGAACACCAGTTATAATTTTTTTATTTATTAAATTATTTTCTATTTCTTTCTCTATAGATAAATCTATATTAGGGATTTCTAAAGTTCCAAAAAAGCGTTTAAGCATTTTTTATGCCATAAAATATCTTTTTCATTTAATTCTTTATTACAACACAAACACTTCATTTCTTCACCTTAAAAACACTAACAGCACCAACACAATCATTACATAATTCTAAGAGTAAACCCATCCGATCTAATATAGATATATTATACATTTTTGAACCCTTTTCTAATAAATAACCTTCAGCAATTAACCCATCAAAAAAAGGAAATAAAGTTTTAGAATTATATTTTCTTTTAGTTGTTGGCAATAATAATGAAATTGGCTTCCCATTATAATTTTTATCATATGTAAATATATATTCATCATTTTCTTCTAGAATACCACAAAATATATTATCAAAATAAATATAACCTATTCTCATAATTCACCTTACCATTTATTCTAAAATGTATTAAATTAATTTAATTAATAGCCTAAAGTTTTCCTTAATTCATCAGCAAATAATGTTTTAAGTTTAGCAAATGATATTAGATTCTTTTTACTATCTTTAATCATATCTAAAATATTATCTTTAATAAATTCTTCAAAAGCATAATTTAATAATTTAGAAAAATCACGCATTTGAAAAATAACATTATTATTTTCTTCATATTTATTAGTTTCTTTATTTAAAAAATCAGTATTAACATATTTCTTTAATAATAAATATTCAATATTAGATTCAGCATCTTCTTTTAATTCTTTATTTTTCTTATGTGTTTTATCTTTAACATTATTAAAATCAGCATTAATTAACTTTCCCCAAGTAATCCTACCATAACAATTTTTAAAATTATAATTTTTAATAACTATCCCTTCACCAACATTATCATTAACTGTTAAATAATTATTTTTAGCTAATAATGCCTCTAAATCATCAATTGTAGGATTTTCAATTTTACAAATCATAGGAATATATAATAAATCATATTTATTACATAATTTTAAATATTCTTCATATGGTAAATAATAACTAACTTTCTTATCTTCATTAAAAATTACAACATCAAAAATATAAAATTTATCCCAGGCATCTTGTTTATAAAATTTAATAGTGTGTGGCACTAACCATTCCCCATAAATTATTGAATTTTTTGGTAATTCATTTAATAGAGCTAAAAATTTATTTTTTAATTCTTCATTTGTTAAGACACTTGCTACAAAACCTCTATTATCATTAATAATATCTAAATCATTATTTCTGCTACCAAAGCCAAGACTTCCATCATCTTTTAAAAATATTTGCGAATTAGTCCCATCAATTTTTGGAAAAATATAACATGTGCCATTTAATAAACCGTCAATTTCTAAATTGGGTCTACTAGCTAAAGAAATTTTTTCAATATGTTGGTATTTCTTTCTTTCCATAATTTTATTCCTTTCTATAAACTTATTATTTAATATGCTTTACATTATTAAAGCATATTGATGGTAAATAAATATGCTTTTTAGTCATTTATATTAGGTACATCAACATATAAACCTTTTAAATATTTTTTACTAAAAATATCGTTTTTTCTAACTCCATTTAATAATGATAATGATGAAATGTGACTTATACCATACTTATCTTTATTAACAAATAAGATTTGATCTCTTCTGACATCATCATCCATCAACATTACATTAAAAGTTGTTATTATTAATTGTGCCTTATTATTACTATTAGAATTAAATAATTTTAAAATATAATTAGTTATTAGATAATGAAGTCTAGAATCAAATTCATCAATAAATAAAGTATGTCCTTTATCTAAAGCTAATAATATAAAGCCTAAATAATTTATTAAGCTTATAGTACCATCAGAATTAAAATCTTTATTTTTATATAATTTAATATTTTTTAATCCTATTTCTTCCTTATCTTTATTATAAAATTTATACTTTGTTTCTAAATCTAAATTATATAATCTATTATTTTCTTCTTTTAATTCACCAAACTTAAAATCATTAAAATCAATTTCATTATTTAAAATAGTAACATCTCTTTTAGGAGTGATTTTAGCTAAAGTTTCTTTTATAATATTAATATCAAAAATACCAATATCACCTTTAGCTAAGATTTTTAAAGCTTCATCTTTATATTTTCCATTTTCTAAATTAAAGATATCAAGACTATTTTTATCATTATTAAATATAATATCTAGTTTAGCAAAAAAGTTATAAACATCATTAAAATAGTTTTTATTATTAAAATAATAATTATTATAAATCGATAAAAATAAAGTATTTGTTGATACATTATATTTAATTTGTTCTTTAGAAATAATATAACAAACATCATTTTCCCTTTTAAAAATTGGAATTAATCTTTCACTTCTTTTATTTAACCATTCACTTTTAATTCTTCCATCATTTATTGTAAAACCATATTCATAATAAATATTATTTTCAACTATATTTATTAAAAATAATGTATCATCATTATTAACAATAAAGATAAATGGTTCATTTTTACTAATGATATCACTATAATTAGATGTCATTACTGCATCTTGCATATAAGATAAAGCTTTTAATAAATTAGATTTCCCTGAAGCATTATTACCATATATTAATGCACTTTTTAAAACTAAATCATTTTCTTTTAATAATTCTTTATTTAGAATAAAAGTGTTATTATTTTTTAAAGTTTCATCTTTTGAACCTAATAAATTTAAAGTTTCTTCTTCATAAAAAGAACGATAATTTTTAACAATAAATTGAATCAACATAATTATCCACCTCAATTTTATTATATTTATTTTATAATTTTTTTCAAGTCTTATTTTCTAATTTTGAATATTTTTTACAAATACATATATTAATATAATATATATGATAATAATATATGTTATTATTACAATTTTTTAACAAGAATTAACAATTTTAACAAATTATTTAAATATCATCTTAACAAACAAATATTATGTGATATAATTTTAATGAAAGGAAATGATATAATGTCTATATTAGATAAAATAAAAGCAGGAGCTAAAACAGTTAAAAATAAAGTTATTGAAGAATATAATAATATTAAAGATAATAATACTGCTAAAGATAAATATGAAAAACAAGCAACAGAATTTAAAGTCTTTAATGATGTTTTAAATACTACTATTTCTGGTAATGTTGATTATGAAAATTTAGAATTTACATGTCTTGCAAGTGAAGAATTAAAAGATGGTTCTATTTTAAAAGATTTAACTAATAATAAAGAATTTAAAGTTATATCTATTACTAGAGAAGGTAAAACGTTTGACCCAGAAATAAATGGTATTGAACCTTTTAAATTAGATGTTTGTAAAATTAATATTATTTAATAATTTTATTATTAATGGTAAAATAATAAAGTCGTTATTTTTTAGGTAACGACTTATTTATATTATATAGAATTTAATAATTCAAATATTGGATAAATTATAGTTATTAAAACAGTAATAATACCTATAATTTTTATTAAATAAATTGCTAAATCAGAAGGTTCATCTTCTACTTTATTTGCTCTAAAAAGTAAACTATTAATTTTATTAATTAATAAAGCTACATTATAACTAAATGTTAAAAATAATGAGCCAATAATACCTAAAATCATAATTAATATTGGTATATAAATAGGTACTAATAAATTAGAATAAAATATTGATAACAAGACTCCATATATTACAATATTTATAATTATTAATATTATAAAAGCTATAATATTATTTTTATATATTTTTAATTTATTCATTTTATCACCAATTTAATTTTAGCATATAAATTAGTAAAAAAATTTATAAAAATCGTAAAGATTGTAAAGTTTTATTTAATAACTAGCATGATATGCATAAGGTATTAAATCTTTAACTTTAATTTTAATTAATTCATTATTAATATTTATAATAACATCACCTAAAGGCATATAATCTATTAACATTTGCCTACAATTACCACATGGAGATATAACCTCTCCATTTTTTCCATTTATCGCAACAATAGTTAGAAAATCTCTTTCACCTTTTGTTATTGCACAAGAAAGACAAGTTTGTTCAGAACATATCCCATTAAGTGAATAAACATTAACTCCAACATATATCTTACCACTTTTTGTAAGTAATGCCGCACCTATAGTATGATTGTAATTAATGCCATCATAATTCTTTTTAATCACTTATCTTGCCTTTTCGATTAATTTAAAATCAATTTCATTTAATTTTTCCATTTATTTTCTCCTAAAACAATTATTAATTTAAGATAAAATTTAAATCTTCTCTAGATAATTTTGTTAATGCCTCATCGCTATTATTAATTACTTTATCTATTAAATCTTTTTTAATGTTTTGTAATTCTATTACTCTTTGTTCAATTGAATCATTAATAATCATTTTAATAACTTCAACATTATTAACTTGACCAATTCTGTGTGCTCTATCACTAGCTTGATTTTCAGCTGCTACATTCCACCACGGATCAACATGTATTACCATATCTGCCCCAATTAAATTAAGACCAACACCACCAGCTTTTAAAGATATTAAAAATACTTTAATTTTATTATTTGCATTAAACTCTGTCGCCATAGCAAGTCTATCGGTTGCTTTTGTATCTCCTGTTAACATATAATGTTTAATTTTATTTTCATTTAATATATCACTAATTAAATTTAATGCTTCAACAAAAGCTGAAAAGACTAATATTTTATGGTCATTTGCTACATATTCAATAATTGTATCTTTAATTAATTTTAATTTAGAACTTTCTTTATTAAATTTAGAATCTACTAAGCTAGGACTTATACAAACTTGTCTTAATCTAGTTAATAAATATAAGACATCAAAAGACTTACCCCCTGTAGATAAAATATCTTTAGCTTGTAAAACAAAACTATCATAAATTTTCTTTTCTTCATTTGTTAAATCAACTGACATAATAGTTTCAAACTTTTCTGGTAAATCTTTTAAAACTTCTTTTTTAGTTCTTCTTAAAATAAATGGTGTAACTTTTAAAGCTAAATTTGTAGTATTATCTTTATATAATTCATTAAATCTATTAATACCAGGGAAAAATTTAGGCATTAAGAAATCAAAAATTGACCATAAATCATAAATATTATTCTCAATTGGAGTTCCGGTTAATGCTAATTTATTTTGTGATTTAATTTTTTTAACTGCTTTAGTTTTTTCAGCTAAAGCATTCTTTATAGCTTGCGCTTCATCTAAAATTAAATAACTAAATTCTTTATTTTCATATAATTTAATATCTCGATACAACGAATCATACGATGTAATATAAATGGTGTCATTATATAAATTATCAATTATCTCTTTTCTATTATTTTGCATTCCATAAATACTACATACTTTAGTATTAGGACTAAACTTATTAAATTCAGAAATCCAATTATAAATTAAACTTTTAGGAGTTACAATTAGTACTGGTAATTTTAAATCAATACCATTTAATAATGTTATTATTTCTAGAGTTTTACCAAGTCCCATATCATCAGCAAGTATTCCTCCTAAATGATATTTATTTAATACCTTTAACCATTTATAAGCATCAACTTGATAATCTCTTAATTTAGCACAAACATTTGGTAAATCTAATGGTAAATATTTATAATTTTTAATATCATTTAACATTTCATTAATAAAATCATCTACTTTAATATTATTATAAGTAGCAATCATTTTAAATGTTTGATATAAAGGTAATTCAACTTTGTCATAAATATCATCATTATCAAGTAATCCAAGTTCACTAACAACATCACCAAATTGCATATCATCATCATTAAAAGCTAATATTCTATCATCTTTTAGTAAAATGAATTTTTTCTTTTTCTTCATAGCTTTAATTATTTTTCTTAATTCATCATCAGAATAAGGACTATCTTCTAAAAAACAATTCATAATACCTGAATTATAATTCATTTTTATTGTTGGTACTTGGCATACTATAATTTGTTTATTTAAAATATTATCAGATAAATAAACATCTGCTAATTTCTTCATTTCACTAAAATCTAACATAAAGAAATTAATTATTAAATTTGAATCTTTCAATATATCATTAACAAAACCTAAATTAGCTAAATAATTATCAAATCTTATTAAAGCATGATTATGATCATATTCATTAATATTAGAATTTATTTCTTCATTATTAATAAAATATTTTTTATTTACTGTTATAATATCATTATCATAATCAAAATAAGCTTTAATATTTAATTCATTTATAATAAAAACATCTTTTAAGCTTTCATCAATAATAAAATATTCACTAAATCTAGAATAAATATTATTAATAAATTTATCTTTAAATAATAACACATTTTTATTTTTCAATTTATTTAAAACATCAAATAATATTTTCTTTTCTCCACTTAATAAATAAATTTTTTGTAAATTTTTATCTAAAATTATTGTTTTTTCATAACTAACATTTAAAGATATATAATCATTAAAATGTAAAATACCATCTTTATCTATATTGGCAATAAAATCTAAATCATTATTAACAACTAGATAATCAAAACTTTTATTATAATCACTAATATCAAAAATATATCTACTCTTTATTGCAACCTTTTCACCTTTTAATATATCTAAAATATCATATAATTCATCAAAATCAACACGTATTATTTTAGAATAATAACTACGATTATAATCAATCTTACTTAAATAAGAAACGGCTTTATCAAAAGGTTTTTTTAAATTTTTTAAATTATGTTGAAAAGTTAGATATTTACCATATGAAATAACTTCATTATTTTTAAAAGCTTCAATGAATTTACTAAAACTACTAATCGTATATGCTCTTTCATCTCCTTCAGAAGCTTTTAAATCAATATCAGCATCATCGTCTTTTATATCAATATTAAAATATAATTTAATTTGTTTATTTTCATTTAACAAAATCGTATCTTTTTTACTTAAATTATAATTGAATTTATCAATAATATCATATGCTTCTTTTACTTCAGCTTCACTTTTTAATTTTTTCCTATCTTCTAAAAATTGATTAATATCATTATTTTCAAAAAATAATTTTAAACATGTATATAATAAATCAATTTTAATTGAATTAATCATCCAATTTAAATCATATTCAATTCTATTTTTTTCAACATCGATAGTTATTGATAATGAATAAAAAGATATAGCTTCAAATCTAAATTCAATACTATATTCACCAAGTGCTTTATTAATTTTAATATCAATATCATAAAAATTTAATATATCACTTATAAAAAAATCATTAGGGTCAGCATTTTGATAAAATTCTAATGCTTCATCTACACTTTCTATACTTTTATGACTAGTATAAAAATTAGAATTAGAATTTATAATTAAATCCAATATTTTATTATTAAAAGTAGGTATTTCACTAACTACATAATACCTAGCTATAGTTCTTTTATAACGAGCAATCAACTGAAGTGTTTTTTTCTTATCTAAATTATAAAAATCATCAGCATTCTGAATAAATTTATAAACTTCATCATCTGTTATCATCTGTTTAGATTCAACTAATCGTTCTAATTGAATACTTAAAGGTAATTTATCAAAATTTAAATTATTTAATATTTTATAAACTAATTTACTATTTTTATAAATATTTTCAAATTTATTATATGGATAAATTTCTTCAAGACATTTAGCGGTCGTATTTTTAACATTTAGATTATTAAGAGGTAATATTTTTAATACTTCATCTATAAATATAGTTTTAGGTAAATAATATTTAAGATATTCACTCACATATTTACTATCATATTTTTTCTTTTCTAATAAATATTTATATGCTTCAAACTCATCACTTGTAAATAATAAATATAATATAATTTCACAAATATATATATTAAAATCTAATTTATCAATATTATTTAATTTATTTATATTATCTTTAATAATATGTTCTTTATTTTTATATAAATTATTCTTAATATTTTCATCAATATTATTTTTTAATGAATTAGAATAATTAAATAAAATACTTAAAAATAAATTAGTTTTATAAACATCTAATTCATCAATATGTTCTAAAAAGCTTATTACTTCATTTTTAGTATATTCCATATATATATATTCTTTTATATTTTGTAATTTAATTATTTTTCTTTTAATTAAATTATTAATATTATCATAAATAGTATTATCAACATTATCATATTCATATTTAATATAAAGTAAATCAATTAATCTTTGTAAATGAAATAAAGCATAATTATCTTCTAAAAAAGTTAAATCTACACTATAAACTTCATCATCATTAAAACAAGAAAAAACAGTATTTTCATATTCAGTCATTAACTTTTCTTTAAAATTATAATTATTATTAAACTTAAAATTAATTACATCATTAATTAAATTAGAATGAATAGTTTGTAAAAAACTATTAACTATACTTTTAGTCCCATAATTTAAAAATAAAACTTTAGTAAAATTACCACTACAATCTAAAACTAAACCTAAACCAAAATTTTTATGAAATACAAAATTATCCATAAGCACCATCCAACAATTAAATATTAATGATTAATTTTAACATATAAATTAAATAACTTCTATTATTTAAATTAGTTTTCATTTCATTTAATTTTATCAATTAAATCATTTTGATTATTATAAATTTTATAATATGTTTATTTGAAAAGAAAAATATTAATTTACAAAATGATCAAACATTAAATATGCTTTATGACATGATACCTGATAAGATTGAAGAGTATATATTTTTACCCTATTTAAAAAATATATTAACTAAACTTGATTCTAATAACACATATTGGAGTTTCTTGGAAAACTTATATCCAACTATATATTGTTATCATCCATTTGAAAAAATTGAAAGAAAACAATCCAGATTAGAATTAGATTATGCACTTTCAGATTTAGAAAAAAATGTTTCTAAAACCAATAATATGCTTCTTTATAACTTTATGAAAAGCATAAATAAAATCTATAATCATGATAATTACATGATTTTACCAAATAATGATGATTTTATCGTAGAATATTTAATAAGTATGACTTTTGGTACTAATCCAATATTTGGTATAGCTAAAAAAGATAAAGATAAATTTAATATCTTTAATGATGAAGAGATCTTTAAAATTACAAAGTTAGCCAGTATATTAGAAATTAAAGTAAAAGCTTTAAGATCTAATGAGGTAAAATATAAAGAAATAATAGATACTATTAATAATCAAAATTTTCCATTATATAAAGAATATATTTCACTTATTAACTATTATGATAAATTAGATAATGATAGCAAAATTTCTAGTGAAGATTTCTTTGATAATTTATTTTAAGAAAGTAAAAAAAGACTATCTTAATAATCAATGTCATTAACTTAAGACATTTGACAAAATAAAAAGATTAAGATATGTAACGAATTACACTAAGTTATGTGTAA
>CALUXR010000020.1 GCA_944324795.1 uncultured Acholeplasmatales bacterium
CAAAGAGATTTGCTAGAAAAACGTGGTAAAGACTTAATGGAAAATAGAACTATTAAAGTTTCTAGTGATGAAGTTTTGCTACCTGAACACGTTGATTCAACTTTAGCTCCTTATCCATTTAAGTCAGTCAGCGAGCTTGTTGATAGGGTTCATACCATTAATCTTCAAGGCGGTGAAACTTATACTAAATCTTATGTTAAATCATATGGTGAAGCAGGAACAACTGAAGAAGGTGCAAGCTATACTGAAACTGAACCTCACTATGGATATGTCACTATTCCAAAGGTTAAAGTTACTGCCTACACTGAGATTACAGAAGAATTAGAAAAGCTTCCTGCGATTAACTATCAAGCAGAGGTTATTAAAAACATCAACATCTCTTTAAGAAAGAAAATCTCTCAACAAATAATTAAAGGCGATGGAACTACTAATAACTTTACTGGTATTTTCTCTGATAAGGCAGATGCTTTAAAAGATCAAGCTGATTTAGAGATTAGTACAATTGATGAAAACACACTTGATGATATCGTCTTTGCTTATGGTGGAGATGAAGCAATCGAAAACGGAGCTTGTCTTATCATCAATAAAAACGATTTAAGAGCCTTTGCTAAACTTAGAACCAAAGAAGGAAGAAAAGTCCATAATATCGATTATGTAAATCAAACAATCGATGGCATTCCTTATGTATTAAATGGTAATTGTAGTGCTTTAAGTGATCCATCAACTGGTACAGGAACTTACTGCATTGCTTATGGTTCTTTATTTAACTACGAAGTCCCTATCTTCTCTAACGTTGAGATTGGAAAGAGCACGGACTATAAATTTAAAGATGGCATTATCTGTTATAAAGCTAGTGTATTTACTGGTGGTAATGTTGTCGGTTATAAAGGTTTTGTTAGGGTTAAAAAAGGTGAGGCAACTCCAGTCAGTGAGCCTACTGAATAATGGTTCTTGACCTAGTTAAAAACTCACTAGGGATACCGTTAGATAGCCATGAACTTGACGCAGAGTTAAATGCGTTTATTGAAGCAGCTAAAGAATTACTAAGGGGCAGTGGAGTCAATGAGAAGTATCTTGTTGATGAAGCTGACCCCTTGGTGACTTCTTTTATTCTTATCTATGTTTCTACATCATTTGGTTTTAAGTCAGATGGAAACTTAAAAGAGCTACCTAAGCATTTTGATTTTTTGCTAAAACAACTAGCTTTAACTAAACATGATTAATGCTTTTTCACTTAAAGTAGCTCTATTAAAAGTAAATGATGCTACCGATGAATATGGGAAACAAAGATTTGAAATTACTTCAAGTAAAGAGATGATGGCTATTCCAACTAATATCACTAGAAGTGAGTTTTATGAAGCAAGTAGAAGTGGCTATAAGGTTTCTAGAATTATCAGGATTAATTCTTTTTTATATCAAGGCGAGAGATACATTTTAATAGATAAAAAAATCTATAAAGTGATTAAGACATATGAGCTAGCACATTTACTCGAGCTCACTCTTGAAAGCACGAATTTAAAGGTGGAAGGTAAGTGGCTAGTTTAGATGATTTCACTTTAAAGATAAGTGAGCTGATTGAAAAGTCTCTTGATTTTGATAGTGAGTTAGATGAAATCCTAGATAAAACGGCAAGTGACATCATAAGCGATATTAAAGACAATGCTCCGATAGGAAATTCAAACGAGCATTTAAAAGATAGTTTTACTGCTCTTAAAGAAGGGACAAAAGTAAACAAAAGCGTGACTATTTACTCAAAAAGTAAAGGAAGGCTTGTCCATCTTATCGAGTTTGGCTTTGTTCATCGAAGCGGTAGATTTGTTTCAGCTAGGCCGTTTTTAAGACCGAGTTATGAAAAGGAAGCACCTAAGATGGAAGAAAAGATAAAGGAGGCGATTAAAAATGCAGCTAACAAAACTTAAAAGCATTTTAGATGAAGTAGCGCCTTCTTATTACTTATCTTTTTCACCAAAAGATGTAGAAGAGATAAAGACACCAATTATCGTGTTTTCTAAAATTAACTCGACTTTTAAAGAGTTTTCTGATGATTTAGCAAGTATTAGAACAACGCTTTATCAAATTAACTTAATTACAAGTGATGTAAAAGAAGCTGATGTTTTAGCTATGAAACTAGAAGAAATCTTTATAGCAAATGACCTGCCTTTTACTCTTACAAGCGAATACTTAAATCAAAACAATACAATCTCAACAATCTATGAAATAAAAATGGAGGAATTTAAACATGTCGAATAAAATCACATTTGGCTTACGTAATGTTCATTATGCTTTGGCTACTTTTGCTGAAGATACCTGGACATTTGATACACCTAAAGACCTGATAGGCGCACAGGAGTTTTCTAGTGAACTCGTCGGTGGGACCACACAAGTTTATGCAGACGATAAGATCTTTCATACTCTTGTTTCAAATAGTGGGGCAACTATTACGCTTAAACTTACTGAACTTTCCGATGAATTTAAAAAGGATATCTTTGGTTATGCTCTAGATAGCAACAATAACCTAGTTGAAGTGGTAAACGCTGACGTTAAGACTTTTGCATTAGGATATGAAATTCAAGGCGATAGTAAAGCCAGAAGAGTCTGGTATTTCTTATGCACAGCTACACCAGTCGGACAAGCAACCAAGTCTAAAGCTGATTCAATTGAGGCTAACAGTGTATCTTTAACTATCACTGCTCGTCCTATTGAAGTAAATGATAAGGAAGTTTTAAGAGTCATCGCATCTAAAGGTGACACGAATTATGAGGCTTTCTTTGATAAGGTTACGCTTCCTACAATCGAGGGATAGTCTATGGAAAAAGAAGTAATTTTAGGAGATAAGAAGCTCATTTTAAGAAGCAGTCTATATTCTTTAATCGATTATAAGTCTCGCTTTGGAAGTGAGCTTTTTAATGACATCAAGAAGCTAGAGAACACAAAAGAAGAAAACATCACGAATGTTATTGAGATCATTTTTAGAATCGTCTTTGTATTATCAAATCCTAAAGAAAATGAGACTTTTAAAGGGTTTTTAGAAAAACTAGACTTTTCTATTTTAAATGATGCGGCTCTTTTAACTAATTTAACGAACACTATTGTTGAGCTATTAAAAACAGATAAGAAAGCAGGAGGAAATAAGGGAGATACCTTTCGATAATAAGTATTCCTTTTCTTCTGCAATCAT
The DNA here is from genome assembly GCA_944324795.1 of uncultured Acholeplasmatales bacterium. Taxonomy (GTDB): domain Bacteria; phylum Bacillota_I; class Bacilli_A; order Acholeplasmatales; family Anaeroplasmataceae; genus CALUXS01. The sequence continues at coordinate 3,179 of CALUXR010000020.1, forward strand.
TTTTAACATAGCAAAACTAGGACTATCAATTGAAGATACCAAGCACTTTGATATTGGAACCTATATAGAGCTTATTGAAATTGAAAAAGAACTCTATAAAGGTGAAACCAATAGAAGAGCGAATCAATCTGATATTGATAGTTTTTTCTTATAGCGAAAGGAGGTAAATAAATGGCTGAAACAGTTAGAGGCTTAAATATCAAATTAACCCTTGATGCAAAAGACCTGCAAAATGAATTAACTAATATTAAAGCTAATCTTAAAGAACAACAAAAAGACTTAAAGGCTATTAATACCTCTTTACGCTATGATTCAACTAATCTTGACCTTTGGAAGAAAAAACAAGAAACACTTAACTCAATTTTAGAAGAGACAAAAAAGAAACTTCAAAATCAAAATGAGCAGCTTGAAAAGGCTAAGAAAGCTCTAGAGATTGGTGACATTTCCGTAAAGGAATTTAATCAGCTTAGACGAAATGTAGAATATACTGAAGCAGATATTAGTAAGTTAAATAATCAACTTGAAGATACCACTAAGAAAATTAATGAATTAGGAAATGCTAATTTAAATAAGTTAAGTAAAGTTGGTTCAAATCTTACTAAGTATGTGACCGCTCCTATATTAGGGGCAGTTACGGCTTTAACTACGTTATCTATTAAAAGTGCTGAAACGGCTGATGAATTAGGAGATCAAGCTTCGAAACTTGGAATGTCGGTGGAGGCACTTCAAGAGTGGAACTATGTAGCAAAACTTTTAGCTGTAGATAACGAACAACTTCAAAAAGCCTTTACTAAAACTAATTCCTTACTTGGTGATTTAGCTAGTGGTAACACCTCATCTGCAACTGAAGCTTTAACAAAACTAGGAATTACCTACGATGATTTAAAAGGTAAAAATGTCGATGAGGCTTTTGAGATTATTCGTAACGCCTTAGCTAATTTAGAAGATGAAACCTTAAGAGTTGGAATTGCTAATGATATTTTTGGTGAAAAGATAGGTACTGACTTACAGCAACTTTTAAGCGCCTCAAGTACTGAAATTGATAACTTTAGAAATGAATGTCAGGAGTTAGGTGTTATTACTGAAGAAGAAGTCGAGGCTTCTGCAAAGTTTAATGATGAACTAGATAAGGTTAAACAAGAACTTCAAACATTAGGAGTAGAACTAGCCCAGATTTTGCTCCCTATAATGACTGAGTTTTTAACTTATCTTAAGGATTCAATCATTCCAAAGATCAGTGAATGGGCAAATAAACTAGCAAACATGAATGACACGACTAAAAAGACGATTTTAGTAGTTATAGGACTGGTTGCTGCTATTGGACCTGCCATAAAAATCATTACAACTATCATTCCAATTGTAAAAGGCTTATCGACTGCTTTAACTGCTACTGGAACTAGTGGCTTTTTTGCTGGTGCTGGAATAAGTGCTGCAACTTTAGGAATAGGAGCTTTAATTGCCATACTTATTATGGCTTTAACTCAAACCGAGACATTCAAAGATATTTTGATGGAACTTGGTAGTATTTTAATGCAGATACTTGAGCCAATCTTCATGATAGTCGAAGCAGTAGGTGAAGTTTTAATGCCTATTATTGAGCTCGTAATGGAAGTGATAGGAAACTTAATCAATCTTTTAGTTCCTTTACTTAATGTATTACTACTCCCTATTAAAGCTGTACTTGATGCAGTAGGGAAGATACTTGAGGCTTTCATGCCACTTTTTACGATGCTAGCAGAGATTATTCAAAGAGTAATTGCACCAGTGCTAGAAGTGTTATATGCCGTATTAAAGCCAATTTTAGATATTCTTAATGCGATTATTGAGTGCGTTCAGTGGATATTAGATCATACAGTCGGTTGGCTAATGGATATCATAGACACAGTTGTTGGCTGGTTTACTCCTAGCTCAAGTAACGAAACAAATACATCTAATAGTACCGTTAATAACCAAACTACAAATAACGTCACTATCAATACAAGTTCTAGCACTTTTGATGTCGACACTATCAATGAGGCGCTTGGAGGTAGTTATCTATGAGGAAACTTTGGCTTATTAATGATTTGGGTGAAGAGTATAGATTTGACTATTCTTCCATGACGCTTATTTCATCTATTACAGGTCTAGGTTTTCAAAAGACTAACACTTACTTTGACTTTGATAATATCTATAAGAAAATTGATGAAACAATACCTACACAAGACATCGTCTTTAATCTAGCTTTTTTAAGAAAATATCAAGGTTTTAAAAGGTTTTTGTCGTTTTTAGAGACTTCTCATGAGTTAAAACTTTATTATACAAGCGATGATACTAAGTATTCTTATGTTGAAGTTGAAAGTTTATCAAAGACTGAAATTAGTGGTGGGACTTTAACAAGCGAACTAAAACTAAAAAGGCTCTCATATTGGTATAAGGATGTTATAAGTGAAGTAACGATAAGTGTTTCAAAGGAAGGCAAGATCTATCCTTTTACTTATCCATACAAGTACAGTGTTTCAAGTAAAGGCAAAATGACGCTTACTAATAATGGTTATGCGAAAGCCCCTTTAAAAATCACTATAAAAGGAGAGGTTTCTAATCCTGAAGTAATCGTTACAAAAGACGGAATAGAAGTAAGTAAGCTCAAGATTTATTATGAATCTAATAACTGCACGATTGTTGTTGATGCCTTTCCTAGTAGGCAAGAGATAACAATAGAAGAAAACAATGAAAAAATTAATGCATATGAGTATCAGGATTTTTCTTGTGATAATTTCATCTTTTTAGAGCGTGGAACCTATGAACTAACATTTGTTCCTAATACACAAGGAAGTCCAAGCTGCTCAATCACAATGATAGAAGGGTATTTAGGTAATTAATATGAAACTGATATTTTTAGATAGAATAACACTTAAATATAAAGATAACGCCTATGTTTCTAGTGAATTTGAAATTGTTCTTGATAGTGTGGTTAAACAAAAATCCAACTTCACGGTCAACAAAGAAGAAATCAAGGCTAGTGTAGGCGATATCGTCGTTTTAAAGGAAGGAAAGCTTTCTTATATTGGCATCGTTCAGGCTATCACTTTAAATGATGATAAGACGAGCAAAGTTCAGCTTAATGATTTTAAAGAGATATTTAATATCAAAGTTCCTGTAAGTTCTTTTACTGGCAATGTTTGTAAGTTTTTAGCAGACACTATTAAAAAGGCATTTGTAAGCAATAGTGATTCAAAACAAAACCTAAAATATTTAACTGTTACCTATAATTCAGATATTGAGGGAAGTTTTACTTATGATGCTGATACATTAATGAATATTGAAGATTTGATGGAAACAATCACGAAAACTTATGGAGTAGTCATTAAATATCAAGTTAATTTCATTAGAGGAAGGTTCTCTAATATCGAGATCATAATTGAAGAAGAAACACACATCGTAAAGCTTCGTCATGATTTAAAAGCTATCAGTAATTTAAAGATTAAAGAAAGTGAAGAAAACGTCGTCAATAAATGTATTTTTTATCCTAAAGAGGAAAATGAAGAGCATAAAAAAGAAGTTGAATATTATCTTTTAACTGATGGAAATATCACTACCAATAAAGATGATGAAAGGCGCTTTCCTTATGTGAATGTTGAAAGTGAGTTTTATAGTGATAGTGACTTTGAAAAACTAGAGAGCAAAGCAAAAGAAAAGCTCATTAAAAGTTCAAATGACCATCAGATAACTTTTGATCTAGATGTTACAAATAATGTCTTTGTTCCTTTAGGCAATATTTTTATAGGCTATTTTGTTGAGTTTTATGCTCCTAAAAGAACTTATACGACTATGCTTACTCAAATTAAATATAAAAACACTTTTGCTAGTTGCACCCTTACCTTAGGCGAGCAAAGGACATCACTTACAGACAAGATAAAGATGATGAATGGCGGAACCAGTAACAATAAGTCGGTAGTCAATGTATCGACTGCAATCACTAATTTTGATGGAGGGATTTACTAATGGGACTTAAAAAATTAACTTTTGATGAAGCTTTAAATACTGCAAAAGACGATGCTTTCTTTAACTGGTATCTAACAGGCAAGACAAATGGCATTTTTAACGATTTAGGTGGTAAATGTAAAGCAACATCAGCTAATGGTCAAATAACTTTCCAAGATGGTTTTATTACTGTTTATGGAAGAAGAGTTTATGTTGAAAGCGGGACTAGTATAAGTGTGCCTCTTGATAGCACAAAGAAAGGCTATGTCATCGTTAAAATCGATACCGTTAATAATAGTGTGACTTTGGCTTTAAAAGAAGGTGATGCCAGCAACTATCCGACTTTGACTCAAACTAATTTGCTTGAAGAAGATGGAATTTATGAACAGCCACTTTGCTCATATGAAAAGACAACAACATCTTTAGAGACGGGAATGCATGAAGTAACTCTTATTAGAGATATGAAAAGCTTATATACGCTAGCTGATAATTCCATTAAAAATAATCTTAATAATGCGATTGAAGATATAGAAGAAACTATCGCTAGAAAACAACATGGTGTCTCTAGTTATTCATTAACTTGGAAAAAGAATAGCGGTGCATTGTATACCTATGATATTACTTCCATCATGAATAAAGACCACATGATTATTACCGCTCATATTGGGAATGATTTTGTGTTAGTTCCTTTGAGAATGCTTAAATCCGTTACTAGTTTCACCTTCACATATCATTATTTAAACAATTCATATACAGGCACAATTGAGTATTCTAGTGGAACTCTTATTTATGAATTGGCTCAATCATCACATCCGATGAATAAGTCGATTATTTGTTATTACTAAAGAAAGGAGATTTTAATTTATGGCAACAATACAGCTTAGAAGAAAGACTACAAGCGGAAGTGGACCTTTAACGGGTACAAGTGGAACCATCAAACAAGGTGAGCCTTTAATTGACTTAAATGGTGGTAATTTATATATTGCTAAAGCCAATAAGACAGGTTCTAGTTCAAATCCACTTAGCGCTAGTGATTATTTTGAATTTGTAAACTCTAATAACCTAACTTCAGTTTTAAATAGCAAGATCAATGAGCTCGACTTAGGAACTGCAAGTAAATATGATGTTGGAAACGGTGAAGGCCAGATACCAGTTGTTGATAGTGATGGTTTCCTTTCTAGTAGCATCATTCCTAGAATTGCTATTACAAATACCTTTGTCGTAAGTAGTCAAGATGAGATGCTTAAACTTAGCCAAGCTGAAACAGGTGATATTTGTATTAGAAATGACTTATCTAAAACATTTATTTTAAAAGGCGAACCATATTCAACTTTGGCAAATTGGCAAGAACTAAAAAGTCCTACGGATAAAGTAACTTCCGTTAATGGTAAGACCGGAGCAGTTAATATTTCTTTAAGCGAGTTAGGTGGTGTTTCAACAAGCACATTTAATTCACATAAAGGTGATAACACCCATCTTAATGCTGTTCAAAGAGAGCAACTTGAGAACATGTATATCTCTGAAATTATCGGAAGTAGAGCAGCAATTTATGATGACAATGCTTCTAACTTTGATAGTAATACGATTAATAACGGCCTTTACATCAGGTCGATTTATGATGAATGTTATAACTTAAAAAATAGAAAGTTTGAAATAGGTATCAATAAATCAGCTGTTCTTACTCCAAGTTCAACAATTGATGGAGGGACTTACTAATGGCAACCATTATCGTTAAAAGAGGCACTAAAGTTCCAACAACATCTAATCTCACAAGAAATGGTGAACTAGCTGTTGATTATTCTACAGGTAAACTTTATGTAAGATGCTCAAAAGGAATAATGTGCGTTAATACTAATAGCATCACAAGTAGCTCCTCTAGTAGCGGTGAAACGACATCTAGTTAGGAGTTTACTATGGCGATTATAAAAGAACTTAATTCAAGCTATGGTATTAAGCCAAGTTATCACCGAATAACAAACATATCGCTTAATGCTATAGATAAAGAAGTAGTTATATGTGTGGGTTCATATATTTCTAAGGAAACAAGAGATAAAGGATGCGATCCAATCGACACAATCGATATCTTAATTCCTAAGGAAGATTATGAATCCTTTTTAGTTGGTGATGTTTTTAAGGCTGGATATAAGTGGCTCAAAGAAAATGTTATCGGTTTGGAGGATGGAATAGATGATTAAAGAGATAGTTTTAAAAAGAAATAAGTTAATTGCCACCTTAGATAAAAAGAAAATTATAAGTTCCATAATGTTAGCTCTTCCTGGGCTTAAGATGGCGTTCATGTACTTTGGAGGGAGCGTGTGTTATGGCACTTTTATAAGTGGTAAGAGTGACTATGACATCAATGTAGTGGTTGATGATTTAAAGGGAGCCTTTAAGACAAATATAAGCGGGACTGATGTTTTTATTTATGGTGTGAGCTCGATATTAGATAGGCTAAATCCCAATAGTCCTATATCTCAATATAAGAGGAGTTTTATCGATGATGTTTTAGGACTTCCTGATACTTTGATAGGCCTTAATGAAGAGTATAAAGACATTTATGAAAAGTACAAAAACTTTGATTTTAATAAGAATCTGAAGGGTTTTTTAACAAATTTCTATGAGTATTTTGCTTTTTGTTTTAATGGCGAGTTTCAAGTTGGAAAGAAGTTCTATCACGTAATTAGAATGAGAGGGCAAATAGAAAATTATAAGAAAACAGGTGTCTTTTCTTTAGATCTTCCTAAGTCTTATTTTGATGAAGAAATCGACTATAAACTCAATTGGAATAATGAAAATAGAAGGAAAGAACTAAATACAAAACTAGAAAAATATCTAGATGAAATATACGAATTTAAGGAGGGTTTAAAAGATGGATAGTACAGAAATTGTTTTAACCATCATCTCAGTGCTAGGGACTATCTCTAGCATTTTATTTGCTTATTTAGCTTTTAAAAGAAGCAATAAGCAAGAACATAAGGATGAAGGTAAAAATGAAGGAGTAATGCTTAGTGAAATAGGCTATATCAAATCTTCTATCGATAGAATTGAAAAGTCACTTAATCACCTTGAAGAGAGATATACCGACCTTTCTAATAGGCTAGTTAAAGTCGAAGAATCAACTAAGAATGCTCATAAAAGAATCACTGAATTACATGATGAAATAAAAGGAGGAGCAAATCATGAATGAGATACTTTTAAATGTTTTAAGCTGTGTTGTAACAGCAGTAATCATTCCTCTTATCACCTTACTAGGATCTAAACTTATTAAATGGATTTCTAGCAAGATTGATAATGAGAAAACGGAAAAATATATAACTGAAGCAACCACAATTGTTTTAGATGCAGTTAAATGCGTCTTTCAAACCTATGTTGAAGCTTTAAAGAAAGAGGGAAACTTTGGAAAAGATGCACAGTTAATCGCTCTTAATAAGGCCAAAGACATTGTTCTTTCTCAACTTAGTGAAGATATTAAAAACTATATAAAGACTAATTTTGGTGATGTTGATACCTGGATTACCACCCAGATTGAGGCAAGTATAAATACACTTAAAACTACGTCAAAAAGTAAATGACAACATTAATTTTTCATTAAGATTTCAAATTTTTTGGTAATTTTTCAAAATAAACTCGTTCTAGTAAGTGAAGGGATATAAATTTTGCAAATGCGTCAAATTCACTACGACTTGTTTAGTGAAGAGATAAATTTATAAATTTTGTAAAAAAATAGCTCTTCATGTCTATTTATATAGTGAAGGAGGAATTTTAATGGAAAATTATGAAGTAGACCTAAAAGAAACTATTGAGCTTCGACTAATGAAACGAAAGATTGAGGAAGGTAGGTTTAAAAAAGAAGACTACGATAAACTTCTAGACTTATCAAATCATCACCAATCACCACTCGTTAATTATTTGCTTGGTATTACTAATTACTTCGGACTTGGAGTAAAGGAAGATAAAGATAGTGGAATTACCTATCTAGAAGAGGTAGTGGCTCATGGTAATTTTGAGTTACTAATGGACATGTTCTTTTATCTTCTTAAGACCGATGATAATAGAATAAAGGTTCTAATCGTTGATGGTTTAAATAAAGCAAGAGATGAGATGGTTGAAATGGGTATGGCTTTAATTGATGAAGATAAATTTGAAGCTGAAGAAGATACCCAACCAATCTATTATTGTTAGCAAAATCTCACATTTGTTACCAATAAATCTCATAAAAGTCTCTAGTTTGTTTTTTAGTCACTAATTGCTTTATTTTGCTGTTTTTCATGCTTTTTAATAGTGCTTGGAGGAAGTTAAAATGAATAAAGAAGTAATGAAAATTGTAGGCAAACTAGAAGAAGGAACCGCCGATTCCTTAGATGTAAAAAGGCTAGGTGAATTAGCTAAAGATGGTGACTTTTATGCAGCACTAGAATATGGGATATGTCTTTATTTAGGTGAGCAAATTGAACCAAGCATAAGTGAAGCGACTAATTATTTTATTGAAGCATTAAAAAGCGATGACTTTGGAGTATTAGTAGAGCTAGTTTCATTTATGGAATATGTAGATCCTATCTTATTTGAAGATTTAATAAACCAAGGCAATAAGAAAATCTATGAGAAGATGAAGACTAAAGGACATGAGATAGGAATCGATATCGACAATTTAAACTAATCAAATTAATTAAATTTATGCCCTGCTAGAGAAATCTGGTGGGGCTATTTTTTTATGGTTCCAAATAGAGACTTTGACTTCCTTTTGAAAGTAGAGGAGTTGAAGTCTATGACAAATGCAGAAGTTTTAAAAATACATGAATTAAAAGAGCAAGGGCTAGGTTATAAAAGGATAGCTAATGAATTAAATATTCCATTAAGTACTGTTAAAAGCATCATTCTTAGGCAAAAAAATAATAACGAAACAGTATGTCTTTTTTGTGGCAAAAGAATAATTAATAAACCAAAAACCAAAAGAAAAAAGTTCTGCTCGGATATTTGCAAAAGACGTTATTTAGCTAAGCACCCTGAAACTATAAAAGGTGAGAAAAGCATAACTAAAGTTTGTCCTACTTGTGGCTGTTCTTTCATATCTTATAAATCATCTAAAAGGAAATTCTGCTCCCATAGATGCTATATCAACTTCAGATATAAAAGGGAGGTAATTTCTGATGGATTATAGAAACTATATCTCCTATCTAAATTCATTAAATTTCTTTAAAAAGATGCTGTTTTGCAAGGTAATTAACGAGAAAGAGTATGAAAAAGCAGAGGATTTGCTTGCTAAAAAATACTGTATCAATAAAGGGAATTTATATCGTCAAAATGAGTTGATAAATAAGTCCTTTAGAGTGATATATGGTGATGAAAAATAGGAGGAAATTATGGACAAAAAGATAACTGTAATTGATGCCCTTCCTAAGTTAGAAAAGAAGCTAAGAGTAGCAGCTTATTGTAGAGTTTCATCTGGTAAGGATGCCATGCTTCATTCACTTTCAAACCAAATTAGCTACTATAATAATTTGATTAGAAATACTAAAGGTTGGGAATTTGCTGGAGTGTATGCTGATGAAGCTATTTCTGGCACAAAAAACGATAGAGAAGAGTTTGTTAGATTAATTAATGATGCTAAAAATGGAAAGATAGATCTAATAATTGTTAAGTCGATATCACGCTTTGCTAGAAACACTTTGACGATGCTAGAAACCATAAGAGAACTTAAAGCGTGTAAAGTCGACGTTTTCTTTGAAGAACAAAACCTTCATTCAATAAGTAATGAGGGCGAGATGGTTTTAACTTTCCTTGCTTCCTTTGCTCAGGAAGAGGCAAGAAGCGTATCTGAAAACATGAAGTGGCGAGTAAGAAAGAACTTCGAGAAGGGTATAACTTGGTGTACTAGGAAGACACTAGGCTACATTTATAAAGATAGAAAATTAGTGGTTGAGCCAGAAGAAGCTAAGCTCGTAAGAAGAATCTTTGATATGTATATAGGAGGTTTAGGGCTTCAAGCTATAACAAATAAATTAAACGAAGAAAGAGTCAAACCACCTGAATCAGACAAATGGAAAAAAGATAGTATTAGATACATATTGACAAATATTACTTATACTGGCGATTTGCTTCTTCAAAAATATTTCAATATTGATTATATGTCCAAAAAACATAAGCCAAATAAAGGCGAGCTTAATCAATATTTAGTTGAAGATGATCATGAACCTATCATTAGCAAAGAAACCTTTAATAAGGTTCAGCAATTAATGTATGAAAGGGCGGAGAAAGTAAACTCATCTCGGACTGCTCAAATAATCCATCCTCTCGCTTCTTTAATTAAATGCTCAATATGTGGCAAAAGCTATCATCATAAGACAACAAGATATACAAAGAAATGGGTGTGCCGAACCTTCAATAGAGAAGGAAAAAGCCACTGTGCATCTAAGGCAGTACCAGCAAGTGAAATGGATAGGCTTGTTAGCGAAGTTGTAGGAGATGATATTTCAAAGATAAAGGAAATCATTGTCTATCCGAACAATACTCTTTTATTCAATTTAAATGATGGCTCAAGCATCACGAAGAAATGGAACGATATATCAAGAAGAGACTCTTGGACAGAGAAAATGAAAGAAGAGGCTAGAAGACGTTCTTTGAAGCAATGGGAAAACCAAAAGAGGGAGGGTAAGTAAATGGCAAAAGTAACAGTTATTCCTTCCACTAAAGTTAGTACATTCTCTAATGCCTTTAATCCTGTGGTTAAAAGAAAGGTTGCTGCATACGCTCGTGTTTCAACTGATAGTGATGAGCAATTTACATCATTTGAGGCGCAATGCAATTACTATGAAAACTACATTAATTCAAAACCTGACTGGGAATTAGTCAAGGTTTATGCTGATGAAGGTATATCTGGCACAAATACAAAAAATAGAACTCAATTTAAACAAATGATAGAAGATGCTTTAGGCGGAAAGATTGATTTAATCATAACTAAATCCATATCTCGTTTTGCTAGAAACACCTTAGATACTATTAACTATACAAGAAAGTTAAAAGCAAAAGGGGTAGAGGTCTATTTTGAAAAAGAGAACCTATGGACTTTTGATGATAAAGCTGAGTTTTTACTCGCAATTATGTCATCAATCGCTCAAGAGGAATCAAGATCAATAAGTCAAAACGTCACAATGGGAAAAAGGTGGCAAATGAAAGAAGGCAAGGTATCCTTTGCTTATAAGACCTTTCTAGGCTATAAAAAGGAAAACGGAAAGATTGCAATTGATGAAGAGCAAGCTGTGATAGTCAGACTTATTTATAGAGAATTTTTAGTTTGTGGGAAAACTGCTAGTGCAATAGCTAATATGCTTAATTCAATGCATGTCCTTACTCCTGGAGGTAAGACAAGATGGACCAAAAATACTGTCACCTCAATTCTTACAAACGAAAAATATAAGGGTGATGCTATTCTTCAAAAAACCTTTATTAAGGACTTTTTAGAGCATAAGGCTGTTAAAAATCAAGGTGAACTACCTCAATATTTTGTTGAAAATAGCCACCCAGCCATTATCGATAAAGATATGTGGGAAATGGTTCAAGCAGAAATAAAAAGAAGAAAAGAAATTGGAGCGTCTTATTCTTCAGTTAATATGTTCTCATCTAAATTAGTCTGCGGTGATTGTGGTGGGTTTTACGGTAAGAAAATATGGCATTCGACAAAACCATGGCGAAAAGAAATTTATCGCTGTAACAAAAAATATTCTAATGCTAATGATAAATGCCAAACGCCTTTTATTACCGAAGAAGAAGTTAAGAGCAAATTTATTAAAGCCTATAACCAAGTAATGGTTAATAAAGAGCAGGTTATAAATGATGCAAATGAAGTGATCAAAGCTTTAACTGATACCTCGCTAATTGATAATGCTATTAGTGAAACCGAAAGCGAGCTTGAAGTTATTACTGAGTTAGTTAGAAAACTAGTTAGAGAAAATGCTTCTCACTCTCAAAATCAAGATGATTACGCTAAAAAGTATAAAGAGCTCGAAGCAAGATATGAAAAGACTAAAAATAAATTAGATGAATTAAATGATGAAAAGCAAATTAGAAAAGGTAAGCTTTTAGAATTAAATTCTTATTTAGCATCATTTAAAGAGGCTGGGGAAATAATAACAGATTGGGACGATAATCTTTGGATGACCATTCTTGATAAAGCAATAGTTAATAGAGATAGATCTATTACTTTTAAATTTATTATAGGCATAGATATTACGATATAAATAATAGAGATTTGCATCCATTTTCATTAAGTTCACTGAGTTTATACTTAGTGAGCTTTTTTACTTTAGCGTCTATTTTATGGACTAGAAATAAGGTATAATTTAATTGGTAGGTGATTAAGTTGCAAAGGCGAAATAAGCATGAACCAATACGTCAACATTATATTCCGCAATTTATACTAAGGAATTTTTGCTTTGATGATTCTAATAATCTTTTCTTTTATTCATTAAAGGATAAAACGGTATCTGTTAAGAACACGAGAGATGTGTTTATGGGAAAGCAACTTTATAATAGTAGTTTTGTTAATCCAAATAACCCATCACAAATAGAAAAAGATTTTGCAAAATATGAGCAGGAAATCGGATATTTAATTAAGACTAAGATTTTAAACAAACACGAAATATCACTAACTTTAAAAGAAGAAGCATCATTAAGATTTTTTTGTGCATTGCTCGCCTTTAGATCTAAAAATGCAGTTGATATATTTAATAATCTAAGCGATGAAAGTAAAGCTATGTATAGCGAATACCAAAATGATGGCAACTTTGTAGAACTTTGGAAGAGGAATTTAAGTGTTTTAGTTAAATGTCGTTCTTTCGATGATGTTGTAAATAATGATTTGATAGATAAGCCAATCAAAGGTTTTATGATGAGAGATTGTTTTGGAATATTTGGTAAATATTTTATTTTCTTTGAAAAAAGAGGACCTGTAGATTTCATAATAGGCGATTGTTATCCGGTTGCTATAAGTGGCTTTGCTGATTCAGGATTATCTCTTGAGTTGATTTCATTTTATCCTGTAACTCCATCCTTATGTTTTGCTCTGGTTAATGTTGGTAGTGAACACTCTCCATGTTTGCTAAGTCTAAAAAAATATTTGAAAACTCCTTGGCAAAAAGGAGACGTATTAACTTATACGACACAAAAGCTCTATGAGCATGATGTTTCAAACATAAACCACGGAACAATTATTAATTCACATTTTGGAGTTGCTTTTAAAAATAAGGAAAGAAGTGGTTTAGATGTCTAATGAAATCGGTAAAAGATATGGTCGTTTAGTAGTTATAGAGAAAACTGATAAAAGATATCACTCAACAACTATTTATAAATGTAGATGTGATTGTGGAAATATTGTAGAACTTACCATTAATAAACTGCACTCAGGTCATACTAAATCCTGTGGATGTTTAAAAAGAAGAACCGTTGACTTAACAGGTCAGAAATTTGGAAGGCTAACAGTTATTGGATTTGCCTATAAGAAAAAGAACTATTGGGAGTGCAAATGTGAGTCTGGGATATCTGCTTTGTACCTACCACTTATTTGACTACAGGAGTTACTGTTTCTTGTGGATGCAAGAACGAAGAAAATAGAGCATCCCTTCCTAATCTAGATTATGGTCTAGTTGATGGAACAATGCTTTGTGGCAATAAAAAAGATAGGAAGCTTAATAAAAACAATACCTCAGGAATACGAGGTGTTCATTTTGATAAAGATAGAGGAGTATGGGTAGCTCAAATCATGTTTCAAAGAAAAGCTCATAATCTCGGTAGATACAAAACTAAAAGTAAAGCAGTGAAAGCAAGACTAGCTGGTGAAGAAAAGTACTTTGGAAAATATAGGTAGAACTATAGATATAACTTACACATTATGCAGGGGTCGCAAGTGCATCACAATAGGTTAGTTTTGCCAATATGCAATTTATGTCTAGACTTAACGTTTAGGCTTTTTTATTATTATATATGTAATTTATTGACAAAAATTATATCTTGTAGGATAATAATATTAGATGTACAGTCATTTAAATAAATTTGAAAGAAGGGATATAATGAAGAAAATATGTTATATATTATTAATTTTTTTATTAGCATTAGTAGGTTGTAATAATGATGAACCTACAGAGCCTGAAACTTATAAAATAAGTATTAAAGAAGGTAATTATGAAATTAAAAATTTAGCTGATGAGGCTTTAGAAGGAGAAACCATTTATTTTGATGTATCAGCTGATAATATATTTTATGAAATAGATAAAGTATATGCAAATGATGAAGAAGTAAAAGAAGGTGGTCTTGGCTATTCATTTGTTATGCCAGCTAGCGATGTAATAGTATCATGTACGGTAAATGAATTAGATGAATATAATGATCCTAATGATAGATTAGAATGGGGAAGTAGTGTTGATTTTAAAATTTATTTACCAGATGATTTAGCTGATTTATATGATAAAACATATGAAATACCACTATCATTTATAGGTATTAGTTCAGGAAATTATATGACTATTTTAAAAAGTGAAATTAAATCTAAAAATGAAGATATAATACCTAGTGATGCTATAACTATAGAAAAACAAACTGCGTCTACAAGTAATTCTATTATAGGTGCTAGTTTAATAATAGATTTAACTAAAGTTAAAATTGGGGAAACTATGTTATATGTTAAATTAGATTCTGGTAATTCCAGTTTAAAAATTGGTACATTAAGAGCTAAATTTAGTGTAGTACCTGAAAGTGAATATAGGCCAGAAACAATGGATGTAACATTTGAAATTGAAAATAATTCAGATGTAACAAATGGAATATTTATTAATATAACTGATAATATAACTGATGAATTAACTACAATTCATTTAGATGATTTAGAAAATAACACTTATAATTTTAAATATATTGTAGGTCATACTTATCATATATCTTGTGCTTCAGCAACTTATAATGAAGAAGAAGGTAAATATGAAAATATGATTTCTCTTGATTTAAATGAATGGCAAGGTACTAATATAGGTGGGGCAATTAATAAACTTGAAAGAGAAGGTAATTTATATTATTTAACTTTAACTACTCCAAATATTAATGTTTCACTTATAATCATTGATAAAATTAATTGATAAATTTGGCACAAAAGTGCCATTTTTTAATTTAACACTTGTAATTTATCATTATTGTTATAAAATAATAAAAAAGGAGTGTGCAAAAATGAAAAAATTACTTATAATATTGTTATTAGGATTAGCATTAGTATCTTGTAGTAAAAAAGAAGAACTAAGCGATGAAGCTAATTTAGTTAATGATTGGGCAACTGATTATGGATATGTAGATTATGAAGTTAATACAAATACTTTAATTAATTATAATAAATTAGTAAATAATACTAATTATTATGTATATACTACTAATTATGATCGATATGGTTTTAGATTACTTCATGATAATAATAACAATTTAATATTTTATTCTTTAATTAGTGATAAAGAAATATCAGGTAAAGATAGTAAATATTATTTTACTTATGAATCATTAGAAAGAGATGAAGTTAGTTATTATCTATATCCTGATTCATTATCTGGTTTCATTTTAGTAGCTAAAACAAATGATGATGAATATGCCTTTATAAGTGATGCTAATGGTGTAATATTAGATAATTATGATATTACTAACATTAGTGTAGGAGATGAAATTTCTTTAGATGATGGTGGCTATATTAACATTTATTATACAAAAAATGTTATAGGTAATAATTGTGGTGAATATTTATTAAAATTAAATTATCAAAATGATAAAGAAGTAGAAATAACTAATGAAAAAATAAATTTAAATATAGATTATAACCAAGACTATCTAGATTTAAGTTCATATGGTTTAGAAGATTATAAAGCTATAAGCGATTATAATGATTCATATTTAACAATAATTGATCCAAATAGAAATATTGTTAGTAGTTATTTTCTTCCAAATCAAGTTATAAATAATAATATAAGTGTGATTATTAAAGGTGGTTTAATAATTCAAGAAAAATATAAATTACCTGATGATAGTACTGATTATTCATATTATGATGGTACTTATAAATATGGTTTAAAAAGTTATAAATTTAATTTTTTAGATGGTAGTTGTAATGAAATAGAATTAAATTATTTAATTAATGATTTTACTAACAAAGAAGATTTTAGTCAAATATATGCAAATATTACAAAAATTAGAGACGATAAATCATTAGAAAATGAAATAAATGTAATATTAGATAATGATGGTAATATTATAAAAGAAGTTGCCAATTATAATTTATATCATCTAAAATTAAGGAATGGTAATTTATATGATATGCAATCTCAAAAATTATATAATAATAAAATGGAATTAATAGCTGATTTATCTAGATATGAAGTTACTTATAATTTAAAATATGATTGTTTTATTATCAATTTAAATAATTATGGCGGAGTAGTAAATAATAATGGTGAAATAATAGTACCATTAACAAAAGGAAATATTAAAGGTTCAGCTAATTTAATTAAATATATTAATAATGAAAGTGTTAGCATAATAGTTATTAAGGAAGATAATACATATCTAGAAAATGAAATTGATTTAAGTTATATTGATACATTTAATGTATTTACATTTATTGATAGTGATAATTTATTGATAATTGGGACAAATTCATCATCAAATCAATACTATATTTATTTATTATCTACATATAGTTATGATGTATTGATTAATACAAATCTTTTAATCGATTCAGCTAATACTAATATTAGTTATAATATATATACTATTAATCAATTAAATAATAAAATTCTAATATTAGAAATTATAAATGGTAATCAAAAATTATATTATAAAATTACTACTAATTTAATTGAAGAATAGCTTTAGATTAACGGCTTTATTAAGCCGTTTTTTTAAAATAAAAATGAGTTAAATTAACTCATTTATAATCTTGTACCACAATTATTGCAATAGGTAGCATCAGTACCATTTTCTTTATTACAATTAGGACATATTTTAACTAATGGTTTACCACAATTATTACAGTATTTGGCATTTATATCATTTAGTTTGCCACAATTTGGACATTTTTTCTGTTCTACATTTTCTCTTACTGTATTTGCAACATTACCAATACTTGAGGCTAGGTTGTTTAGGGTTTCATTTGTTGTTGGAACTTGCTCTCTTACAACATATGAATTTATTTTTTGCATATTACCTATAATTGTTATAAATAGACCTATAGCAATTAAAGGAAAGCCTAACATCATTAAAAAGAAAAGTTTTGGTTCATTAGAACCTGTAATATTAAGTCCCATATCGACAATACCTATTATTACAGATGCTAAACCTATTAGTAGCAATATAGGTCCTAAAATTTTTAATATCATTTTAGTTTTTTGATGTTTATGATTATCTATATTATTTTGCAATGTAGTCACCTCAATTTAATTTTAACATATTTTTTTAATTTGTCATTAATTATTTATTATTTTGTTATATAATATTTGTGAGGTAGATATTATGGATTATAAATTATTTTTAAAAAAATTATATTTAAATAGAAAAGTTAATTCTATTAAAACTGATTATGGTAAATGTTTAATAATAGGTGGTTCTAAAAAATACCCAGGGGCTCCAATTATGGCTTGTTTAATGGCAGAACTTACAAATTGTGGATATAGTGCTATAAGTGTGCCATCAACTATTTATAATAATGCAGTTAATCTAGTTAGCCCTAATACAATACATGAAGTATTTAGTATTGATGATGATTTTTATTATAGTGATGATATTTTAAATTATGATAGTATTTTATTTGGTAATGGAATTAATATTAATAAAAATAATCATAATTTATTAATTAAAATTATTGAAAAATATTCTAATAATTTAATTATTGATGGTGGTGCATTAGAGCTTCTTAGTAAAAATAATGATATTTTATTAAATAAAAATCCTAATTTAAATATTTTATTAACGCCTCATTTAGGGGAAGCTAATAAATTATTTAATATTAATATTAAATCTAGAAATAGTTTTGATTATTTAGATTATGCAATTAAATATGCTAAAAAATATCATGTTAATGTTTTATTAAAAAGTTATAATAGTTTATATGTTAATTATAAAGGGGATTATTATAAATCAAATTATAAAGAAACTCCAATACTTGCTAAAGCTGGTAGTGGAGATTCCTTAGCTGGTTTATTATGTGGTTTTTTGGCATATGGAACAAATTATTTTAATTATGATGAATTGATAGTAGAAGCAGATAATTTATTTCATAATTTAGTTAATTTAATAAGTTTAAAGAATAATTATTTAGATATTTATGTTATTAAAAAAGAATTTTTAAATTTAATTAATGGAATAAATCATGAATAAAAGTTTAGTTATTATTAGTATTATTTTAGGATTTATTATTTTAGCTTTAATTATGTTATTTATTATCTTACTTATTATATAAAGCCTTAGGGCTTTTTTCTTTTTGCTTGACAATAGTTCGAAATAGTACTATAATATAGTACGAAATGGAACAAAAGGAGTTGGTAATATGCGAATAAATGAATTAATTAGGAAATATACAATAGCGGCTTTTAAGGTGGATGGAGCTTATGCTAAAATTGCAAGTAAATTAGGTTTAAATGAATCAGATATAACCTTATTTTACGCGCTTTTTCCTAATTATGAATTATCTCAAAAAAGAATTTGTAAAGAATGGCAAATACCTAAATCAACCCTAAATACTGCTTTAAAAAAATATCAAAAATTAGGTTATTTAGAACTTGTTTATTTGCCAAATAATAAAAAAGAAATGAATGTTAAATTAACAGAAGAAGGTGTTTCTTATATTAAGCCTTATCTAACGATTATCTTTAATGCTGAAGAAAAAGCTATGAAAGAAGTATTAGATAAATATAAGTTAGATTTTGTTAAAGCTTGTGAGCTTTATGCTGATTCTATTACTGAGGCTTTTAATAAACTGGAGGTCAAAAATGAATAGTGAGAAGTTTTTTAGTGAATCAAGTGTTAAATCTTTATTTATAAAAGTAGCTATACCAGGCGCGATTGGTATGTTATTCAGTGCAATTTATCCGATTGTTGATGGATTATTTATTACAAATTTTATTAGTTCAACCGCCTTTGGTGCTTCTAATTTAGTTTTCCCATTTATTTATATTTTATTTTGCATTGCTGATTTAATAGGTGTAGGTTCAAGTGTAATAATCGCAATAATGCTAGGTAAAAAGGAAAATGATAAAGCATCGCGTCTTTTTACATCATCTATTTTAATTATTTTAATATCTGAAATTGTTTTAGCAATTATTTTTTATTTTATTGCCCCATATTTAATTAAAATGATGGGGGCAGAAGGTGATTTATATGATTTGGGATTAGAATATTTAAGAACATATATTATATGTTTACCATTTACTGGTTTAGTTTTTGCAATGGATAATTATTTAAGAATTTGTGGTAAAGTTAAAACTAGTATGTTTTTAAATATTTTAATGTCTTTGTTAATAATAATCATTGAATTTATCTTTTTAGGTATATTAGATTTAGGAATATTTGCTAGTGCTCTAGCTAGTTCTATTTCCTTCTTTTTATGTACTATTTTTGCCTTAATTCCTTTCTTTAAAGGTAATTTATTATTAAAATTTAAAAAACCGTCTATTAATATTAAAGAAGTTATGTTAATAATTAAAAATGGTGGACCTACATTTATTAATAATATAGCTGGTAGATTAATAGGTTTATTATTTAATTTCTTATTATTAAAAGAAGCAGGAGAAAATGGTGTTAATGCTTATGGAGTATTAATGAGTCTTGAAGCCTTTGTTTTACCTTTAATGTATGGTACCTGTGATGCCTTACAACCAGCAACAGGTTATAATTACGGTGCTAGAAAGATTGATAGAGTTAAAAAAATACAAACATTATCTTTTTTAACAGGTTTTGGAATATGTTTAATTTCATTTATATTAATGATTAGTTTAAGAAGTAATTTTGCCTATATTTATATGGATGAAAATTTAGAAGGTTCAATTGATATATGTAAAAAAGCTATCTTTATTTATGCATTTACATATTTAACACGCTGGATTAGTTATGCTACGCAGTCATTATTTGCAAGTTTATCGCTTGCTAAAGAATCTACAATAATTAGTTTATCAATATCATTTATTGTACCTTTAATTTTAGTAGGTTGTTTCTTTAGTCTAAATGTAGATGGAATTTGGTTAAATTTCCCAATAACAAGTCTTATAGTAGCTATTATTGCTATAATCCTTTTAAGATATAAAATTAAAAAAGGTTTGTTTATAACAATTAATGACAAAAATATATCATAAAATTACTTAAAACGCTTTCTTTTTTCTTTCTAAATTGCTAAAATATTATTAGTAGGAGGAATTTAGGAATGAAAACATTATATTTTATTAGTGGACCAATTGGAGTAAATAAAGAAAAAATAGCTTGTCAAATTCTAACTAAATTACCAGCATGTATTTATTTAGCTAGTGAAAGTTTAGAAGTTGCAAATCCACCTATTTTAAATGATGAAACAAGTAAATTATATTTAGATAATTTAAGTTATGTTTTAAATAATTATTTAAAATCTCAAAGTTATCAAAATATTATTTTTACTATTAATTTAAAAGATAAAGAACAATTAAATAATATATTAAATAAATTAAACTTAAAACAAACTAAATTATGTCATGTTACTTTATATAATTCTAAAAATGCTCCATTAACTGAAAGTTATAATGATATAAATTCAACTAAAATTGATGTTAAAAAACTTAAATTAGATGATTTAATAAAAGAAATAGTTGTATTAGATGAATAGAGAGTAAATCTCTCTATTTTAATTAAATGGTGATAATTATGTGGTTAGATATACTAATAGGTGTAGTTGGTTCTATATTATTAATTTTAATTATTTTTATATTTTGTAGAAAAGGAAAAAGCATTAAACCAAAAAGAATATTAACAATAGGAATATTAGAAAAAATAACAAACAATAGAGAAATTGATAATAATGTAGAAGCAATATTAAGTTTTAATGTTATAAAAGAAGATGGTTCAACTTTTCATATAAAAGTTAAAGATTTATTTACAAAAGAAGGATTTAATAATTTAAAAATTAATAATATATATCCTATATCATATAAAGAAAAAGATATATATGCTAAATTAGAAAATGAAATAGATAAAGAATTAGTTAATAAATTATTAACAAAATATAAAGAAAAAAATAATATAAATACTTAAGCATCTAAAAAGATGCTTATTTTTACAACTAAAATGGTTAAAAAGTTATTAAAATTATGATATAATATTAGGCAAGAGTTATTGAGAGTTGAAGGATTGATATTATGATAATTTATGAAGCATTAAAAAAAGAATTTGTTAAAGATGTAAAAGATGATATTTTAATTCAAAAATTATATGATAAATATCAAGAAAAAATCGGTAAAACATCTTTAAATGAAATTCGCTCATGGAATAATTCTCTTGAACATATGCGTAATATTGTTGATGATGAAAATATACCTGACGATAGCGGGGTAGCTATTGAATTTAATATTCCATATACATCAAAAAGGGTTGATTTCATATTATCTGGACAAAATGAAAATCATGAAGATACAGCTATTATTGTTGAATTAAAACAATGGGATATGATTGAAGTAGTTAAAAATAAAGATGCCGTAGTTAAAACATATTTAGGTGGTTCTATTAGAGAAACAACACACCCTTCTTATCAGGCATATACGTACGCTAAAATGATTGAGGATTATAATGAGGTTGTTCAAGATGAAAATATTAAATTAAATCCATGTGTTTATATGCATAATTATATTCGCCATGAAAATGATCCAATTTTGAATCTACTATTTATAAATTTTATATTTTAAAATCACCAATATTTATGCAAGGTGAAGCTCGAAGTCTAAGAAACTTTATTACAAAAACTATAAAATATGGAGATAAAAAAGAAACTTTATATAAAATAGATGGTGGTAGATTACGCCCATCTAAATCATTACAAGATTGTTTGTTGAAGATGTTAGAAGGAAACCAAGAATTTTTAATGATTGATGAACAAAAGTTGGTTTATGAAAAAGCATTAGAACTTGGAAGAAAGTCATATCGTGATTTACAGAAAAGAGTTCTAATTGTAAATGGTGGACCCGGTACTGGTAAAAGTGTTTTAGCAATAAATTTATTAGTAAAAATGACAGCTAAAGATGCAGCGTGTATCTATGTAACTAAAAATTCGGCACCAAGAAGTGTTTATCAAAAAAAATTAAAGTCTAAATTTAAACAAGCGGTAATTGCTGAGCTATTTAAAGGTTCTGGAAGCTTTTGTAATGTTAAAAGTAATATTTATGATGTTATATTATGTGATGAAGCGCATAGATTAAATGCTAAATCTGGAATGTTTAAAAATCTTGGTGAAAACCAAGTAAAAGAAATTATCAACGCTTCAAAATTTAGTGTTTTTTTTATAGATGAACATCAAAAAATACATATTGATGACATCGGAACAGTCTCTGAAATTGAAAAATGGGCTAAATTTTACGGAGCTGAAGTAACACGTATGGAACTTGTTTCGCAATTTAGATGTAATGGTTCAGATGGCTTTTTGGCTTGGCTTGATAATGCATTACAAATTAGAAAAACAGCTAACTTTGATGGTTTTGAAAATTATGATTTTAAAATTATTGACAGCCCAAATGAATTAGCTAGAATGATAAAAGAAAAGAATAAAATAAATAATAAGGCGAGATTAGTTGCTGGTTATTGTTGGGATTGGGTAAATGATGAAAAAAATAATCCTGATATTTATGACATCAACCTTGCTGATTTTCATGCTAGTTGGAATTTAGGGAATACATCTACATGGGCAATTGATGAAAATTCAGTTAATCAAATCGGCTGTATTCATACATGTCAAGGATTAGAATTTGATTATGTCGGTGTTATAATTGGTGATGATATTACTGTTGATCCTAATGAGAATATAATAACAAATTGGCGAAATAGAGCAAGTACTGACCAATCTATAAAAGGACTAAAGTCTTTAGCGAAAATAGATCCTAAACGAGCAAATGAAATTGGTGATCAAATAATTAAAAATACATATCGCACTTTAATGACTAGAGGACAAAAAGGATGTTATATTTATTGCACTAACAAAAACTTTGCAGATTATTTAAGAAAATGTTTAAATAGAGGTAAAATAAATGGACAATAATACTACTGTTTATGAATTGAAACAATTATATAAAAAATTTTGTGACGATCGTGATTGGAATCAATTTCACAACCCTAAAGATTTAGCTATTGGAATTGTGAGCGAGGCAAGTGAATTATTACAAATCTTTAGATTTAAAAATGATAATGAAATCAATGAAGTTTTTTTAAATAAAAAAGATAAAATAGTTGATGAACTTGCAGATATTATGTTATTTACTTTGCGTTTTGCAGAAAGAAATGATATCGATTTATCTGAAGCTATAAAAAATAAATTAGCCAAAAATGCAAAAAAATATCCTATCGAATTAGCGAAAGGTTCAAATAAGAAATATGATGAGTTCTAATTATAATCATTTAATTGATTTACTTGAGAATGAAAAAGTTAATCCTATTAAGCTTATGGTTGCAAATGAAGTGTTATTTTATTTTAAAGCATTTGAATATGATTTAAAAAAGACAGTTATGAAAAATGCATTTAATAAAATATGTAATTTTGTTTATGTATCATATTTGAAAAAAGAAGAGAATAAAATTGAAAATTTAGTTGCTGAAATATTTAAGTTTATCAAAGATAATAATGTAAATATTATAGACATAGATATTAAAAGTTTTAGTGATATTTAATTATGTGAGGTAATAGGTTATGATTGTTTATGAAAATACATTAAATAATTTCATTGATGAATGTGCTAATAAAACGATTGCTAATGTAGTAGCAAATGAAATGCATAATTCAGGAATATTATTTAGTCATAATGAAGAAGAAGCTTGGTACAATTCTTTACCATATGTGGCTAAAGCTTTAGATTCTAATGATATAAATAAAGATATTAATGTGGCTATTGAATATAAATCAGTATTAAATAATTCACGAATAGATTTTTTAGTTTATGGAAAAGATAATTTTAATAATGATTCGATTGTAGTTGTTGAATTAAAACAATGGTCAAAGGTTCATTATTCAAATAAACCAAATTATGTATATGCATATGGTGGTGGTGGACAAACAAAAGATTATTTTCACCCTTCATATCAATCATTAAGATATACATATATGCTAAAAGGGTTTAACGAATATGTACAAGATAAAAAAGTCAATATTAATAGTTGTTCATATTGTCATAATATGGATAATATTTATGAAAAGTTTATAAATAATAAAGAAAAATATAAATTTTTAGAGGTCAGCCCAATATATTTAAAAGATGATGCTCTTAAACTAAGAAATTTTATTAAAAAATATGTGAAAACACCATCAAGAATTTTGTTATATGAAATAGATAATGCTAAAATTAGACCTTCTAAAGATTTTGCAAAAATGCTTTATAATGCAATACAAGGAAATGAAATATTTACTTTAGATGATGGTCAAGCAAGTTCTGTATCAACTATAATATATGAAGTTGATCAAGCTTTAAAACATAATAAAAGAAGAACTATTATTATTAAAGGTGGTCCCGGTACTGGTAAAAGCATTGTAGCTATTAATGCTATGGGACAATTATTAAATCCAAAAGATGGAACAAGTCGAAAAAATGTTTGCTATTGTACACCTAACTATACACCTAAACAACTATTTAGTGAATTACTCATTCAAGATGATTATAAAAAAAGTGCTATTAAAAATTTATTTAAATCACTATCTGCTTTTTCTAAAGCTTCAGAATGTGACTACGATTGTGTTTTATTTGATGAAGCTCATCGTGCATTTACTTGGAAATTTGGTTATCAAGTTAGCAAAGGAATCGATATGATTGATAAAGCATTTTATGCTTCAAGAGTTAATGTTTGGTTTATCGATGAAGATCAGGTTGTAACAAAAGATGACTTTTTAACAATTGATAAAATTAAAGAATATGCAAAAAAGTATAATTCAGAAATTATAGAAGGTGATGATTTGAAATTATCTTCACAATTTAGATGTACAGGAGGAGATGCATACATTAGCTTTATTAATGGATTTTTAGGCTATAATGGCTATAAATTAACTAAATATAAACCTAAAAATTATGAATTCAAAGTGTTTGATACTCCAACAGCAATGTATGAAGAAATACAGAAAAAACAAAATGAATTTAAAAATTCTAGATTATTAGCAGGCTATACTCATGAATGGGTTAGCAAAAAAGATGATACATTATATGATTTTGACATGGATAGTCATAAATTTTTAATGAAGTGGAATAAATTTGAAGATTATTCATACATAAATGATGATTATCAATTAGATAGAATAGGGTGTATTCATACTATTCAAGGTGTTGACATGGCTTATGCAGGAATAATAATAGGTAAGGATTTAATTTATCGTGATGGTAAGTTAATTTTTAATAAAACTGAAAATGCTAAGTCTGATAAAGCTTCAGGTATAAGAAATGCTAAAAATGAGCTAGCAATAAAGCTAATTAGAAATACTTATAAAGTATTATTAACACGGGCAATTTATGGCACTTTTGTATATTGTGAAGATCAAGAATTAAATAAATATTTGAAAACTTTAATAGTTAAATAATAAAATTATATTTTTAATAAATTATAAACAATTAATCAATAAACGTGGTATTAAATATGATCTATTTAGATTATCTAGAGAACGAATTGAAACGCTTATAATTAATTCTATTATTTTACAAAATTTTATAATAAACAAACTTCATTCTAAACCTTCATATCATGAACTTCAAAAAAGTTGGTATAATCTTGAATTACTTGAAATAGAATTTAATGAATATTTAAAAAATAAAGAAATATATTGTATTAATACATCAGTTCAACTTCCTTTGATTTATTTTGGAGAATCTTTATATGGGAAATTATAATTAATAATTATAACAAGATGTTACGTATACCTTTTTGGTATATTTAACATCTTTTTCTTTTAATGTTAGCTATTTTAGTTTATAATATAAACAAAAGGAGTTGACATAATGTATCTTTGTATTGATCTTAAATCTTTTTATGCTTCTTGTGAATGTGTAAGTCGCAACCTTAACAGTTTAACTACTAATCTAGTTGTTGCAGATAGTAGTAGAGGTAATGGTGCCCTTTGTTTAGCTGTCAGTGTTAATTTAAAGAAATTAGGGGTTAAAAATAGATGTCGTTTATATGAAATACCTAATAATCTTAATTATATAATTGCTAGGCCAAGAATGAGTTTATATATTAAATATTCAACTTATATTTATAAAATTTATCTTAAATATGTAGCTAAAGAAGATATTCATCCTTATTCAATTGATGAAATGTTTTTAGATTTAACTAATTATATGTCATTTTATAAATTAAATATTTATGATTTAGCTAAAAAAATAATTACTGAAATTTATCAAAAAACTGGAATTAAAGCCACTTGTGGAATTGGTAGTAATTTATATTTAGCTAAAATAAGTCTTGATATCTTAGCCAAACATGATCCTAATTGTATTGGCTATTTAGATGAAGAAAAATATCTAAAAGAATTAAGTCATCATAAACCTCTAACTGATTTTTGGCAAATAGCAAGTGCTACTGCATTAAGACTTAGTAAATATAATGTTTATGATATGGCAGGTATTAGAAATTTAGATTATAAATATTTATTTAAAGAATTTGGCAAGAATGCAGAAATTTTATTAAAACATGCGTATGGATTAGAAAATGTAACCATTAAAGATATTAAAAATTATCATAGTGTAAATAGAAGTTTATCATTATCACAAATTTTATTTAGAGATTATTCATATCTTGAAGCTAGATTAATTTTAAAAGAAATGGTAGAAACATTGATTCTTGATTTAATTAATGAATGTTTAGTTACAGCTTCAATTAATTTATATATTGGATATAGTAATAATACATATCAAGCATTTTCTAAGCAAAAACAAATTTATAAAACTAATAATTTAAGTAGTATAATGACTAATTTTTTATATTTATATGATAATTATATTAATAAATTTGGCTTAATTAGACAAATTGGGATTAGTTTATCAAAATTAGATTTAGAAATATATAAAGATATTAATTTATTAAGTGATTTAAATAAAGAGGAAAAAGAACATAATTTATTATTAACAATTAATAAAATTAAGAATAAATATGGTAAAAACTCTTTATTAAAGGCTAGTAATTTACTTTCATTTTCAACTCAAAAAATAAGAAATGAATTAATAGGAGGTCATCATGAATAATAGTATTAAAATTTATATGCCATTTAATGCTTTAAAAGGATATGAGGAAAGCTTAGTTGAAGCAAGTATTAAAAAAGAAAAAAAGAAAGTTTTATTAGATGATAGAGAAGAAGTTATTAATAATATAATTCTTAATTTAAAAGTTAATGATTTTATTAAAATTATATATTATAATAGGAATTGTTATAATTTAAAACGTGGTTTAATATCTAAATTGATGTTTAATAAAGGTTATTTATTAATTGAAAATACTAAAATATGTTTTAAAGATATTTATGATATTGAGGTTATATAATGCATATATTTTTTGATTTAGACGGAACTTTAATAGATACACTTCCTGATATTAGTAATGCTGTTAATAAAGCATTAAAATTAAATAATTTAAAAGAAATAAGCATAGATAAAGTTAGATTATGCATAGGACATGGTTCTACTAATTTAATGATTAAGGCAAGCAATAATAATTTTAGTAATAAATTGTTAAATGATTATTTAAATATCTATCATAATAATTTAACTAACTTGTCTAAACCTTATCCAAATACAGTAGAAGTATTAAATGAATTGAAAATTAAAGGTTATAAATTAGGTGTTTATTCTAATAAAGATAATAATGATGTTATTAAAATAATTAATTATTATTTTCCTAATATGTTTGATTTTATTATCGGTAAAGATAAAAAATTTCCATTAAAACCAGATCCTAGTTTAATGCTTAATATAATTAAAGAAAATAATATTGATAAAAATAAATTAATATATGTTGGTGATATGGAAACTGATTATAATTTAGCTAAAAATTTAAATATTAAATTTATTTATGCTAGTTATGGTTATAATAATAATTTACTTATTACTAATAATATAATTAATGAATTTAAAGATATTGTAAGTTATTTGACTAATTTAGATTAAAATATTATAATTAGCAAGAAGGAGTCAACTATAATTAAATCAAGTTAAAAGTTACAATTTTTAAAAAACGTTGATTTCAATAATTTTAGACAACA
>CALUXR010000021.1 GCA_944324795.1 uncultured Acholeplasmatales bacterium
GGGTAATAAAAATAGGTAATAAAAGTAAAATTGGGTAATAAAAATAGGTAATAAAAGTAAAATTGGGTAATAAAAATAGGTAATAAAAGTAAAATTGGGTAATAAAAATGAGGGATTATTTGTCCCTCATAGTTAGTTCTATGTTTGTAAATCCACTATTTATTAATCTTCTTGTATTATTAAAGATGTCTTTAATAATTTCTTTATCATAATCTTTAAATTTATTTAATAAATCATTTAAACTACAATCTAATTTACAAGCATCTTGTTGAATTGTTTTAATTACATTAATATCATTTATATTATTAAAGTAATTATTTATTATTTTTTTAATTTTATCATTAGCTATATAACCGTATTGTTTTAATTCATAAATTTCACGTACTGTTGGAATATATTTTTCATTATACTGTAAGCTTTTTAAATTGCCTTTTATGGGTAAATATTCAATTTGAAAAAATTCATTTATTAAATCAAATTTATAATTTTTATTTAATTCTTTTAATGTACTTTGACCTATTTTACTATTATAAATATCATTATCTAATTTAAATAAATTATTTAATTCCTTATAACTATATTTTCCCCATAATAAATTTGCATAATCAATACAAGCATTATAATAAGTTTTAGCTTTAATTTCTTTTTCTAAATCAACATTATCAATTTCTTTAAATAAATTTATTAATTCTAATGGTATTGTAATTTCTAAATTATAATTATCAGCTATTAATGAAGTATATAATTCTATATAAGCTTCTATATTATCTTTGTTTATTGAAACCATTATATTATTAGAAATCGATTTAATTATTTCTAAAGAAAATATTGAGATATTTTTTATTACAGTTGTAAAATTATTTTTATCTAGATAAACACTATTTATTATCTCAATTAATTCATTTAAATCGTCTTTAATATATTTTTTTAAACCAAAAGTATTCATAAAATTAATTAAGATATCTTTATTATATTTTGTTAAATGTTCTTTAAAATTCATTGTTTCACCCTCTATTATCTAATTAATTATATATTATTTTAATTATAAATGAAATGTTTATGTTATAATTTTAAATATAGAAAAATAGATGGAGGTAAAGAAATGAATTATCTTTTAAAAGTTATTGCTTATTTAAATCAAAAAGGATATTTATTAAGGGATGATAATATAGACTGTTTTTATAGATTTAATAAAGATTTTGGATGTGTTAAAGTTGAACTTGAAATTAATATTATTGAAGATAGACTTATAGATTTGAATTGTTTATTAATAAATATTGATTTAAATGCTTCAAAACTTAATAGGATTTTAAATAATGTTATAAAAGAACTTAAAATAATTAAAAAAGAAATAAAGAAAATAAAAGTAATAGATTTTGAAGAAAATGTAGATATTGATCTACCTTTTTAAAAGTTATAGTTATTAATTAAATTTAAAAATATTTAAAAAATATATGATAAAATACTATTTGTGTATAAAAATACCACAAATATTTAATATAAATATAAAAAAATATAATGAACACAATAAAATTATAAATTAATATACCACAAAAAATAAATTAATTTGCTAATAGATTTTATGTTTTTAAAAGCGTATTATATAGCTGTAGATACATCCAGCAATAAAAAATAATTGCGCACAGGAAGTTATTTATCAATATGTATCTAGTATTAGATGTGTCAGCAATAAAAATAGTTTATAGTAAAAAGATTATTTACTTTGGTTTTGATTACAAAACGCATAACTGTAGATGCTTCAGCAAATTATAATGATGATTGCATTAAATATTATAGCATCTAGATACACATCTAGTTAAATTTAAACGGAGGTATAGAACATGACAAATTTAGCAAATGTATTAAATGAAAATGTTAGTTTTACAGCTAATGGTATGCCTGCATTAGGTAGTACAACATCTGATGTATTAGATTTTTTTAGTACGATTAGTACAATGCGTCAAAAACAAGTGCACCAAATAGAAACTAGTTATCAAAAAGCCATCAATGAAAATTTCGCGCTAGCCATCAAATTAGCTTTTTATACTCGTAGTATCCGTAATCTTGGCCAAGGAGAAAGAAATGTCGGACGCATATTATTTAAATATTTAGCTAATAATTATAGTGATATTATCTTAAATAACTTTGATAATATTCCTTATTATGGTCGTTTTGATGATTTCTATACCTTTGTTGGTACTAAATTAGAAAAAGAGGCATTTAAATATTTATATAATCAAATTAAAGCTGATTTAAATGAAGAATATCCTAGTCTTTGTGCTAAATGGTTAATATCTGCTAATTTAAAAACTAATAAGAAAAAATATGGTATTTTAACTGCTAAATACTTTATGTATTTTGAAACAAATGATTTAAAATATCTAAATCACCTAAATCAAATTGAATTAGGAGAAGTTTTAAAAAAATATCGTCAAACATTAAGTTTATTACGTAAAAAAATAAATATTGTTGAACAAAAATTATGTGCAAAAGATTATGATATTGATTTTGCTAAATTGCCTAGTTTAGCCTTATTTCGCTATACTAGTTTGTTTATGAAACATTGTCCTAACGAATTTTCTAAATATTTAGAAGAAGTTCGTGAAGGTAAAACAAATATTAATACATCATCTTTAACACCTTATGATATCGTTAATAAAATTAATTCTAATAATAGATTGGAAATGCAAACATTGTGGGAAAATATTCCTGATTATGTTAATGGTAAATTTAATACTTTAGTGGTTGCTGATACATCTGGTTCTATGGCTGGTAAACCTTTAGCTGTAGCTTTAAGTTTAGCAATATATTTTGCTGAACATAACACAGGTGTATGGCATAATAAGTTTATTACTTTTGCTAGTAAACCAAGTTTCACTACTTTAAAAGGGAAAGATTTATATAGCAATTTACAATCTATCCCTATGCTTATTGATAATACAAACATTGAACGAATGTTTAATTTAATTTTAAATACGGCAATAGTTAATAAATTGACTGATGCCGATATGCCAAAGGAAATAATTATTATTTCTGACATGCAATTTGATGATTGCGTAATGAAAGGCAAAAATTATTTAGAGCATTTAAAAATTAAATTTAGTCAACATAATTATACTCTACCTAAAATTATCTTTTGGAATGTTAGTATGTATAATTATGATGCAAACTTTCATGCAAATAAAGATGATAATGGTGTTTTAATGTTAAGTGGATTAAGCCCAACAATTTTTAATAGTCTTTTAAAAAGTGAAGAAATTAATCCTTATAAATGGATGTTAGAAGTACTAAATGATCCTTATTTTGCAAGAATTAAAATATAAAAAAACATACCGATTTGGTATGCTTTTTTAATACTTAAATATTTTTAAATAAAGCCATTTTTAACTTATATTACTTATATATGATTCAACCTCGTTAACCCCACTATATTTATGTATTTCATTATCTTTAACAATTAAAGTTGGAGCTTGCATTATTTCATATTCTTCAACTAAATTAGGATTTTGTTCAGCTTCTATAATTTTATAATTTAGATGATTTTGATCAAGCAATGCTTTAACTATTTTACAATTAGGACAAGTTTTAGTTGTAAATAGAAGAAGTTCACCACCGGTTGGGCTTTCTTTTATCTCGATATTTTTAGTAATATCTTTAACTTCATTTTTAAATTCGACTGCCCCTTTTAAAATATTGTCAGCTAATTTATATTCTTTTCTTTCTCTAAATTCTTCAGCCTTACCATCATTCCAATTTTGAATAGGACGATAATAACCGGTAATTCTTGACCAAACTTCAGTTTTCTTACCACAAATAGGACATGTGTATTGTTCACCTATTAAATAACCATGTTCATCACAAATAGAATAGGTTGGTGAAATAGTGTAATATGGCAAATGATAATTTTCGGCTATTTTTCTAACTAAGGTCATAGCACTTTGCCATGATGGTAATTTTTCACCAAGGAAAGCATGGAAAACAGTACCAGATGTATATAAAGTTTGTAAATCGTCTTGGACATCTAATGCGGCAAAGATATCATCAGTATAACCAACTGGTAAATGAGAACTATTTGTATAATAAGGAGTCTTACCATTTTCAGAAGCTGTGATAATATTAGGATATTTTTCTTTATCATGTTTAGCAAGTCTATAAGTTGTAGATTCAGCTGGAGTAGCTTCTAAATTATATAAATCTCCATATTCTTCTTGATAAATAACTAGTCTATTACGCATATGATTTAACACTTCAACCGCGAAATCCTTAGTTTCTTTATGAGTTAAGTCAGCTCTTAACCAATTAGCATTTAAACCGACTTCATTCATACCTATTAAACCGATAGTAGAGAAGTGATTTTTAAAGGTTCCTAAATAACGTTTTGTATAAGGGTATAATCCTTCTTCAAGCAATTTAGTTATAACATTACGTTTTATTTTTAAAGAACGGGCAGATATATCCATCAACTTATCAAGACGTTTATAGAAATCCTCTTTGTCTTTAGCGAGGTAGGCGATACGAGGTAAATTGATAGTTACAACCCCAACGCTACCAGTTGACTCACCACTACCAAAATAGCCACCGCTCTTTTTTCTCAATTCTCTTAAATCAAGACGTAAACGGCAACACATTGATCTAATATCACTTGGTTGCATATCGCTATTTACATAATTTGAAAAATAAGGTGTGCCATATTTCGCAGTCATTTCAAATAATAATTTATTATTTTCTGTTTCTGACCAATTAAAGTCTTTAGTAATAGAATAAGTAGGAATTGGATATTGAAAGCCCCTACCATTCGCGTCGCCTTCGATCATAACTTCGATGAAAGCCTTATTAATCATATCCATTTCTAATTTACAATCTTTATATTTAAAATCCATCGGTTTTCCACCGACAATTGCAGGTTGTTCGGCTAAATCATTAGGAACGGTCCAATCAAGGGTAATGTTTGTGAATGGAGCTTGCGTCCCCCAACGACTAGGTGTATTAACACCATAAATAAAAGATTCAATAGCGTGTTTAACTTGATTATAATTTAAATTATCTACTTTAACAAATGGGGCTAGATAAGTGTCAAAAGAAGAGAAAGCTTGGGCTCCGGCCCATTCATTTTGCATAATACCAAGGAAATTAACCATTTGATTACATAAAGTATTTAAATGTTTAGCAGGTTTTGATGTCATTTTGCCAGGAACGCCACCTAGGCCTTCAGTTATTAATTGTTTTAAAGACCAGCCTGCACAATAACCAGTTAACATAGATAAATCATGAATATGAATATCACCATCTTTATGAGCATTAGCGATTTCTTCATCATAAATTTCAGATAACCAATAGTTAGCTGTTATTGCCCCACTATTAGATAATATTAAACCACCAACAGAATAAGTAACGGTAGAATTTTCTTTTACACGCCAATCGGTAGCTTTAACATAACTATCAACTAAAGCTTTATAATCTAATAAAGTATTACTTACATTTCTAACTTTTTCTCTTTGTTTACGATATAAAATATAAGCTTTAGCTACCTCACCATAACCAGCTTCAATTAAGGTTTGTTCAACACTATCTTGAATATCTTCAACATGGATTAAATTATTTTTAATTTTATTTTGAAAGTTTGCGGTAACTCTTAATGCTAATAATTCTAAAATATCTTTATTACACATAACATCTTTAGCTTCAAAAGCTTTTTCAATCGCAACGCTTATTTTCTTTAAATCAAAATCAACATATTTTCCATCTCTTTTAATTACTCTATACATAATTACACCCCTCTTAATTCAACTTCTAAGATATCATTTTTTAAAATTTCTTTAAATTTATTCATAGTATTAATATCTAAACTATGAAGATTTTTATTTATGACAAATTCATCATTTCTAAAATTTTGTAAGAAATATCTTTTGGCTCCTCTAAGCCATAATCCAATTTCTCTAATCGACGACTCATCATGAAATTCTTTTACTATAGTAGTTCTAAATTCATAATCAACAGGACTACTTTTTAATAATTCAACACTTTTTTTAATTGGTTCTAAATCTAAATTATCTACCCCGCTAGTAATACTATATTTACTAGGTGAATTTTTAATATCCATAGCTACATAATCTACTAGTTTTAAATCAACTATTTCTTTTAGTCGCTCATACAAAAACCCATTTGTATCTAATTTTACTAATAATCCCATTTCTTTTACTTTTTTAATAAAAGGAATTAATCCTTTATGTAAAAGAGGTTCTCCACCACTAATACATATTCCATCTAAGATTTTTTTTCTTGAATTTAAAAAAGTTAATATTTCATTTTCACTAATTTCTTTTAATCCTTCTTTTAAATATACTAAATCACTATTTTGACAAAAAGGACAACAAAAATTGCATCCCCCTGTAAAGATTGTAGAGGCAAGTTTACCAGGGTAATCTAATAATGTTGTTTTTTGAAGCCCAAAAAATTTTATATCATCTGTATTTGTAGCTTCTAAATAACTTTTAGCTTGTTTCACAAGTAAATTTTGTACGTTTTGATACTTCAAAAGAGACTCATCATCGACTTCTTTAGTGATAAATTCCCACCAGTTTCTTTTTATCATATATAAATCAGACATAATTGATTTTGCTTTTGAAGTCAAATATAATAATTTAGCTCTTTTGTCAGTACTATTTTGTTCTATAACATAACCCTTTTCTTCTAATTTTTGTATACCTTTAGTTACTGTACCCTTATCAAAACTACAAATATTAGCTAATTCAGCAAGAGTGATTCCCTCATTTTTATTTAAGATAGTTAAAAAAGAAACTTGCCCACTAGAAATGTCATAATTAGTTAAAGCAATATCATAGTATTTGTGCATACAACGGTATAAAATAGAAAAATCTAGGGACATGTAATCATTAAAGTCCATAGTTTTCCTCCTTTGTATTAATATTATCTAAAAAATTAGTTGAACATTCAACTATTTTAATTATGAAAATACAAAATAGTTACTTTCATACTTTATTTTTAAAAATAAGTTTATATTTTTGCTAATTAAAATTAAATAAATTTATAAGAAATCAAGCTTGCAAACTAAAATAAATTTTTTAAATTAATATAGATATAAAAGATAAAACAAAGAATCTAATTTTAGTACATTTTAATTTTATAGATGATTTATATGATAAATAATTAAATATTTTATTTAAAGTATAAATATTAGCAATTAAATTAAAAATGTAAAACAAAGAAAAAATTCAATTATATTTTAATTTATAAAAAGGCTTTCTTAAATGTTATAGATTGATTATTTATTTTTTAAATGCTATCATTTTGTTATGAAAAATTTCCTTATAATAAATAGGGGATTAGAGGTGTATCTAGTGAGTAAAAAACAAAAAATTATAAGCTGGAGCATATATTTAGGTTTAATAATTATTTTATTAATTTTGGTATTTATAGTACCAGGAAAAGAAAAACATGAAGGTATTCAAGAAACGATGCAAGATGGTGTTTTACATGAATTAAATAAAGTTGATTTATTTGGTTTAGAAGTAAATCCTGGTTTAATATCTGGGTTTGTCGTTACAGGCATTTTATTAATTTTCGCCTTGATTATTAGAATATTTGTTATTCCTAAATTTAAATTAGTTCCAGGGAAGATACAAATGCTTTTAGAACAAGCTGTAAGTTTCTTTGATAATTTAGCTACTTCAAATAGTCCTCATCATAATAAATTTTTAGGTTGCTATATTTTTGGAGCCGGCTGTTATATTTTTGTAGGAACTATTTTTGAATTGCTTGGCTTACAAGTTATAGGAAGTAATGGAAATCCTATCACTTTACCAGCCCCATTATCTGATATAAATGGAGCTATAATGATTGGCTGCTTGTCCTATTTAGTTATTATGTTTGGTGGTATTTATGCTAATAAAGGTAAAGGTGTCTTATTAACTTTAAAAGAATTTTCTTTACCTATTTCTATGAGTTTTAGATTATTTGGTGCTTTACTTAGTGGGCTTTTAGTAACAGAACTTGTTTATTATTATTTACCACTTAGTTTTGTTTTACCTGTAATTGTAGGTGTATTATTTACTTTGATTCATGCCTTAGTACAAACATATGTACTAACGATGTTAACATCATTATTCTATGGTGAAGTATCAGAAGTAAAACCTAAGAAGAAAAAAGAAAAGAAAGTTAAAAAAGCAGTAGCTTAGGAGGATATTATGAAACAATTTAAATTAATTAATAAAATTTTCTTATTTTCAATTAGCATGTTAGCTATAACAGTTGGCGTTTTATTATTCTTAAATAATAAAGATGCAGAATTAAGTAATGTTGTTACTCATAAGCTTAGTACAACAGCTAAATTAGCAAGCGAAGTAGCGGTTGATAATACAGATGGTTACAAAGCTCTTGCTGCTGGTATAGGTATTGGTTTAGCGGCCTTAGGTGGTACTATTGCTATGGGTTTAGCAGTGGCTAAAGCGAGTGAAAGCATTAGTCGTCAACCTGAAGCTGATGGTAAAATTCGTTCTGCATTTATGTTAGGTCTAGTATTTATTGAAACTGTAGTTATTTATGCATTAATTGTTGGTATTTTAATTATATTCGTATTATAAAGGATTGGTGAGAATTATGTTTTTAGCAAACATTCCTCTAAATATTGATTGGCAACAAATTCTCTTACATCTTTTAAATTTTGTTATTTTGGTTGGTGGCTTATATTTGCTTCTTTATAGCCCTATTAAAAAATTTATAGCTAAAAGAAAAGAATATTATAAGAATATAGATGATGAAGCTAAAAATAATATGGAAAAAGCTAATGCTAAAGAAGCAGAAATCAATGAACGTTTAGCAAGTCTTGAAAAAGAAATAGAAGAAAAAAGACAACAAGCTACTAAAGAAATAGAAGAATATAAGAAAAATCAAATTGAAGAAACTAATAAGCAAACTCTAGCAATGTTAGAAAATGCTAAAGATAGAGCAATGAAAGATAAAGAAAAGATTTTAGCAGATGCCAATAAAGAAATTAAACAACTAGTAACACAAGCTACAAAAAAAGTAGTTTCATCATCTACTAGTGATGCCTATAAAGATTTCTTAGATGGTGCTATAGGAAGTGATACCGATGCAACAAAACAATAGAGCTTTCCTATACGCAAAAGAGAGACCTAGCGATGAAGAAGAATTAAAATTTTTACAATTTTTAGAAAAGAAATATGGCCCAACTACGCTGACTTTCATTCGTAATAATGAATTGTCTGGATTTAGATTAGTTGTAGGATCTGATGTTTATGATTGGACTAATGAAGGTAGATTAAAACAATTAAATCAAGCTATTTTAAATATTACTAATAAAGGGAATATTATTCCTATTTTAAAAGAAACTATTGAAAAATGGCAACCTCAAGTAATACCAAGTCAAATTGGCCATGTCATTAGTGTTATTGATGGGGTTGTTAAAATTAAAGGTTTAGCTGAAGTTTTATATAGTGAAATTGTTGTTTTTGCAAGTGGAGTTAAAGGAATGATCCAAAATATTAGTAAAGAAAGTGTTTCATGCATTTTGTTTGCTGATAGTATTGAAGTAACAGCAGGTATGGAAGTTTATAGAACTGGCAAAACTGCAGGTATTCCAGCTGGTAATAATTTTTTAGGTCGTGTTGTTGATTCACTTGGTAATCCGATTGATGGTAAAGGTGATATTGAAGCTAATACTTATCTACCTATTGAAAATATTGCCCCTTCAATTATTGAGAGAAAGCCAGTTTCTAGGCCTCTTGAAACAGGAATTTTAACTATTGATTCAATGTTTCCTATTGGTAGGGGACAAAGAGAATTAATAATAGGTGATAGGCAAACAGGCAAAACAAGTATAGCTATTGATACGATTTTAAATCAAAAAGGTAAAGATGTAATATGCATTTATGTAGCAATTGGTCAAAAAGCTTCAAGTGTTGCTCAACTAGTTGAAAATTTACGTAAATATGGTGCCTTAAGTTATACGATTGTCGTATGTGCTTTTGCTAGCGATGAATCATCTTTACAATATATTGCCCCTTATGCAGGTACTGCTTTAGGTGAATATTTTATGCATGAAGGTAAAGATGTTTTAATTATTTATGATGATCTATCTAAACATGCTATTGCGTACCGTACTATTAGTTTATTGCTTGGAAGATCGCCAGGGCGTGAAGCTTATCCGGGTGATGTGTTCTATTTACATTCAAGACTTCTTGAGCGTAGTGCCCAACTAAGTGATAAATTAGGTGGTGGAAGTATGACCGCTTTACCGATAGTTGAAACTCAAGCTAGCGATGTTTCAGCATATATTCCTACAAATATTATTTCTATTACAGATGGACAAATATTTTTAGAAAGTGATTTGTTTTTTAGTGGTCAAAGGCCAGCTATTAATATAGGCTTATCGGTATCAAGAGTTGGTGGAGATGCTCAAACAAAAGCAGTTAAAAAAGCGACAGGTACACTTCGACTTGATTTATCACAATATAGGGAAATGGAAGTATTTACTCAATTTGCAAGTGATTTAGATGCAGCAACTAAAGAACAATTGAATTATGGAGCTTATTTAATGCAAGTCCTTCGTCAAGGTTTGCATGAACCTTTAAAACAATATGAAGAAGTTATTATTTTAATAGTTGCTTTAAATCGTCTATTTATAGGATTTGACCTTAATCAAATTGGTGTTATTAAAAGAAAAATTCTTCAAGCTTTTAAACAAAAAAACTCACTATTATGCCAAAAAATAGAAAATGAAAAAGTTTTAACAACAGAAATAAAAGAAGAAATATTGAATTTTGCTAAAAAGTTTATTTCTATTTATAGTGGTGAATAGTATGTCTAATACAAAAGAAATAAAAAGACGTATTAAAAGTGTTGAAGATACTCATAAAATAACAAACGCAATGTATTTAATTGCTTCTACTAAATTAAGAAAAGCCAAAAATGATTTAGATAATACTAAACCTTATTTTAATGCTTTAAGAGCTGAAATAAAAAGAATGTTTAGAATTTATAGCACATTAGATAGTAGATATTTTTATCCTGTTGATAAAACTGATGACAAGGAAGTTGCCCATCTTTGTTTAGTAATTACTGCAGATAAAGGACTTGCAGGTGCTTATAATCAAAATGTTATTAAAAAGACTTTAAGTATGTTAAATGATTATCACAATATGAAACTTTATGTTGTAGGAGAATATGGAAGACATTATTTTAAAGAACATAATATTAATGTTGAAAATAATTTCTTACATACAGCTCAAAGTCCTAATATGCATAGAGCTAGGGAAATAGCTGATAGTTTACTTGAAGAATTTAACACTTATAAATTTGCTAAATTATATATAATTTATACTGATTTAGAAAGTGGATTAGTAGGAGAAGCTAAAGTGACAAGAATTTTACCTTTTCATAGGGCAGATGTTGGAGATGAAGATAATAAAGCTCCTAATGTTGAATTTTATCCATCTTTAAAAGAAATATTAACATATACAGTTAAAAGTTATGTTACAGGTTTTATTTATAGTGCTTTAGTTGATAGTTTTTGTTGTGAACAAGAAGCAAGAATGATGGCAATGAGTGCCGCTAATGATAATGCTGAAAAAATTATTGCTGAATTAAGTATGGAATATAATCAAGTTCGTCAAGCTCAAATAACTCAAGAAATAACAGAAATTTCTGCAGGGGCTAAGGCGAAGTTAGAAAGGTGGTGAGCATAATATGGAAGGTCTTATTGTAGAGATTTCAGGACCAGTTGTTGATGTTGAATTTAAAGGCCAGTTACCTAAAATCAAGGAAGCGATGTATGTTATGGTTGATAATGATAAAAGGGTAATGGAAGTAGCTATGCATATTAATGAAACAACAGTTAGAGCCATTATGCTTGCTAGTTCTGATGGTTTAAAAAGAAATATGAAAGTTACAGCGACTGGTGATACGATTTTAGTACCAGTTGGTAATATAACTTTAGGTCGTATCTTTAATGTCTTAGGAGATACGATCGATGATAAAGAAAAAATCAACCCCGATTTAAAATGGTCAATCTATCGAAAAGCTCCTGATTTTGCAAGTCAAAAAGTAGAAGTTGAAATTTTGGAAACGGGAATTAAAGTAATTGATTTATTATTACCATATCCTAAAGGCGGTAAAATTGGTTTGCTTGGAGGAGCTGGGGTTGGAAAAACAGTTCTAATTCAAGAATTGATCAATAATGTAGCTATGGAACATGGTGGATATTCAATATTTACTGGTGTTGGTGAACGTTCAAGAGAAGGTAATGATTTATGGTTAGAAATGAATCAAAGTGGGGTTATAAATAAAACTGCTTTAGTTTTTGGCCAAATGAATGAATCTCCTGGCGTTAGAATGCGAGTTGCTTTAAGTGGTCTTACTATGGCAGAATATTTTAGAGATGTCGAACATAAAGATGTTTTATTATTCATTGATAATATTTTCCGTTTTGTTCAAGCAGGTAGTGAAGTTTCTACATTGCTTGGTCGTATGCCGTCTGCGGTAGGATATCAACCAACTTTAGCTGAAGAAATGGGACAACTTGAAGAACGTATTACTTCAACTGATAGTGGTTCTATAACATCAGTCCAAGCTATTTATGTGCCAGCTGATGACTTGACAGACCCTGCTCCGGCAACGACATTTTCTCACTTAGATGCTACAACTGTATTGAGTAGAAAAATCGCTGAACAAGGCATTTATCCAGCTGTAGATC
The DNA here is from genome assembly GCA_944324795.1 of uncultured Acholeplasmatales bacterium. Classification (GTDB taxonomy): domain Bacteria; phylum Bacillota_I; class Bacilli_A; order Acholeplasmatales; family Anaeroplasmataceae; genus CALUXS01. Next base: position 12,731 of record CALUXR010000021.1, read on the forward strand.
CACTAGATTCATCATCGAGAATACTAGAACCAAACATTGTTGGTGAAGAACATTATAATATTGCTCGTAAAGTTCAAGAAATATTACAAAAATATAATGATTTACAAGATATTATTGCCATTCTTGGAATGGATGAGTTATCAGATGAAGATAAAATGATAGTTTTAAGAGCACGAAAAATCCAAAGGTTTTTAGCTCAACCAATGTTTGTTGCAGAAAAATTTACAGGGCTAGCTGGTAAATATGTCCCTATAAAAGAAACATTAAGAGGATTTAAAGCTATAATTGATGGTGAAATGGATAGCTATCCTGAAGCTGCGTTCTATAATGTTGGTACTATTGATGATGTTATAGAAAAGGCTAAGAATTTAGAGGGTAAAGTTAATGAATAAATTTAAAGTTAAAATTTTAGCAGCTGATAAAATATTTTATGAAGGCGAATGTACATCATTAATAATACCTACTACTGAAGGCGAATATGGTATTCTTGCACACCATTCTAATATGCTTGGGGCTATGATGCCAGGATTATTAAAAGTTAAATTAACTGATGATGAAGATTTTAATATAGCCTCTATTTCTAATGGTATTTTTAAAATTGAAAATAATGAAGTACTATTATTGGTTGATTCTATAGAAAGACCAGAAGAAATAGATATTAATCGAGCTGAAAGGGATGCAAAAATAGCTAAAGAAGCATTATTACAAAAGATGGCTCGTCAAGAATATTATACTACCCAAATAAAATTAGCTAGAGCTATCAATAGACTTAGAGTTAAAAGTAATATTGATAATAATATAAATCATTAAATTTTTGATTGACTTTACATATTTGATTTGTTATTATATTTACCGAGCAAAGGAGCTCAGTAATTAATAAAAGTAAGCAAGGTTGCAAAATGTTTTTTTGTGACCTTTTTATTTTTTAAAAATAAGGAGAAGAAAATGAAAAATTACACTAAAGAAGACATTAGAAGAATATGTAAAGAAGAGGATGTACATTATATTCGTATGCAATTTACAGATATTATGGGAATTGTTAAAAATGTAGAAATTCCTATTACTAGACTTGAAGATGCCCTTGACAACAACGTTATGTTTGATGGTTCATCTATTGAAGGTTTTGTTCGTATTTATGAAGCAGATATGTTTTTACATCCAGACTTAAGTACCTTCTTAGTTCTTAATTGGGAAGATAATTCATACGGCAAGGTTGCTCGTTTTATATGTGATGTTTATCGTCCTGGTAAAAATGGTAAGCATGTTCCTTTTGAAGGAGATCCTAGAGGGGTTTTAAAAAGAAACATTAAAAAAATGAATGAGTTAGGCTTTAAAGCGTTTAATGTAGGATTAGAACCAGAATTTTTCTTATTTAAATTAGATCAATCTGGTAAGCCAACCCTAGAATTTAATGATAATGGAGGCTATTTTGACCTATCACCTATCGATTGTGCTGAAGATTGTAGACGTGATATTGTTGCTGAATTACAAAGAATAGGCTTTGTTATTGAAGCTGCTCATCATGAAGTGAGCATGTCTCAACATGAAATTAATTTCCGCTTTGATAGTGCACTTGAAGCTTGTGATAATGTTCAAACATTTAAAATTGTTGTTAAAAATGTAGCTAAACGTCACGGCCTACACGCAACATTTATGCCAAAACCAATTTATGGAATTAATGGTTCAGGAATGCATGCTAATTGTTCTTTAGTAAAAGATGATGGTAAAAACGCATTTTATGATGAAACTAAATCTAATGGTTTATCTGATTTATGTGTTAAATGGATTTCAGGTATTTTAGACCACGCTAAAGGTTTTTGTCTAATTACAAACCCAACAGTTAACTCATATAAAAGAATAGTTCCTGGATTTGAAGCCCCATGTTATATTTCATGGTCAGATAGCAATCGTTCAACTATGATTCGTATTCCTGCAGCTCGTGGACTTAAGACTCGTACTGAAGTTAGAAGTGTTGATGTTACTGCAAATCCTTATTTAGCGATGGCAGCTATTTTAGCAGCTGGTCTTGATGGTGTTAAAGGTAATTGTAAAGAATATTTGCCAATTTATGATAATTTATTTACTATGAATGATGAACAAAGAGCTAAAATAGGAGTGTATAGTCTACCTGCTGATTTAAATGAAGCAATCAAAGCTTTTTTAAATGATGATGTTATTAAAAATGCAATGGGTGAACATATTTGTGAAAAATTAACTCAAGCAAAGAAAATTGAATGGGATCAATATCGTAGACAAGTTACACCTTGGGAAATTGAACATTATATAATGCGTTATTAATATAGGAATGAAAAGACGAGCTGAATAAAGCTCGTTTTTAATTATGTTAGGCGAAGCGAAATAAAAACCACACGCTATGCTGGTGAGAACAAAAAAAGCAGTGCCAATGTAGCAAAAAAAACTCCTATATAATGTAGTTGGTCTGGCAACCAAAACAAAATATAGGAGGATGAATCAAATGGCAAATAAACCAAATGATGATAGTAGTTTATCACACACAAGAAGTGATATAGGAAAGATATTAAGAACGTTGTGTGAATACAAGGAAGTAGAAATAATAGAAGCTCATGCAATGAGCGACCATATACATATGTTGGTAAAAATACCACCAAAATTAGCAGTATCAAGTTTTATGGGGTATTTAAAAGGTAAAAGTAGTTTGATGATATTTGAGAGACATGCAAATCTTAAATATAAATATGGAAATAGAAATTTTTGGGCGAAAGGATATTTTGTTTCAACAGTTGGTTTAAATGATGAAGTAGTAAAAGAATATATAAGAAATCAAGAGAAACAAGATATGATGGAAGATAATTTAGGCAAAAAAGAATACGTTGACCCTTTTGGAAGTAAGCCCAAAAATTAAGCCCCTTTTGTGGGGCTTGTGAAGTAATAGACCCTTCATAATATGCGAAGTTTTATGCGAAGTAGATGCGAAGTTTTATGCGAAGTTGATGCGAAGTTTTACTTCACTTTTATGCGAAGTTGTGTTATTATATGAATGGTGATATAAATGAAATTTAATAAAATTATACCTAATGTTGATTTAGAAGATTATAAAACAGAATTCAAAGGAATTCTTAAAGAAGGACCGAGTATTACAAATAATGGTGAAAATTTAGAAAATGGTTGGCTGAAAGAATTTGTAGCTTTTGCTAATACTATGGGTGGTACACTATATGTAGGTGTTGATAATAAGACGCATGAAATATTATCGATAGATCGTAATACTTTAGATAAAATGGTTTTAATGATCCATAGATTAGTTAAAGAAAGAATTGAACCACAAATTTACTATAAAATAACTCCAATAAATGTAGGAAATAATAGATATATTCTTAAAATTGATATAGATAAGGCACAAAATCCACCAATAATATTAAAATTTAAAGGGATGTCATCAATCTATGTTAGACACTTTGGGCTTTGTTCCATTGCTACTGCTGAAGAAATTAGAGATATGGTTATTAATAGTGAAAATCTACCTTATGATCAAATTATAACTGATGAACTATACGATGAAAATGAATTTAGTTATTTAAGAAAATTTTATAAAAAACAAAATAAAAAAGAATTAACTAAAAAAGAGTTAATTTCAATAGGTTTTATGTCTAAAGACTATAAACTATCTAGAGGAGCATTATTATTTAAAAATGATTGTAGTAATCTAAATACGCTAGTTGCTTGTAGTCAATTTTTAGGATTTTCTAAAGGCGATGATATTTTTTATAATACGATTGATATTAAAGGAAATTTATTATATGAATTAAATGAGATTTTAAAATTTATATCTGCAAGAGGTGCTGATGGCTTTATTAAGACTAGTGAAGGCAGAGAAAAACTAATATCTTATCCTAAACGCTCACTTATAGAAGCTATAACTAATGCATTGGGACACCGTAATTATTTTATAAATGGTTTGCAAATAGAAGTTAATTTGTACAAAGATAGACTGGAGATTATTTCACCTGGTTCTCTAGTTGGATCACGCTGGTTGAATAGAGAAACAAATTTATCTTCTATCCCACCAATTAGAAGAAACGAAGTTATTTGTTCCATATTTAATATTTGCAAAGTCATGGATAAAAAGGGATCTGGTTTTGATAAAATTGAAGAAGAATATAAACCATATGGTATAAATTTTGCACCCATGGCCACATCTAATAATCAGTTTTTTTCTCTTACATTACCAAATTTAGCTTATAAAGGCGGATTGAAAAACATCAATGATAATCCAAATGTTAAAGCGTTTGAGGAACTGCCGGGTAAAAATGATTTAAAAATTTTAAGTTATTGTTATAATAAAAATAGAACAATTAGTGAAATAGCTAAATTTTTAAATATTAAACCAACAACATATTTGCGCAAAGAAGTTATAAAGAGATTAGTTAATAAAGGGTATTTAATAGAATATAATAATTATAATCCGATAACGTATTTAACTAATAAGAAAAATGTATTTATTGAATAATTATTAAAAGGACTCTTTTCAACTTTAATAACAGTATCGACTAAAAATATTTTCAAAATTAACTATGTTAAATTAATTTAAGTTAATTTAAGCTTTTTTTTAAAATGTGATATAATATATTAAAAGATTAAAAATAAGGTGATGAAATTTGAAAAAAAGGTTTATATTGATTTTTATTAGTTTAATTTTGATTTTCCTAACCGCTTGTAATAGGCAGGAAAATATCACATTAATTTATTATCATTCATATGGTTCAATGTTAATTTCTCCATTTCAAATTGATATGAATAGAGATGATGTAAAATTAGATGATTTACCATATGCAAATATATTTGCTGGGACAAGTATTGACTTTAATTTATCTTTAAATGGTAATTTAAATGAAGATAATAGTTGCATAATATATTATAGTGGTATTTCTTTAGGAAATGTAGGAACGAAAGAAAATTGTTTGAAATATCTTAATGAAATTGAAGATGTTTATATTAATAGCTATAATATAGAAGATGAAGGTCAATTAACGAGTTATTATTTAGGTAATTATAATGGGGTTAAAATTATATTTATAAAAGATAAAAATTATGTTAGAGAAAATATGTTAGATATTATTAGTGATGTTAGAATAAATTATTATAACAAAGCAGATAATATTTTAGCTTTTTATGATAATACTTTATATTCTTTATCTAAAGCTTATGATGATGAATTGTTAGATAAAAATGATTTAATATTTATAAAGAATATGTATAATTTGTGTGCTATAAGTGAAAAAATGGAGAATAATTATGATTAAGAAAATGATATTTATTATATTTATTGTATTTTTTCTAGCGTCTTGTGATAAAAAAGATGAAGAATTAATATTAATGCAATATGATTCAAATAATTTGTATTTACCATCTTTTACTATCTATGAAAATAAAGAAATAATAAATGTTAATAAACCGCGATATTTAGATATTTATCAGAATCAAACATCACATCAAATTAAAATTTCATATTACACGGATATAGAACATAAAAAGATATATACAAGCGAAGATTTAGAGAATAATAATAAGATATATGTAGACTATGATATTATTATAAATGATGATCAAATAAACATTTCTAATATGATAAATGATTATAAATATTATGAAAATGAACAAATTAAAATAAATTATTATCTAGGTAATTTTAATGGTGTTTATTGTGCAGCTTTAGAACATCAAGATTCGGGATGGTTTGATGTAGCACCTGATATAATTGGTAATATTATTTTTTCTTATAATGATAGTAATAATGTTATAAAATGTTATTATGATGGTAAGTTTTATGATATAAGTGAAGTATATGATTTAGGCTATCTTAGTTATAATGATGTGATTTTTATCAATGTATTATATCGTTATAATATGAGCTTAAATTTAATAAATTAATAAGCCTGAAAGGGCTTATTTTTTATGTAGATAATTAAAAATTATGATATAATTATTTTGAGGTTATTTATATGATAAAAAAGATTTTATTTATATTTTTATTTATTATTCTATTAACAGGTTGTAAAAAAGAAGAATTGATAATTGTTAATGGTGATAACATTAAAATTGAAGTTGGTGATACTTATCAAATAATATTTGCTAATAAGGATTTAGATGGTAAGGCTACATATGAAACATCATCAGGGATTGCTAGTGTCTCTAATATTGGCTTAATTGAAGGTCTAGAAGTAGGAGAATGTATTATAACTATTAGAATTGATAAACTTGAAACTACTATAAATGTAGAGGTTGTATCAGATTTAGGAGAAAATTTCCTTGACCCTTATTTGAATGTAGATATTTTAGATTTTTATAATAATTATGAAGAAGCTACAAGTTATTTAGATTCATATTTTAGGACTAAACATAATTTAATGAGTGGTAGTATTGAAGTACCTAATCAAGTTCCAAACATCAGTAATTATCAACCTAAAGATGGCGATAAATTGATTCGTAATACTTCAAGTTATTACGCAGATGATGGTAATAGTTATTATATTGTTGATGCATATGGTAATGTTTGTGATGTTATTTATAGAGGTGGTGCCTATATAACATTAGAAGAAGTTGCAGCTTATGTTCTTGCTTTTGGGGATGTGCCAAGTAATTATGTTTTTGGTAAAACTTTAAAACCAACATATAGTCCTTGGGGTGAATATTTAAGATTAAATCATACTTATTTTTCCGGTGACACATCTCGTTATCCTTATGAACCATTATTGCCACGAATAAGTGGTGAAGGCGGAGATTTAGATTATTATGAAATAGATTTAGGGACTACTGGCACTGATTGTGATCCTAATTATTTAGCTAGAATTTATAATGATGGTTTAACTATCATAAGAGGTGCTGCGAGAATTTGTTATACACGTTATGATAGTGATGGTAATAATATAATTGATATTAATGAAAAATATGTATTTTATACATATAATCATTATAATGATTTTCAAGAATATTTAAATTATTATGGTGGTTGGGGTGAAATGTTTGGTAATATTACTGGTGGTGGGAAACTATCTAGTAGAGAAGATTATAATCCTACACCATATGTCCCAACTGCTTATCAAAATTTTGTTTAGGAGATAAATATGATAAAAGATTCAAATATGTTATTGTCTTATATAAATACTAAATTGAGAGATGAATATAAAAATATTGAAGATTTATGTGAAGATTTAGATTTAGATATTTTAGAAATTAATAAAATATTAAATGATAATAACTATTATTATGATGAAAAATTAAATAAATATATTAATAAATAATAGCTTTATTACAAGTTATTTTGAGGTGATACTTTATGTTTAAATTAGTTGATGTATCTAAATATTATAATTCTAATGGTATTGTAACTATTGCTTTAGAACACATTAATTTAGAATTTAAAAAAGGTGACATTGTAGCTATCACAGGTGAATCAGGTAGTGGTAAATCAACTTTATTAAATATATTATGTGGTAATGATAGTTATGATGAAGGAGAAATATATTTTAATGGTAATGAAACATCTTATTTTGACAATAATGATTTAGATAATTTTAGAAATAAATATGTTGGTTTTATTTATCAAAATTATAATATTATTGATTCATATACTGTTTTACAAAATGTAATGTTTCCTCTTTTAATAAAAGGTATTAAATATAAAGAAGCTAAAAATAGAGCTTTAGAATTAATAAATAAAGTTGGATTAAAAGATAGAATTAATCATAAAGGAACTAAATTAAGTGGTGGTGAAAAACAGCGTGTTGTAATAGCACGAGCTCTAGCTAGTGATCCTAAAATACTTGCTTGTGACGAACCAACCGGTAATTTAGATGGTAAAACTAGTAAAGAAATAATAAATTTGATAAAAGAAGTTGCAAAAGATAAATTAGTATTGATTGTAAGTCATAATTACAATGAAGTTAAAGATATTGCAACTCGTAAAGTTACATTAGTTGATGGTAGGGTTATAGAAGATAAAATATTAAATGAAGTAGATGAAATAAAAGATGAAGAAATGGTTTTAGAAAAACAACAATTATCTTTTATGAATATAACTTTATTTGCGCTTGAAAATATTTTATCAACACCAAGAAAGACCTTATTTACATTTATAATTTTATTTATTATGGCATTTGCAATTTTATCATTATTTAAAGGTACTACTTATAATTTTGCAATATCAACAAGAGATCAAAATGACTCTTCTTTATTTTATATGAAAGACTATAAAATAATTTCTAATAAAGATGGTATGCCACTTGATTTAAATGATTTTAAAGATTATACATATGATGATACAATATACTATAATAAGTCTTATCAAGTGTTACAAATTCCTTATTTATATTATACTAAAATTCAAGTTCCCTATGAAACTTTATATGGTAAATTACCTGAAAAAGAGGGAGAAATTTTATTATATCTTTCTAACGAGAAGTTAAATGATTATCGTAATTTTATAAATAGAAATATTTCAATTTCAACAGTAAGTGGTTTTAAAGAATTAACAATTACAGGAATTGCTGTTACAAAATATACGAAAAAAGTTAGTTTTTATAGTATAACAGATTTAACTTTTGATGCTATTCCCACTTATAATAATGATTTTATTGCTATGTTAACTAATTATCCTGATTTAAGAATTAGAACAAGAAGAACTAATGATTCGAAAATTACTATTGTTTTACCTATAAGTTTTCAAAATAAAGATTTAGGTGATTTATATTTAAAATATGGAGACCCCTATATACTTAAATATGATTATGATGTGAGATATGAAAATACACAAGATATTGTAGCTGAATTGCCAAATAAAATGTTTGATAATGTTCCGATATTTGAAATTGCTATAGTATTAAGTGATATGGAAATGAATGATTTTATTAGTTTGGGGTATGAGGTTTATTCACCTTATGATAACTCAAGTATTAATTTTAATGCTTTATTAAATATTTTAGTAGTAAGTTTATTGCTTTTACTTCCTGTTTTTGCCTTATTATTAGTTAGTTATTTTGCTTTTAAAACTATTTATAATTCTAAAGCTAAAGAATATACAATTATGCGAATTATTGGCATTAATAAAAAAGATATGCTCAGAATTATTAGTTTAGAAACTATATATATTAGTGTTTTAAGTTTAATATGTGCTTATATTTTAAATTTTATTTTAGGTTATGGCTTTAATGTTTTAATTTATAAAGTTAATTCATTATTAGTTAATTTAATTTATATTTTTATTATGACTATTTTTTTAGCAATTATAAGTTATAAATTTAATAAAAAGCTATATGATTCTACAATAGCTAAAACATTGAAGGAGGCTTAAAATGTTAGAAATAAAGAATGTTAATAAAATTTTTAACGAAAATAAGAAAAATGAACTTCATGTTTTAAATGATATTAATTTAGAATTAGATGATACTGGCTTAGTTAGTATTGTTGGTGAAAGTGGCAGCGGAAAATCAACCTTATTACATCTAATCGGAGGATTAGATTCATATAATGGTATGATTAGTTATGATAATAAAATTTATAAAGCTGATGATTTAGATCTTTTTAGACAAAATAATATTGGTTTTATTTTTCAAAATTATTTATTATTTCCTAATTTAACAGTTTATGAAAACTTAGATTATTGTTTAAATGCATTAGGAGTTTTAGATAAAGAAGAAAAAGAAAAAAGAATTAAATATGTTTTATTAGAATTAGGAATTTATAAATTAAGAAAAAAATTAGCTAAAAATTTATCAGGTGGAGAACAACAAAGAGTAAGTATTGCAAGAGCCTTAATTAAAAAAACAAAAATTATTTTAGCTGATGAACCAACCGGTAACCTTGATAAAGCTAATTCCATCATTATAATGAATATTTTAAAAAAGATCAGCAAAACCACGTTAGTTATTTTAGTGACCCATAATCTTGAATTAGCTAAATTCTATAGTGATAAAATAATTCATATTATTGATGGGAAGATTACAAGTGGTGATGAATTATTAAAACAAGAAATTGTTAAGAATTATGATAATATTATATATTTAGAAGATTATAAAGAAAATAATATTAATAACAATAATGTTAGTTTAGATATTTATAGTAATGATAATTTTAATATCAATATTAAATTAATATATAGAGATAATAAATTTTATCTTTCTAGCAACAAGAAAATTGAATTGATTAACAACGATAAATTGGCTTTAAAAAGAGAAAAAATAGTATTTAATGATACAGATAAGACAACATTTAATATTGATTGGTATAATGAAGAAAAAAATAAATCTAATTTAGGAAGTTTTAAAGATTCAATTAAAAATGTATTTAAATTTAACCGTAAAAGAGATAAGTTTGTTAATGTTTGTTTCTTTGCTTTAGGTGTTATATTAGCAGTTATGATAGCTTTATTTTTTAATTCTTTTATTTATAGCAGAGATGTTGTTGGATATAAAAATAAATATCGTCTATTAAATACTGAAACCTTAAATGAACCAAGTGGTAATGAATATTTAAAATTTTTAGAAGAAGGATATATTTCTAATCTTGTAGGGCCTATTGAAGTATATGTTTCAAATATTAAAGATCTAAATAGTAAAAATAATGGTGTCACTTCACCTACAACAATTACCTTTAAATCAAATTTTGAAGGGAATATTATATATGGAATTAATGGTGATACAATTATTAGTGAAAAATTAGCTAAAATTTTATATCCTAATTTAAGTTTTAATGATATTATAGATAAATATCTTGTTTGTAATGCTAATTTAATAAAAATAGATGGAATATGTGATGATAATATTCCTATTATCTATACTACTTCTTATAATATGTATCTTTTTACTAATTTTGAGGCTAAGAAGTATGATTATGTGTCTAATATATTTTATTTAGATGATTATAATTATGAATTAATTGAAGTTAATGATTATATTGACGATAAAGATGGTTGTTATGTTTTAGAAGATTCTGAATATAATTTAGGTGAAATAATTCATCTTAATCAACATAAATATACCATAAAAGGAATAATTAGAATAAATGATTTTAAATATAGTTTTGATAGTGTATTTATTAATGGTTTAGATAATTTTAAGACAGTTTATTATTATAATATTAATATACTATTATCATCATATGATACAAATTATGATATAGTTTTAGGTGAAGATGTTAAAAATTGTAATGAATGTTTAGTACCATATCGCGCAAGATTTAGTAAAGGGACATCACCTTATGAAATTGGTGATTATGTTGTGTTAGATTATAAAACAACATTTAAAATTGTGGGATTTTATGAGGCTGATTATAATGCCACTAAGGGGGCTTTAATATTACTACCTGATGCTATTAGTAATGTGTATATTGATAAAAATATTGCAAAAAGTGTTCGTTTTAACGTTAATAATGAAAATTTTAAAGAATATCTTCAGACGAATTATGAAGAATATGAATTATTAAGTGATTATGATGCTATAAAAATAATATCTAAGGAAAAGAATAAAGAATCTATATTATTATATGGTGTAGTATCTATTGTTTTATTTATTGTTTATTTTATTTCAGTATATTTAGTTAATCGTTCAAGAATCCTTCAAAAACAGTATGATATCGCTGTTTATCGTAGCTTAGGCATAACTAAGAAAAGCTTTTATGTTAAGCAAATAAAAGATTCGTTATCACTAACTCTATTTACATCGACAATTGGTTATATTTTAATGTTTGTTGTTTACGTTATTATCGATAAATATGCAAGTAGTGTTGATATGCACACATTTATTTTAACTAACTTGATGGCTTTTATAAGTGGATTAATCATAATGCATATTATAAATATAGTGTTTGGTTTATTACCAATGGTGGTCTATTTAAAACAAACTCCGGCATCATTAATATCAAAATATGATATGTAATTGAAATATTATATTAATTAATTTATAATAAAGCCTAGGAGTTGATTTTATGTTAAAAGCTAATTATCATACACATACAAAATTATGTAATCATGCTGAAGGAATGCCAGAAGATTATATTAAAAAGGCTATTGAATTAGGATTTATTGAAATTGGTATGTCAGATCATGGCCCTGTACCTGAAGAATTTATGAGCAAGGAAGAATATTTAAATAATTGGATTCAACGCAATATGAAATTAAATGAATATTATGAAATATATTTACCTTCTCTAGATGAAGCTATTAATAAATATGGTAATAAAATAAAAATATATAAAGGTTTAGAGGTAGAATATATTCCTGGTCATGAAGAATATTATATTGGTTTAAAAGCTAATTTAGATTACTTAAATTTAGGTATTCATTATTTTTTATCAAACGGGATAGAAAAAAATAGTTATGATGATGTAAATTATAAAACAATTTATGATTATTTAAATATTGCTACTAAAGGTATGGACACTAAGATTTATAATTGTTTAGTACATCCAGATTTATTTTATTTTGATTATAAAAATGAAGAAGGAAAACAAGTTTTTGATAAACATTGTGAATATGTAACAAGAGAAATTTGTAAATCGGCTATTAAAAACAATGTATATTTAGAAATTAATGCTAATGGTCCAGCTAATTCTAGAAAATATGGTCATAAAAATGAATGGTTATATCCTAGAAAAGAATTTTGGCAAATAGCTAGTGAATATAAAGATTTAAAAATTATTATTGGTTCTGATGCCCATTTAATTAATAATTTATATAATGAAGATGTTAAAAAAATAGAAGAATTTGCTAAAACATTAAATTTAAAAGTAGAATCATTTATGAAAATTAAATAAAAAAATGGTAGCAGCTAATAAATTTGGTTTTGCTACCATTTTATTATGAAGCGAAGCGAAATAAAAACCACACGCTATGCGTGTGAGACTAGAAATAGCTTCTTGCGTTGTTATATAAAAAATCTATTATATAATTAATAAGGCTGACAACCAAAATTAAAAATATAACGGAGGTATCATATGGCAAATAGACAAAATGATGATAGTAGTTTATCACACACAAGATGGAATTGTAAATATCACATTGTATTTATTCCAAAATATAGAAGGAAAGCAATATATGGTAAATTAAGAGCAAAAATTGATTCAATATTGAGGTAATTATGTGAATATAAAGATGTAGAAATAATAGAAGCACATGCAATGAGTGACCACATACATATGTTAGTAAAAATACCACCAAAATTAGCAGTATCAAGTTTTATGGGGTATTTAAAAGGTAAAAGTAGTTTGATGATATTTGAGAGACATGCAAATCTTAAATATAAATATGGAAATAGAAATTTTTGGGCGAAAGGATATTTTGTTTCAACAGTTGGTTTAAATGATGAAGTAGTAAAAGAATATATAAGAAATCAAGAGAAACAAGTTATGATGGAAGATAATTTAAGCAAAAAAGAATACGTTGACCCTTTTGGAAGTAAGCCCAAAAATTAAGCCCCTTTTATAGGGGCACCAATAGTGTCAACGTACGGTTGTCAGTCATTCACATGCCCCTTGAGGGGCTTGTGAAGTAATAGGCCCTTATAGGGGAGCCTAAATACCGCACGTTTTACGTGCGGATTGTTATTATATTAATAATTATAATTACATTGCCTTAAATGCCATAGCGAAATCGTTTATAGGAATATTTCGTCCACCATTAGCACGAATAGAGGCTCTATTAGGACCTGTTCTAATTCTAAAGCTTTGGCCTCCAACAATAAAATCAACACTCTTATACCCTAAAAATGGTATATCTACTTCAACATCAACCATATCGTTATTGTAAGCTATGGTTGCGTAGAACTTATTTGAAGAAGAACCTTCATGATCCCAAATAAATCCTGCTTGGTCAAGATTACAAGGTATTTGACTAGCACCATAAGGATTATTAAAATAATTTCTAGTTGGAAACATGCTTCTACCATATTGGCCAGGATAATCATCATTAAAATCTGTCGAATAAACAAAACTAGAATAAGTGTCTAAACTAGAATAATATGAAGCAGCACAATCGTAATAAGATGGGCAAATTGAAGGATTATAACTATTTACTACTATATTTTCATCAAAAGTTGTATCACCTATTAAGTTGTAATATGTAGGACTTGTGCTAACACTTATGTCATCAGCGCCTTCTCCTGTGGTCCAATGGTATTGTACCCCAAATCTAAATGGCGTTATTTCGCATACTGGCGTATTAATTACTGTTCTTTGACTTGAAGCTAATTGTGTATCTTTAGTTAATGCTGAAACTTTTTGATCAGCAGATACTGTTAAAGATAACCCTAATACACATGCTAGGCATGTCAATAAAAATATTTTCTTTTTCACGATATCTTTGTAAAAAAATCTAACTAAAATCAAGAAAAGTAAGCAATTTGCTTGTTTTTCTTGATTTTTTATTGTA
>CALUXR010000022.1 GCA_944324795.1 uncultured Acholeplasmatales bacterium
AAGAGATTCTTAAAGCAGCTAAGGAAGAATTTTTATCTCTTGGATACATTGATGCATCAATGAGAAATATTGCTAAAAAAGCTAATCTAACGACTGGATCTTTGTATTATCGTTTTTTAGATAAAGCCGAAATGTTAGATGCAGTCGTTGGAAATGAAGCAGAAGAGCTTTTAGCAACTTTCAAACAAATTCAAAATGATTTTGCTAAAAAAGAAATCAAACGTCAAATAAATGAAATGACAACCTATACAGAAAACGGGTTACATATTCTTTTAAATTATATCTATGATCATTATGATGCATTTAAGATTATTGTTTGCAAAAGTAAAGGTTCTAAATATGAATTTTATCTTGATAGCTTAGTAGATGTAGAAGTAGAAAATACTTATCGTTTTATTAATGAATTAAAAGCTAAAAATATACAAGTTAAAGAACCAAGTGAAGATTTGATACATATTTTGTGTACATCATTTTTTGCAAGTATTTTTGAAGTTGTTCATCATGATATGAAAAAAGAAGAAGCTTTAAAATACGCTGATGAAATTTATGCTTTTAACCAAGCTGGATGGTCTGTTTTATTAGGTTTAGATTTTAAGGAGGGTTTATGAAAAAAGAAAAAGTATTTCCACGTTTAATGAATTATGCTGGCAAGCATAAAGTTCTTACATATTTA
Source organism: uncultured Acholeplasmatales bacterium (assembly GCA_944324795.1). GTDB lineage: Bacteria > Bacillota_I > Bacilli_A > Acholeplasmatales > Anaeroplasmataceae > CALUXS01. The sequence continues at coordinate 674 of CALUXR010000022.1, forward strand.
TCGCTTATTTTATCGGCAATAAGTGGCGTTCTTGCTATTATGCCGTTTGTTTATATTTATTTTATTATTCGTGATGTAGTGCAAGTTGCACCAGATTTTTCAAAAGCTACTAACTTGGTGTTTTATGGATGGATGGCTGTCGTATTTGCTATTCTTGCTATCCTTATTTATATTGGGGCTTTGATGTGTTCGCATATTGCAGCTTTTAGAATTGCTGGAAATATGAGAATAGAAGCTATAGAACATCTTACAAAGATACCTGTTGGTGAAATAGAAGAGGAAGGTAGTGGTAAGTTAAGAAAGATTATTTTAGATTCTAGTAGTGCAACCGAGACTTATTTAGCCCATCAACTTCCTGATATGGCTCAAGCCATTCTTATGCCTTTAGCTATTATAGTTATATTATTTATATTTGATTATAGACTTGGGCTTGTTTCTTTAATTCCAATTATACTTGGATTTTTATGCATGTTTAAAATGGTCGGCCCAAAAATGAAAAATGACATGGCTCAATATCAAAATGCTATGGAAAGTATGAACAATGAAGGTGTTGAGTATGTTAGAGGGATTCCTATTGTTAAAACTTTTAACCAATCAATTTATACTTTTAAAAGATTTAAAGGGGCGATTGATAATTACTCTAACTTTTGCATTTCATATACAAAGAGATGTAGAGGCCCGATGATTGCTTTTGAAATATGCGTGAATTCCGTTTTTGCCTTTCTTATAGCAATGGCTCTTATTTTATCTAGCGTTAAGGCAACCGATCAAACGTTTATTTTAAATTTAATTTTTTACATTGTTTTTACGCCGATTATATCAACAACCCTTTTAAGAGTTATGTATATGTCTGAAAATACAATGATTGTAGAAGATGCATTAAATAGAGTAGATTCAGTTTTATCTATTGAACCATTAAAGGAAACATCTAATCCTTTAAAACCAAATGGAGATGAGGTGAAGTTTGATAGTGTCTTTTTCAAATATAAAAATAAAGAAAAATATGCATTAAATGATGTTAGCTTTATTGCAAAGGAAAATTCGATTACCGCTCTAGTAGGTCCTAGTGGCGGTGGCAAAAGTACTATAGCTAGTCTTATGAATAGATTTTACGATGTGGAAAAAGGCTCTATTTCTATCGGTGGAGTTGATATAAGAAACATAAAAAAAGAAGATTTGATGAATGAAATTAGCTATGTTTTTCAGGATTCAAAACTTTTAAAAAATACTATTCTTGAAAACGTAAGAATGGGTAAAAAAGATGCGACTTTAGAAGAGGTTAATGAAGCTTTAAAACTCGCTCAATGCAATGACATAATTGCTAAACTTCCTGAGGGGTTAAATACTATTATTGGCGCTAAAGGAACATATTTATCTGGTGGAGAAATGCAAAGGATATCTCTTGCTAGAGCCATTTTAAAGAATTCTAAGATTATTATTTTAGATGAAGCTACGGCATTTTCGGACCCTGAAAATGAGTATTTAATTCAAAAAGCATTCCAAAATCTTAGTAAAAATAAAACAGTCATTATGATTGCTCACAGGTTATCAACTATAAAAAATGCAGACAAAATCCTTGTTGTTAACGATGGAAAAATAGTTGAAGAAGGAACTCATGATTCATTGTTAGAAGAAAAAGGAATTTATACAAAAATGTGGAATGATTATCAAAAATCAATTAAATGGAGGGTTAAAAATGCTTAATTATCTCATGCATAAATTTGCTTTGACCGAACAGGGTGCAAAAGATTTTATAAAAACTCTATTAATGAACGTATTAAGCAATATTGCTTTGATGATACCAGTATGGCTTTTATATATTTTAGTAGATGATTTATTAGGTGATGGGATTCCAACTGATCATTATCAACTGATCATTATTATTTGTTTATTTTCGGATCTTTAGGAATAATCGTTGCATTAGGATTAATTTACTATATTCAATATCACTGTTCTTATTTCCTTACTTATAAAGAAAGTGGTAAAAGAAGAATAGCTTTAGCTGAAAGATTAAGAAAATTACCTTTATCGTTCTTTTCGCATAAAGATTTGACTGATATGACTCACGTTATTATGAATGATGCGACAGCAATTGAGCAAAGTTTTTCGCATTTTATGCCAAATTTTTATGGTTCAATGCTTTCGACAATTATAGTAATGATTCCTATATTTATTACTGATTGGAGGATGGGTCTTGCCTCTTTATGGGTAGTTCCGGTATCTATACTCATTGTGTTTGCTTCTAGAAAAGCACAAAACTATTTTAATAGGAAGAAAGACAAAGCTAATTTAGAGCTTCAAAATAATGTTCAAGAGTGCATTGAGACTATAAAAGATTTAAAAGCTACTAATTCAGAAAAAGAATATATGAATAAAATTAAAACAAATGTTAGATTAGTGGAGAAATTTCATATTCAGTCAGAATTGGGCGTAGCGTTATTCGTGGTAACTGCTCAGATGATTCTTAAATTTGGCATTGCTACAACAGCTTTAGTTGGTTCAATTCTTCTCATTGGCGGTTCGCTTGATATGATGATTTTCTTTATGTTCTTACTCCTAGTTTCTAGATTTTATGAACCTATGGCAACAGCACTTCAAAATTTAGCTGCAATAAACTCTACATTTTTGAATATAGAAAGAATGAATGAATTTTATAACTGCCCAATTCAAACCGGTAAAGATAGTTTTATACCTAAAAATTATGACATAACCTTTGATGATGTGAAATTTGGATATGATAAGGATGAAAGCGTAATTAATGGTGTTTCCTTTACTGCTAAACAAGGTGAAGTCACTGCGCTTGTCGGTCCAAGTGGATGTGGGAAATCAACTATATCAAAACTTTGTTCTAGATTTTGGGATGTCGATAAGGGAGCTATTAAACTTGGAGGAGAAGTAATTAAAAATATTGATCCAGAATGTCTTTTAAAAAACTATTCTATAGTCTTCCAAGATGTGAATTTGTTCAACAATACAATAATGGAAAATATCCGTATCGGTAGAAAAGACGCCACAGATGAAGAAGTTAAAGGAGCAGCTAAAAAAGCAAATTGTGATGAATTTGTATCTAAACTACCTGATGGTTATAACACATATATAGGAGAAAATGGTGCTGAATTAAGTGGAGGAGAAAGACAAAGAATTAGCATAGCTAGAGCTTTATTAAAAGATGCTCCTATAGTGTTACTTGATGAAGCAACTGCATCATTAGATGCTGAAAATGAAACAATAGTTCAAGAAGCTATCTCTAACGCTACGAAAGGTAAAACAGTTATAGTTATTGCTCATAGGATGAGAACTATTGAAAACGCTGATAAAGTAATTGTTTTAAATGAAGGAAAAGTTGTAGAAGAAGGTAATCCACAAGAATTAATTAAGAAAAATGGTCAATTTACAAAAATGGTTAGTTTACAAAAAGAATCAGCAAATTTTAATATTTAGTTCATCATAAACAAAAAAATTGTCACCTAGGTTTTTGAGCTTGGTGACTTTTTAAGCTAATCAATTGATAACAATACGTATATAAATTTAGGATTTTTTGAAATGAGAATTTATATTCAATAAACAAACATTTTCAAACGTAAGCAAAAGCGCGGCATTAAACATTAATTAAGGGGTTTCGTTTTGTATTAAAGCGATGGCACAAAGACATTTTATAACTAACATTTTGATACAAAGTAAGGGTATTGAAATGAACGATATTTGCTCGAGAAATCGGGCGTTTTTTGTTTTTTTTGCATTTTGCTAGTAGATGAAAATAGGTTTGAACCGACGGATTTTTAAAATTTGGTTCTACTAGAAAAATGAAAGCCTACTAGACAAACGTTTCTCTACTAGAAAAACGATACCTTACTAGAGAAATGATACACGTCATTTTATTGACTCTTAATATTGATTTATTACCAACTATTTGGTAAAATTATATTGGTAATAAAGGTTTGTGATAAATATGAATATAGAAAGGCTGCTATCTGAATTGTTTCAGTTTTCGAAAGAAAGAGAATGGTTTGAATTTAAAGAAAATTGGTTTGAACCAATTGCTCTTGGAGAATATGTTTCTGCACTTTCGAATGCTGCAGCGCTTATGGGGAAGGAATTTGCTTACTTCATTTGGGGCGTTTCCGATAAAGAACATGTTTTAGTGGGGACTAATTTTGATCAATATCGAGACTATAAAAACGAACCATACATTAATTTTTTAAATAGAAATTTGAATCCAAGAATCAAGATAGATTTTTTTGAAGGTATTATTGACAACAAAAGAATTGTTGTTTTAAGAATTGAAGCCGCTAAAGACATTCCAACCGCTTTTAATAGAATCCGATATATTCGTATAGGTTCATCTAAAGACACGATGGAAAGAAACCCAAAATTAGAGAAAGAATTATTTAAAGTTTTAGAACATGGATATCCGACGATATTAAATACAAAATCTCAATATAATGATTTAACTTTTAATAAACTTTTTATGTATTATGGCTCGAAGGGAATTTCACTAAGAAAAGATACATTTAAGAAAAACTTGTGTTTGTTAACAAAAGACGGTTCTTACAATATTCTTGCTCAACTTCTTTCTGACAATTCTCGCTTGCCTCTTAGAGTTTCTATTTTTGAAGGAACAACCAAGGGTTCAAATTTGTATTCAATTAAAGAATTCGGATATGATTGCATCCTTTATTCTTTGAAAAATCTTTTAGATTATGGTGATGTTTTGAACATTATTCAATCTAATGAAATAAACAGAAAAGAGGAACGAAAAGAAACTCCTTTGTTTGACATAAAATCTTACAATGAAGCAATAGTTAACGCCGTTCTTCATAATAAGTGGGTTGAGGGCAACGAACCCATGGTTACTGTTTTTTCTGATCGAATTGAAATATTATCAAGAGGAACAATTGCACCCGCTCAAACAATTGAAGGTTTTTATTTAGGAGAATCAGTACCAGTAAACGAGAAACTCTCTGAGATTTTTGCTCAACTAAGGATAAGTGATAAATCCGGTAGAGGCGTACCAAAAATTGTTGAAAGTTATACTAGAAACGCTTTCCAGTTTCGAGACAATTCAATTGTGGTAACAATCCCTTTTAATTCAATTAGAAAGGTTGGTAATAATGTTGGTAATAATGTTAGTGATAAAATTATTGTTACAAGAAAACATGGCTTAAATTCAACTAGAGAAAGAATACTTTCAGAAATGAGACATAATCCAAATATTACTAAAGCCGAACTAGTCGTTTTAATTGGCATTAGCGATACGGCAATCGATAATAATATAAGGTATTTAAGAAATAACGGATTTATAAAACGTATCGGCGAAAACAAAAATGGATATTGGAAGGTTGTTAAATGAATATAGATAAAAGGAGTGGATATTGTGGCATCGATTGTAGTAAATGTGATGCCTCCTTCATCGCCACAATCACTAATGACAATGAATTAAAGAAAAAAACAGCAAGACTTTGGTCTAAACTAAATAATGCAAAAATATTGCCCTAGAATATTAATTGCAATGGGTGCAAGTCTGAAGGAATTAAAACAATCTTTTGACAAATTTATGTTTTATTAGAAAATGTGCGATAAAGAATAATGTTGATAATTGCAAGCAATGCGTGAAATTCAACACATGTGCCGATATTCAAAAATTCGTGAAAATAAATAATCTATAATTCCAATAATATTTTGCCTTTTTTAAAGGTATCGTTTTGTATTAAAGCGATAACACAAAGACAATAATAAATTATAAGAGTGATACGTAAAAAACATCACTCTTTTTTCATATTTAGGGTTTAAAATCAAAGTTTTGAGGTGTTAGAATGCTCTAAGCAATGAACCTTCTAAAATTTACAAACTTTTTATCGATATTCAAACAATTGACCTTATAAAATAACGATTGTTCCTACCTATAGTTTGCCTATCAATTTAGCATCTTTATGATGTTATTATTTTTTATACCCCATCAAATGCTCTTTGATTTCTCCATATATTAAAGAAACTTTAATTACCCTCACTATCAATTTTTTTCTTATGATTATTAGCAATAGGTTTTAATAAAAATGTTATTTTTTATTATTTAAGATATTTATATAGCTTAAAAATGTGAAAAAATTGTAAAATAGAGCTTAAGAAAGCGTTAAATTAAGGTTTTCTTATTGTTTTAATTGGTAAATTTATTTATAATAAAATAGATGGTGGTGATTATTTTGATTATAAATTATGAAAAATGGTATAGCCATAATTTAAATAGAGATATGGAATATAAAGTTTATGGTAATAAAGGGATTCCTTTTATTTACTTTCCAACTCAATTTAAAAGATTTTATGAAGCTGAAGATGAAGGTGTTATTGAAACATTAGCTTATTATATTGAAACAGAAAAAATCTTTGTTATTGCGGTTGACAATATTGATATAGAATCACTATCAAATTTTGCCTCTTGGGACAAAAAGAAGCGTCTTTTAAGGCAAGAAGAATATTATAATTATATTATTAATGAGTTATATCCAACAGTTAAAGCTAAATATAAATTTAAAACATTACCAATTTGTTTAGGTATGTCTTTTGGAGCTTTTGAAGCATCTAATATGTTGATTAGACAACCCAAATTATTTGGAGGAGCTTTTTTAATGTCTGGTATATATAAAATTACTTATTTTATTAATGATTATTATGATGAGATTGCTTTTTTAAATTGTCCTCTTGATTCAATTAATTTATTAAAAGATGAAAAATATCTTAATTTATTAAGAAGTAAAAAAATCATTGTTGTAGTATCAAGTGGAGCTTATGAAGAAGAAAGTTTAAAAGAAACTTATGAATTAGAAGAAGCAATGAAAAATAAAGCAATTCCAGCTTGTTTTTATTATTGGACTAATAATTATCCACATAATTTTTCAAGTTGGAAAATATATTTAAGTTTTTATATTAAAGAATTCCTTAATTAGAAAGATGGTATATAAGTGAAGAAAGCACTAAAAATAGTTTTAATAGTTATAGTTTGTTTAGTGGCATTATTAGGCTTATTTATTTTAGGCTATAATGTATTTAAAAGAGCGATATACCCTGAATATTATCGAATACAAACTGATTTAGCTCCTAATCAAGGCCTTGGTGATGGTTATGTGCCACAAGATTTAACAAGTTATAAATATAATGACAATCTAATTTATTTTACTTGTGGTTATATGACTAGCAAAGATAAGCCTAGCCGTATTTATATGATTAGAGATAATGAAAAAGAGAAATATTTTGAATTAAAAGATAAAAATGATGAATATATCACAACTGAATTTGCAGGCATTACTATTTATGATAAATATTTATTTGTTGCTGGTGGTCAACAGTTATATATGATTAGTTTAGAACAATTTTTTAATTCTATAACTGAAGAGGAAAAAAATTTAGAAACTACTTTAACAGATGTATATGGTGATTATGTTACTGTTAACAACAGTTTTAATTTACAGGTAAGTGGTGATTGTTTATTTGCTTATGACAACGCTACAACAAGTAAAATTGATGATTTATTATTTATTGGGGATTATGTAGATGACAGTAAAGATAATGGCATTTTAGTTAATGATGATACAACTTATTATAGTGCTAAAGTTAGAAGTTATAGTTTAAGTGATTTAATATATAATGAAACTTTAACATTAAAGGCAAGTTATATTATAAGAGATAAAGTTTCTGGCTTGGCCATTCATAATAATAAATTAGTTTTAGTTTCTGACGCAGGCTTTTTAGCTAGTTATTTCTATGTTTATGATTTACCTAAAACGTTTGATGATGGTAATACGTATTATATAGATGATAGATATCTAAAAGAAACAATAAAAGGACCGATGCTTGCGGCAGGCCTTGATTATAATGGAGAAATGTTCATCTCTTTATTTAATAGTGCGTCTAATAAATATATTATAGGTAAATTTTTATCTGCTAATAAAATAGTTGGATTAAAAATTGAATAGGAGGGAAATTATGCAAAATAGTTATGAATATATAACATATAATAAATCTTTTCAAGCTAGAACTGCTCTAGCTAAAGAAAAAACAAGAAATTATTATAAGGAAATTAAAGAAGAATTATTAAGTTATAAAGGTATAAGAAGTAGAATAAGTTGGCAATATGATTCATTTTCTTATAAAAGAGAAAAGATAGCTATAATGACTATTAGGGGTAATACATTAAGTTTATATTTAAAACTTGATTTAAATAGTCTTGGTGAACCAAAATATAAATTGATAGATGAAAGTCATAAGAAAAGTTATGAAGATACACCGATTATGTTAAAAATAAGAGGCTCAAGAACATTAAAATATGCTAAAGAATTAATTAATTTAATTTGTGAAGATTTAGAATATAAACATCATAAATTAAATAATCTTAAATTTAATGATTATTTTAAAAATAGAACTTTAGCTGAATTTGTTGATTTAGGATTAGTAAAACCAATTTATCATCGTAAAAAGATAGTAGATATGACAGATATAGATAATAATGATTATATTAAGGCTAAAATCTACGCTATAGTATTACCAAAGATTAAAGACGTTAATTTATATGTAGTTGGTAATAAATTTGAAGTTGGTAATTGGGATACAAGTTACGTTTGTAAAATGAATAAAGTTTATGATAACTTTTATAAAATTGAACTATTATTACCAAAAGGATATTTTGAATTTAAGATTGTTGCTGCTAAAAATTATAAATTTGTTGAAAAAGGCATTTGGCATGAAGAAATAGTTAATCATCATTATGAATTGAATCAAGATATATTAATTGAAGATATTATTCATCATATTAATTATGAAGGAGAATTAGTTTAATATATGGATGAGAAAAATTCTTTCTTTAAACAAGGTTTATTAGGTGTATTTATTGGCTTAGCTGTAATAATACCTGGTTTAAGTGGGGCACAAATTGCTATTATTTTTAAATTATATGATAAATTGATGGCAGCATTAGCTCATATTTTTACTAAAAAAAGTATTTTATTTTTAATACCGATAGCTATAGGTGGGGTAATTGGTTTTTTAGCAGGATTGTTAGCTATTAAAGAATTACTAGCAATTTCAACTATTGCGGTTGTATGTTTCTTCGCTGGGTTGATGGTAGGTGGTATGCCTTCAGTTTTTGATGAGGTTAAAGGTACTAAATTTAAAAATATTTATTTTTTAAATGCTATAATTGGCATAATTATTCCTATAATTATTAGTTTTTTAGCTATTAAATTAAATTTTGATTTATCCGCTTTACTAACAAACCCTCCGTTTTATTTCTATTTTATTTTAATCGCTATTGGAATATTATTATCTTTAACACAATTAATACCAGGTCTTAGCGCTACAAGTATTTTATTATCTCTTGGTTTATATACTGCTTTATTAGATTGTTTAAATATTAATGTTTTATTTAATGATTATAAAATAATTATAATTTTCTTAATGCTTATAATAGGAATAATATTAGGTGTTTTATTAATTTCTAAATTTATAAATCGCTGTTTAAATAATTATAAAACAGGATTTTATTACTTAATAATAGGACTATGTTTTGGTAGTATATTTGTTATGTTTTATAATCCTGAAATGTATGATATTTATATCAATCAACCTTCAACTTTTAATATAGAATTGATAGTTGGTGGAATATTATTTATCATAGGAGTATTAATAATATATTTAATATATAAATTTACTAAGAATAAGAAGTCTATTAACTGACTTTTTATTCTTTTTTTATTAAATTTATTAATAACTTAATATTAAAAAGTAAAGAAAAATAATAAATAACGTTTTCTAAAAATATAAAAAACGTTATCAATTAGACATTTTTAATAATGAGCTTAAAATATTTATGTGAGGTGAGGAAAGATGAATAGTAAGAAAAGAAGAGGCGTTTTAAGTCTTTTCGTAGACTATAAAAATATTAACGCATCTGTAACAAAACCATCATATTTGTTATTAATTGGTGGATTTAATAATTTAGCTTAAAACTAAAGATTATATATGAGGCACTTTTATTAAGTGTCTTTTTTATTCTCTTTCCTTACGAAATTCATTTGGTGATTCATTAGTATATTTTTTAAATGTATTTGTGAAATGACTTTGAGAAGAAAAACCTAGATAAGATGATATTTGATTTAAACTTTTATTAGTATAAATTAATAAATTTTTCGCTTCATCAATTTTCATTTTTAGATAATAATTGCTTAAAGTCATATTTGTTTCATTTTTAAATTTAGTAGCTAAATAAGTTCTACTTATAAATAAATCTTTAGCTAATTTTGTTATATTAATCGGCTCAGTTATATGATGTTTTATATAATTAGTTATGCTTAGAACTAGTTTAGAATTAATTTTGTTAATTTTTAAATCATAGACTCTTTTAGTATAATCTAATAACATATGATATTGTAAATTAGTTATACGTTCAATTGAATTTAGAAGTTCACATTTTTGAATATAAGAATCAGATAAAGATAAAGCCTCGTCAATATCGAGACCACCATTAATCGCGCTACGAGAAACTAGAGTTATCGTTACTACAAAGGTGTTTTTTAATTGCCTTATTTGTTCATTTGCGAGAATTCCTCCTCTAATGGCTGGAGCTTTTTGTAACCATTGTTTTAAACTGTCAAGATCGCCATTTCTAACATAATTTAAAATCATATTTTCTAAATCGATTGTGTTATGTATATTTGTAATATTAGTATTTAAATTATTTTTTAATTCAATTTTATTTATTTCTTTTTCATATTCTTTTTGTTCACTATCATAAATGATAATATCTTCTAAAGTTAATTTTTCTTCATTTAAAATATAATTGATTGTACATAATATTTGCATAATACTATTTAATGGCATTGGCATAATTGCTTTTATAGCTTTATAAAAATCATTATATGAATCGTTATCTAAATTACAATTAAAAGCTAAATTTTTAATAGTTTCATCACTAATATTATTAAAAGATGGCCCTAATATAATTTTAAATTTATCATAATTAATGATTCCATAATAAAAGAAATCATGGTTGATATAATAACTAATATGATCTTCTATTTTTAAAATTTCAGAAATATTTAAAATGATTGGATCTACAGTTAAATTCATCGTTGCATAATAAAATATTTGTTCATTATTTTCATATATTCTAATAGGAATATTAGCTAGATTGGCGATCGTAGTTGCGATATATTTTAAGTCAATATTTTTCATTTTACACCTCAAGTTAAGACAATTATAAAAATTATAGAACAATTATGCAAGATAATAGCGCTTACATATATTATAATAATGATAAGTGAGGATGAGATTATGAATAGATTAGAAAAATTAACTTTAGAAGAAAAAATAGCTTTAATTAGTGGGACTAATTTTATGTATACTAATGAAATTAAAAGACTTAATATTAAAGCTTTAAAGATGGCAGATGGCCCTCATGGTTTAAGAGTTCAAATAGGGACTGCCGATAATGGAATAAGTACTAGTGAGAAAGCTACAGCGTTTCCAACCGCATGTACTATAGCTTCAAGTTGGAATATAAAAAATGCTTATAAAATTGGTGAATGTTTAGCTAAAGAAGCTAAATATTATGGTGTTGATATTATATTAGGACCAGGAATCAACATTAAACGTAATCCGCTTGGAGGTAGAAATTTTGAATATTTTTCAGAAGATCCTTATTTAGCAGGAATGATAGGAAAAGCTGAAGTGGCAGGTATCGAAGATAATGAAGTTGGTGTTTCTTTAAAACATTTTGCTTTAAATAATAGTGAAAATTATCGTTTTATGGGTGATAGTATTTGTGATATTAGAGCGATTAGAGAAATTTATTTAAAACCTTTTGAAATGGTCGTTAAAGATCAAAAAGTAGAAACATTAATGTCAGCTTATAATAAAATTAATGGTACTTATTGTTCAGAAAATAAATGGTTATTAACTGATATTTTAAGAAATGAATGGAATTTTAAAGGACTTGTTATGACAGATTGGGGTGGAAGTCATAATAGAGTTAAAATGTTAGAAGCAGGCCTAGATTTAGAGATGCCTGGTGATACAGCTATTTGTAAAAGAGAAGTTTATGATGCGATTAAAAATAAAACATTAGCTGAATCAGTTTTAGATAAAGCAGTTAGTAATGTATTGAATTTAATAGATAAGCATAATAATTCTAAAAAAATAGAAGTTGATTTTAATGAACATTATAATATAGCATTATCTATAGCTATTGATAGTGCAGTTTTATTAAAGAACAATAATGATATTTTACCTTTAAATAAAAATAAAAAATATTTAATAATAGGTGATTTATTTAAACATATGCGTTATCAAGGTTCAGGCAGTTCAATGATAAATCCGGCTATTTTAAAAGCTCCTTTTGAAGCTTTTAATGAATATAAACTTGATTTTGATTTTGTTAGAGGATATAAAGAGACAAGTTCTAATGTTGATAATAATTTAATAGAAGAAGCCTTAATAAAAGCTAGAGAATATGAAGAAATCATCTTGTTTTTAGGTTTAACTGATTTAATTGAATCAGAAGGTAAAGATCGTGACAATTTAAGATTACCAGAAAATCAATTAGCATTAGTTAATGAGCTTATTAAATTAAATAAAAAAATAATAGTAGTTTTATATGGTGGTTCACCAATTGAACTTCCATTTATCAATCATATTGAAGCAATTTTAAATATGTATTTACCAGGAGAAGCAGGTGGAGAAGCAACTTATAAATTATTATTTGGTGATGTTTCACCATCTGGTAAGCTTGCTGAAACATGGCCTTTAAAATATAGCGATGTCCCTTTATATGATACATTTGGTCAAGAGGAAAGAAGTATTTATAAAGAGTCGATATTAGTAGGGTATCGTTATTATTTAAATAAAAATAAAGACGTTTTATTTCCTTTTGGTTATGGATTAAGTTATACAAAATTTAAATATGAAAATTTAAAAATTGATAAATTTAATGATGAAATAACAATTAAAGTAAATGTTAAAAATGTTGGTAATTATGATGCATCTTGTGTTGTTGAATTATTTGTTTCAAGTCCTATAAATAAGGTTTTTAAACCTAAAAAAGAATTAAAAGGATTTGAAAAAATATATTTAAAAAGAAATGAAGAAAAAGAAGTAATAATAAAATTAAATATTAATGATTTAGCCTATTTTAATATATTAGAGAATAAATATATTGTTGATGAAGGTAATTATATTTTTAATATTTCAAGTGATTGTAATAATTCTATATTAAGTTATAGTTTAATTATTGGCCAAATTAAAAATGAAGATTTAGATGAATTTAATAAAATATATCAAAATGCCAATTTTAATGAATTAAATGATTTAGATTATGCAAAATATTTTAATTTCAATATACCATCTAAGACAAGTAAAAAACCGATAACTTTAGATAGTAGATTTAGTTATTTAAATGAAACATTACTAGGTAAGATATTATATAATGCCGTTTTAAGTGTAGCAAAAAAACAATATAAAAATGCAATGAAATTAGAAGATGGAACAATTAAAGATAATAAAATTAAAGGTGCTATATTTTTAAAAAGAATTTTAGAAAGTAATTCTTTAATATCGATGTCGATGTGTGCAGGCAAGTCTTTCCCTTATAATTTTGCGTGTGGATTTAGAGATTTAGCTAATGGCCATTTAATAAGAGGGGTTAAGCATTTTATAGTTAAAATAAAAGATGTAAAGATTGATAAAGGAGAGCAAAAAGATGGAAAATATTATAAATAAGCCAATATTTAATTCTAAATTAAAATCTAGAAATGTTAGTAATAAAGAAAAATGGATCGGTTATTTATTAGGTCCGTGTGGAGCTTTATTGTTTAATGCTGTTATGGCAACCTATTTAAATGTCTATTATACCGATGTTTTAAAACTTGGTGGTTCATGGGGAGGATTATTTTTAGTAATATTTCCTATTATATCTAAAATTATTGATGCAATAACGAATGTTATAATGGGAACCGTTATCGATAGAACTCATACGAAACAGGGGAAAGCAAGACCATGGCTGTTACTATCAGCCCCTTTACTTTGTATAAGTGGGATTTTATTATTTGTTGTTCCTAGTGGAAATGAAGTTTTGCAAATTATTTGGGTTATGTTATCTTATAATTTATATTATTCACTAGCCTTTACAATCTATAATATGAGTCATAATTTAATGGTTCCTTTATCAACGAGAAATACAGCCCAAAGAGGAGTACTTGCCGTATTTAATAACATTTCAACAATTATGATGTCAGGAATCATTGTCGCTTTAATTTTTCCAATGATAATAATGCCAGCCTTAGGGGCTAGTAAAGGTATGTGGATTATAGTTATGTCTTTATTATCTTGTATTACTTTGCCACTTGTAATTTTAGAATATTATTATACTAAAGAAAGAGTCACTTTAGAAAATAACGATGAAGAAGAAAAAAAGATACCATTTAGATTACAATTAAAAGCTATATTTACAGATAAATATATGTTATTACTTCTTATTTATTTTTTATTATATACTTTAACTCAACAATTAAAGAATTTGGCTTTACCATATTATTGTAATTATGTACTTGGTACATATCAAGATGGTATTACATAAACATTAGTATCTGTTTTAGGTGGCATACCTATGGGAATTGGAATTTTTGCGGTTTGGCCACTTGCTAAAAAGTTTGGTAAGAAAAATATTACAGTTGCAGGATTTATTTTATATGCTGTTGGTTCAGCTATTTGTTTTATAGCCCCAACTAATTTATATATTGTATTGGTCGGACAATTTATTAAAAATATGGGTGGATTACCTTGTTCATATGTTTTTATGGCATTGTTTGCAGATGCCTTAGATAATTTAGAATGGAAAAATGGTTTTCGTTGTGATGGACTTGCCATGTCTGCTTATTCAGTAATAATTACGGCAGCAGCAGGACTAGTTACAGGTATTTTTAATGGTGGTATTGCAAGTGGTGGTAATATTGAACCTTTTACAGCTACTATAGAAACATTAGCGGCCACTTTAGAACAAATTAAAAATTTAGGTTTAACTTTACAAATTGACCCTAATCTATTAAAACCTACTTTAGATGGCATATATACTATTGCTGTAAATCAAAATGAAACAATCAATTTTATATTTATATTATTCTTTGTTGGTCTTGAAGCAATAGGTGGTATCGTTTATGCTTTAATGTTAATACCTGTCAATGTTGAAAAAACGGTTAATAAAAAGTTAGTTGTCATTAGAGAAAGACAAAAAGCAACGACTTTAGCTAAAGGTGAAGTTTGGATAGAACCAGAACTAAAAGCTGAACAAGAACAAATTCTTCAAGATAAATTAGCTGAAGAAGCTTATCTTAAAGAATTATTAGAACATTGTAAAAAGAAAAACTTAAATTATGAATTAGAATTACAAAAACATCTTGATAAATTAAAATTAAAAGAAGAAAAAAGATTAGAAAAAGAAAAAACAGCTATAGAAAAAAATAAAAATAAAGAAGAAATAAGAGAAGCTAAATTAAAAATAAAATATGAAAAATTAACTTTATTACAAAAACAAAAGAAAGAAGAAAAATTAAAAGCTAAAGCTATAAAAGATGAAGAAAAGTGGCAAATTGAAAAAGAAAAAGGCGAAATTTATTATATGAATATGCAAAAAGAATTAGCTAAATATCAAGAGGTATAAAAGATATGGATGCGATTAATTTAAGAGTTGAATATTTAAAAAGTCCGATTGGATTAGGAATTAGAAATCCGAGAATTATGTGGAATTGTAGTGGTGGTATTAAACAAAAAGCTTATCAAATTATCACAAGAATTAATGATGAAATAACTTGGGATAGTGGAAAAGTTTTAAGTGAAGATATGGAAGTGAGATATCCTTATCTTTTAAATTCAAGTGATAGAGTAGAATATTCTATTAAATTATGGGATGAATTTGATATAGAAGGTAATGTTGTTACAGATTTTTTTGAGATTAATTTATTAGAAAAGAAAGATTTAATAGCTAGATGGATTACAGGAAATTATAAAGTTAATAAAAAGAAACGTTATCCTGTTGATGCGTTTAAAAAAGAATTTAATGTTAAAAATATAATTAAAGCGAGACTCTATATTACTGCTTGTGGCCTTTATGAAGCTAGTATTAATGGCGTTAGAATAGGTGATTTTATTTTAGCACCTGGTCATACTGATTATAAAAAAA
Organism: uncultured Acholeplasmatales bacterium; assembly: GCA_944324795.1. Taxonomy (GTDB): domain Bacteria; phylum Bacillota_I; class Bacilli_A; order Acholeplasmatales; family Anaeroplasmataceae; genus CALUXS01. Next base: position 16,890 of record CALUXR010000022.1, read on the forward strand.
GAATTCAACTTCAAGCATATGATGTTACAAATTTAATAAATGAAGGTAAAAATGAAATTCAAATCTTGCTTGCTGATGGTTGGTATAGAGGTAGTTGTGGCGCGTGGGGAAGACGCAATCAATATGGTAAAGAGACTAAAGTAATTTGCCAACTAGAATTATATAGTGATAATGAAATAATAAAAATAGCTACTGACTCTTCTTGGCTTTTTGCAAATGATGGTCCTATTAGAATGGCTGATAATCAAGATGGGGAAATTATAGATGCAAATCTAAGCTATCATTTTAATAATTATGCAAAGGAAACTGTATGTAAAGTTTTTCCAACACCTTCAAATAATGTTTATATAACTGAACATGAAAAATTTAAACCTATTTTAATTAAAAGTTCAAGTGGAAAAATAATTCTTGATTTTAAACAAAATATTGCAGGTTATATTAGTTTTAAAATAAATGCTAAAAAAGGGCAAATTATCAAATTAAGAATGGGAGAATTAATTGATGAATGTGGTGAATTTACTCAAAAAAATATTCAATGTAGAAATAAAAAAGGAACCCATATAACACCACTTCAAGAAATTATTTATAAAACAAAAGATGGATTAAATGAATATAAAACTAAATTTGCAATCTTTGGTTTTCAATATGTTTTAGTTGAAACTGATTTTCCTATTGAACCAAATGATTTTACAGCTATAGCTTTATATTCTAATTTAGAAGAAACTTTAGAATTTAGTTGTTCAAATAAATTAATAAATAAATTTGTAGAAAACACTTATTGGTCAGCTAAAAATAATCACGCCGATGTACCAACTGATTGTCCAACAAGAGAAAGACATGCTTGGACTGGTGATGCTCAAATATTTACAAAAACTGCAAGTTATTTATTTAATTATATGCCACTTGCTTCAAAATATATTAAAGATATGGAAGATGATAGAAGAAAAAACGGCTGTTTTAGACAAATTTCCCCTAAAGGTGGTACTGATTTTTACATGTCAGTTATGGATGGTTCTGCTGGTTGGTCAGATGCTGGAATTTTAATTCCTTATCGATTATGGAAACAATATGGTGATATAAATATTATTAAAGATAATTATGAAGCTATGAAAAAATATGCGATGTGGAAAATTAAAACATTAGGTAAATGGTATCTAACAGCATTACCAACAGGCATAGGGTTTAAATATCGCAAATATATTTCTAATTATGGTCAATCATATGGTGAGTGGTGTGAACCTATCGATATAAAACCTTTTAAAATAAGTGATTTTATTTGTCCCCACCCTGAAGAAACAACAGCTTATATAACTTATATGTTAGAACATATGGTAGAAATAGCTAAAAAATTAGATAAAGATGATGATGCAAAATATTATCAAAAATATGCTGATAAAGCTCGTATTGGTTATCAAAAATTAGTAGAAACTAAAAAATATAATCTTGATTCAAATAGACAAGCTAAACTTGTAAGACCACTTTATATGCATCTACTTACAAAAGAACAAGAAGAATTTGCTAAAAAAAGATTAATTAAAGCACTTATTGATTATAAATGGCGTCTTGGTACAGGTTTTTTATCAACACCTTTTATATTATATGTTTTAGAAGAAATAGATTTAAACTTAGCATATAAATTATTATTAAATGAAGAAATGCCAGGGTGGCTTTATATGCCTAAAGTTGGTGCTAATACCATTTGGGAAAGCTGGGAAGGACCTAGTGCTAGTGGTGGAGTTGCCTCTTTAAATCATTATAGTAAAGGGGCAGTTTGTGAGTGGATTTTTACGCGAATTGGTGGTATCATAATTAATGGAAAAAGAGAATTTTTAATTGCTCCTAAATTAGGTGGTAATATTAATTATTGTTCTATGAAATATAAAAGTATTTATGGTGAAGTCTCTATTAATTATGAAGTTAAAGGTGATTATTGCAAATATGAAATAATCATTCCTTCAAATACTAAAGCGACACTTATTTTAAATGATAATAAATATGATGTATTAGCCGGAATCTATAAATATAAAATTAAAATGAGGTAAAATGTATGTACTTTTTAGCTATTGATATTGGAGCTTCTTCAGGTAGACATATTTTAGGCCATTTAGAAAATAATAAATTATGCTTAGAAGAAATATATCGTTTTAAAAATGGTTTAATAAATGAAGATGGAATTTTATCTTGGGATGTTACTAATTTATTTAATGAGATAATTAAAGGCTTAATTATATGTAAAAATATAAATAAAATCCCAAATTATATAGGCATTGATACTTGGGCTTGTGATTATGCATTATTAGATAGTAATGATAATTTAATTGGTAAGATTTATTGTTATAGAGATAATAGAACAAAAGATATTATAGATTTAGTTCATGATAAGATAAGTTTTTCAAATTTATATAATAAAACTGGAATTCAGTTTCAACCATTTAATACTATTTATCAACTATACCATGATAAGGTTAATGGTAAACTAAAAAAAGCTAAAACCTTTTTAATGTTACCAGACTACCTAAATTTCTTACTTACAAATGTAAAATGTCAAGAATATACTAATGCCACTTCAACCGGCTTAGTAAACAGAATTAGTCATACTTGGGATAGTAATATTTTAAACATTTTAGATTATCCAACAAATTTATTTAAAGAATTAACTTTACCAGGAGAAATAATTGGTGACTTAAAAGAAGATATTATAAATAAGGTTGGTTTTAAGGCTAAAGTTATTTTACCCGCAACACATGACACAGCTAGTGCTACTCTTGCAGTCCCATCATTATCAAATGATATTTTATATATATCAAGTGGAACTTGGTCATTACTTGGTAGTATTATCGATAAGGCTAATGTATCTGATTCATCTTTAAAAGCTAATTATTCTAATGAAGGTAGCATTAATTATCAATTTAGATATCAAAAAAATATTATGGGTTTATGGATTATTCAACAAATAAGACATGAGCTTAATGATATACCTTTTAAAGATATTATAAATTTAGCTAAAGAAAGTAAGATAAATGGAACTATTGATGTTAATGATGATTGTTTTTTAGCTCCTAAAAGTATGATTAAAGCTATCAAAGATTATTTAGGTTATGATTTAGAAACTAAAGATTTAATTAGAGTTGTTTATAATAGTTTAGTATTAAGTTATGATAATTCTATTAAAGAATTAGAAAATAATTTAAATAAAAAATTTAAAGAAATATATATTATTGGTGGAGGATCTCAAGATAATTTATTAAATGAATTAACAGCTAATAAAACTAAAAAACAAGTTATTGCAGGACCTGTTGAAGCAACTTCTATTGGTAATATTATTATGCAAATGATAGGGGCAAAAGAAATAGTTAATTTTGAAGAAGCTAAAAAAATAATTAAAAATTCATTTAAAGTGGAGGAAATATTAAATGACTGATTTATTTAATTATGCGTATAATGAATATAAAAAAATTAATGTTGATGCTAAAGAAGCAATAAAAAAATTAAATGAAATTCCAATTTCTATTCATTGTTGGCAAGGTGATGATGTTTGTGGTTTTGATGGTAGTGATAATTTAAGTGGTGGTATTCAAACTACAGGTAATTATCCTGGTAAAGCTCGTAATTTCAATGAATTAAAAGAAGATATTAAAAAAGCATTTTCTTTAATACCTGGTAAAAAAAGATTAAATTTACATGCTTCTTATGCCATTTTAAAAGATAAAACTAGAGATAGAGATGAATATGAACCAAAAGATTTTTCCCCATGGGTAGAATTTGCTAAAGAAATAGGACTAGATGGAATTGATTTTAATCCAACAATTTTTTCACATCCAAAATTAAAGGATGGTTTAAGTTTATCTTCACCAGATAAAGAAATTAGAAATTTTTGGATTAGACATTGTATTAGTTGTCTTAAAATTGCCGAATATTTTGCTAGAGAATTTAATTCTTATAGTTTAGTAAATATTTGGATACCAGATGGTTTTAAAGATGTTCCTTCTGATAGACTTGGACCACGTTTAAGACTTAAAGAATCATTAGATGAAATTTTAAAATATCCATATGACCATAATAAAGTAATAGTAGCAGTTGAAAGCAAAGTATTTGGAATAGGCGTTGAGTCATATACAGTAGGTAGTAATGAATTTTATCAAAATTATGCAGCTAAAAATAACATTTGCTGTTTACTTGATAACGGACATTATCATCCACTTGAATATGTATCAGATAAAATACCAGCTTTATTAGCTTTTTATGATAAAGTAGCTTTACATATTACGCGTGGTGTACGTTGGGATAGTGATCATGTTGTCTTATTTGAAGATGAATTAAAAGAAATATGTAAAGAAATAGTTAGAAATGACGCAATCAACAAAGTATATATATGTCTTGATTATTTTGATGCTTCAATAAACCGCCTATCTGCATGGATTGTAGGTGCTAGAAATGTTAGAAAAGCATTGCTATATGCTCTATTACAACCAAATCAAATACTTAAAAAATTGCAAGATGAGGCCAATTTTACTAAGTTAATGGTGATGAATGAAGAATTAAAAACATATCCATTTAATATTGTTTGGGATGAATATTTAAAAGAACAAAAGTTAGATAATAATTGGTATCAAGAAATTGAAAAATATGAAAATGAGGTTTTATTAAAAAGATGAAAAATATATTAGAATCACCATTTGTAAAAGAAATGATTGAAGTAACATCTAATATGTATCGCCTTGGTTGGGATGAGCGAAATGGTGGCAACGTATCATATTTGTTAGATGAAGATGAATTAAAAGAATATTTAAACTTAAATAATGTTATAAGAAACATCCCATTAATGGGCTTAAATGAAGTTGATTTTGATATAACACCACTTTTAAACAAGTATTTTATAGTGACAGGAACAGGTAAATATTTTAAAAATGTGGCTAAAGCTCCAGAAGTAAATTTAGGAATAGTTCGTATTAAAAAAGAACATATTGAATTACTTTGGGGATTTGAAGATGGTGGTAGAACTACTTCAGAATTTCCGGCCCATATGTTATGTCATATAGCACGTTTAAGTGTTAATCCTAAAAATAGAGTGATAATTCATAGCCATCCAACTAATACATTAGCTATGAACTATGTTCATGAATTAAGTGATAAAGATTTTAGTCATACTTTATGGCAAATGTGCACAGAATGTATTGTTGTCTTCCCAGAAGGAGTAGGAGTATTACCATGGATGCTTTGTGGTACAGTTGAAATAGGTATGGAAACAGCTAAAAAAATGCATGATTTTAGACTTGTAATTTGGGCTATGCATGGCGTTTATGCTAGTGGTGAAACAATGGATGAAACATTTGGTCTTATTGAAACTGTTGAAAAAGCGGCCCAAATATATATGTTGATTAGTGATAAAAAACAAATTAATACTATAACAGATAACAATTTAATAGAAATTGCTGAATTTTTTAAAGTAAATTATAGAAAGGAATTTTTAAATTAAAATGGTTAATAGAATAATCTTAAATGAAACAAGTTATCATGGAAAGGGAGCTATTAAAGAAATAGCTAATGAAGTTAAACAAAGAGGGTTTAAAAAAGCATTTATATGTTCAGATCCTGATTTGATTAAGTTTAAAGTGACTGATAAAGTATTAAATGTTTTAAAAGAAAATAATTTAGAATATGAAGTATATTCTAAAATTAAAGCTAATCCAACAATTTTAAATGTTAAAGAAGGTGTTTTAGCATATGATAATTCTAAAGCTGATTATATCATAGCTATCGGTGGTGGAAGTTCAATAGATACTGCTAAGGCAATTGGCATAATTGCAGCAAATAAAGAATTTTCAGATGTTAGATCACTTGAAGGAGTAGCACCTACAAAAAATAAATCAGTACCAATTATAGCTGTACCTACAACTGCTGGTACAGCAGCTGAAGTCACAATTAATTATGTAATAACAGATGAAGAAAAGAAACGTAAATTTGTTTGTGTTGACACAAATGACATTCCTATTATCGCAATAGTAGATAGCGATATGATGTCTTCAATGCCAAAAGGATTAACAGCTTCAACAGGTATGGATGCCCTAACACACGCAATTGAAGGGTATATTACTAAAGGGGCATGGACAATGACTGATATGTTCCATTTAAAAGCTATTGAATTGATTGCTAAATCATTAAGAAGTGCATGTAATAATGAAGATGAAGGTAGAGAAACGATGGCTCTTGCCCAATATATTGCTGGTATGGGCTTTTCTAATGTTGGTCTTGGTATAGTACATTCTATGGCTCACGCTTTAGGTGCAGTTTATGACACACCTCATGGTATAGCTAATGCCATTTTACTACCTACAGTAATGCGTTATAACGCTGATGCTACAGGTGAAAAATATCGTGACATTGCTTATGCGATGGGCATTAAAGAAGCATATACAGTAAGTTTAGAAAAAGCTAGAGAATTAGCTTGTGATGCTGTTGCTAAATTAGCAAAAGAAGTAGGTATACCAGAAAATTTAAAAGGTATATTAAAAGATGAAGACATTGATTTTTTAGCTGAATCAGCTGTGAATGATGCTTGTAAGCCTGGTAATCCTAAAGATGCAAGCAAAGAGGATATTATTAATTTATATAAATCATTACTATAATAAAATCATATTAACTTTTAAAAGAATTTTATTTATTTTAAAATCACTTCTTGATATAACTAGATAAATTAGTAACTTACTATAGTGAATACGTTCAATTGATACGTTTAAATGTATGGTTGAATGTATTCTTTTTTATTTAATATTTAATTGAAATTAAGTTAAAACAATGATAAAATTAAGTAAAGAAAGCGATATCATAAATGATACTAAGTTATATGCACCATAACTGAAAGAAAATATAAGTTAGGAGGATGTAAATAAATGGTGCAATTTGTTTACTATATAAATATGAAAAAAGTGCTGTCTTTATTTAGCCTTATATCAATTTTTATAATTGCTGGTTGTACTAAAAATAGTAATGTAGAATTAATTTATTATTCTAATTTTACATCTCATTATACTGAATATTTACAAATCATAGTTACTAGAGAAGAGTTAGATGATAATATACCATATAGTAATATTTTTAATGATACAAATATGGATATGGAATTTAATTTATTTGGTAATCCAAAAAAAGATGATAGCCTTATAATAACATTTGATTTAAATATAGGAAGTAGAAAATGTGATGAATATTGTTATGAAATTTGTGATCAATTAGTAAATATTTTTATAAATCAAAATGAACTTACAAAAGATAATATTAAATATTCACATTATTTGGGAAATTATGATGATGTTCAAGTAGTTGTTATTAATGATAATGTTAATAAAAATGAAAATGTAAAAGAAGTAATAGATGATGTGATAATTAACTATCATTTAGAAACTGATAATATATTAGCCTTTTATGAAAATCAAATATATACATTAGAAGAAGCATATAATAATAATTTATTAAAAATTAATGATTTAAAATTTATTAAATATATGTATAACTATTATTCTTTAAATGATTTATATTTACAATCAAAAAAATAATGGGGTATTTTATATGTTAAAAAAAATAGGTATTATTTTATTATTTATAATATTTTTAGTTTCTTGTAACAAGAATGAAAAAGAAGAAAAAATAATAATGCAATATGATTCAAAAAATTTAGGCTTGAATTCTTTTATCATAGAAGAAGATAAAAAGAATATTGATATTAATAATCCGCTTTATAACAACATTTATTACGGATTATCATCACATGAAATTGAAATAAAATATTATAGTGATCCAAATTATGAAAATTTATATAATGAAGATGATTATATAAATAATAGAAAGATATATGTAGATTATAATATAGAAATTAACGATGAAGAAGTTGCTGTTGATGATATGATAAATGCATATAAATATTATGAAAATGAAAAAATTAATATTAAATATTATTTAGGTGAATTTAACAATGTTAAAATTGGTAAATTAGACCATGAAATATATGATATGTTTAGTGCTAATTCTGAAATGATAGGTAATATTAATTTTACCTATTTTGATAGTTCATTTGTTATACAATGTTTTTACAACAATCAATTCTATTCATTAACTGACATTTATAATATGAATTTGATCTCATATAATGATGTTATCTTTATAAATTCAATATTTATATTAAATATGCTTAGATATATTTTAAATAATTAAAATCATATTATCATTAAAATAAGAGCATTAGATGTATACCTATATTGTAATATCTAATACTCTTTTTAAATTGAATTTTAAAAATATAATTTTCTTAACTAAAAATACTATCAATTTCTGTTTTATCGCTTCTAGCATAAGTATCAAGCATAACTCTAACACTATGCCCTTGCATTTTAGCTGCATTAGTAGGTGAAACACCTAATTGTTTTAAATATAAAGTATTTGAATAACGAAAACCATGTGGTGTTAAAATATCTGGAAAAGTAATAGGCAGTTTGTTTGCTTCTTTTAAAATTTTGATAATTCTTGAAAGTATATATGCAAAAGATTTTCTAGAAATAGGTATGCCTGTTTTTTTATAATCAAAAATAAAAGATTCTTTATCTTTGATTTTATACTTTTTTAAGACATTTAAAAATTTTTTAAATATATCTTTTTTTAAATATACCTTACGGCTATCTTGGCCATTCTTTAAATTATCTTTAATAATTGTTCTATTATCAACTATTTGTCTTTCAACTACTACATAAGAAGAAGCTGTAAGCCTATCACCATCTCTAAAATCTTTTAATTTAGTTGCTAAAGCTTCATTTACTCTCATACCGGTATAATATAGAAATTCACAAATAAAAATAAAATAGTCTTTAGGTATTGTTTTAAAATAACTATCATTTAATTCATTAACAGCTTTAGTAAATATTAAAAATTCTTCATAAGTAACATAATTATTTTCTGTCTTTTCTGAACGCCTTCTATTCTTTTTAAGTGGCATTAATATAGTTAAATTAAGATTAGGAACAGAAATATCGATCATTTTTGCATATGATATTAATTTGTTCATTAAAGATATGATTCTATTAAATCTATCTTCTTTAATTTTTCCGTTTTTATAATACGAATATATTTTATTGTACCAGGATTCTAACATTAAATTATTTATTTTATTTATATATGTTTCTTTTAGCTCATCAAAATAAATATTAAAAATAATAGTTTTCTTTTTTATAGTTGTGAAATCATTATGCAAAAAATCCATATATTTTAAAAATATATTTTTAAATTTGTTTTTATTATTAATCTTTATTTCAGGCTTTACTATAAAGTTATCTATTTTTGTAATTTTTTCTTTAATTTTCCTTTCAATTATATTTAAATTAATACTTTGGATTTTTATAGGTTATCCTTTATACCTAAAATTACAATAATTGTTGGCGCTAAAATAAGAATGTACAATTCGGATAATATTGAATGTACATTCTTATTTTTTTATAATTCCTTTAT
>CALUXR010000023.1 GCA_944324795.1 uncultured Acholeplasmatales bacterium
TTTAGCAATATTTCTCATTGATGCATCAATGTATCCAAGAGATAAAAATTCTTCCTTAGCTGCTTTAAGAATCTCTTTCATTATTTCTTCGTTCATTTAAATTCCTCCTATAACACCGTTATTATAACACTGTTATAAAAACACTACAACCAAAAAGTTAGTCATTACTAACTAAAACGTTTTCATACTAAAAAGACTAGGATTTTACTTCCTAGCCTCTACTTTTACTTTATATCCTAAGTTAAATATAAATTCTATGCTTTTATCTCGGTTAACAACCGCTTTATCAATCATGGTGTAAAAAAGTTCTTCATCAAATTCAGTTATTCCATCTCCCTTATTTCTTAAGTTTGATATAAAAGTATTTATTTTATTTTGCTTATCTATTCCTTCGTCTTTTTGATGCTCTAATTCTTTTAACTTTTGAATTAGCTTATCGTATTTGAGTTCTAGTTCTTTTTGCTTAATCTCATCAGTATCTTTAGAAGAATGAATTAAGATTTCAACATCATTGACAACACTTTCTATGTCTTTATTCACTTCTTTTATTTTATCATCGATACTTATAACATTTACTATTTAATTAAGAACTAATTCTAAATTTTTGAGTATTTCATCTTTACTTGCAATCATTTTGTTATAGGCATCAACGAACATCGCTTTTATTTTTCTTCATTTAAAGTTATTAGCCGATTTGTACATTCTTATTTTAGCGCTAACAAAAGTGTCTAGATTTATCGTTTTAGAGGACCTCCCGGGATAAGATATTAATCTCTTTATTCTTCACAACTTCTTGATTTACTGTCTTGGTTTTACGTTTACCTTTAGGACTTCAGTTTGTTTAGCAACCTTGTCCACCATTTAGCCTAATATCAAGTTTCTGTTCGTAAGCTCGAAGATTTTGTTAGCCCCTTCCTTCACCCTTAACATTACTATTAACAGCTTGGGGTTCACTACACTTGGCGGTAAATACCCGTGGTAGGACTTTCACCTACTAGATTAATGCCATGCCCGGCACACTAAAAAAGCGCTCACGCTTTTGTGCGTGAACGCCTTGACTTTGTTATTTAATTTTCTTCGTTTTTCTCTTTGTCTTTTGCCTGCTTGCGGCAGCTTAATCCGTTGCTACCGTACCGCCATTTTCGGACACATCGGCTTTCAGAAGTACGCCCGTAAATTTGCCGCGTTTTGCGGCACTTGTAACTTTGTATTTGTCCGCGTTTAAGTTTTCTATCAGTTTTGTATCATCATTGTCGGTTTGCGCTTCTTGAATTATTATGGCAATTTCTTCATAGCCGTTCTCTGTTAAATTCATAACCACTATTCGTCTTGCCTTCCCTAATGTTGTATCTTCCGTAGCTTCATCATCTCTTATAATAAATGAGCGGGTATTCCCGCCAACTGCAGAGATAATACCGTCATTCGCAAGTTTCTCATTGACCGCATTTAACAATCTTTTTCGCATCTCCTGTATTGTAGGGTTATAACCAAAAGCATATTCAGTAGAATATTTGGCGCCGTTGACATAAGGAGTCCCTCTGTCGAATGCTTCGTCAAGTTTTGCGGCGTCAGGGTTTTCGGTTAACAAATCCTGTAAAGTTATTTCCGTTTTAGGTTCAACGCAAGATATTCTGTAAAGCGTCGAAATTATTGCGTTATCGTAGAAGAAATGTAGTTTTATGCAATCGATAATACCGTTTTTATCGCTATCAACGATTTCCCATTGATCGATTTGAACGCAATTTACATCGTAATTCTTACTAAATGTATTATATAGCATATCTTCGAGCAAATGGTCGTTCAATGTTTTAACGACGACTGCCTGATACTTTTCGTTACCCTCTTGCATAAGTTCATTCAACGTAGTAGGGAGAGTCTCTTCGGGTATAGCCCTATAACCGCACACGCAAACGCCGTCCGCATTATACGAATGTTCCGCTTTGCCGCTTATCTCGTCGCAGTTGATACACTTGTGCCAATGATGAGTGTCGTCGCTTTCCCATTTGTCAGAAAAGGTATGGTCTGTTGTTGCAATTTCTTCCGTTTTTGTCGCCTTACATACGGTGCAGGTATAAGTCATTTCACCCTTTGCCGTGCAGGTCGGCTCTTTCGTTATATTGCCGTTATCCCAAGTATGCGCGGCTTTGTCGATTACCTCGTCGCAGTCCGCGACCGTGCAGGTGTGCCAATGCTCGCTATCGTTATGCGACCATTGCTCCGAATAAGTATGCGTATGCGTGCCGTTCTCGCCTGTAGTTTCGTTGCCGCCGTTGCAAGCCGCAAGATAGAACGCGAAAACAACGCTCATTGCCGCCGTTATGAATGCAAGTAGTTTATTTTTCATTACTAAACCTCCTCCTATATTGCAGTTTATGTGTAACTTTTACTGCAACGTCGAAAAATATGATTTTACCCCGCAACCAGACACTATTTGCCTATTTATTATAGCATAACCGCCGTAAACACGCAAACCCCTGAATGTAGTAAAAGTACACGGGGTTACTATTCAACGATTAAAAAGTTTTAGTAAGGAAATTATATATATTTTCATGATTTTTATTAAGCGTTTCAAAAACTGATAAGTTTTCAAAATACTTATGTGCAAATTCAAAGTCTCTAAACTGAGTGGATGTTTTCTTTTTGTTTTTAACTTTTCGACACGCTCTTTCGGCTTCATTATTATCGAAAAGAACGTTAAAGTCCGATAGGAATGCAAAGTGTTTGAATATATTCAAACATCCTTTTAAATAACTTGATGTAATCAGGAATGTATTTTTTCTTGATTCCAGGATTCTTTTTCTCAAATTCATCTATTGATGATTCAATAATAGCTTTATATCTCTTTTTAAAATCTTCTATTCTAGCTGACTCCATTTCGTTTTTGCCTTCGCTTAGCAGCTTTTTCTTTTCTTTCAACATTTCACGTATTAGTATTATGAGTTTAGAGCACTCAAAAGATCCTTCTAACTCATATCCTGCTTTAAGATACCTTAAAATATGTGCTCCACATTCACAGTGAATTGCTTTTTCAAATTATCGGTGAATAGTAGCTAAAAAATATTTATCAGTTATTAACCCAAACCTTAAAAAATAAAAAGCCACCAAACTAGTCAAATAAGAATGATGGCTTAAGTGATTAAATAAGTAATTTGTAATTAGCTTTATACCCTAACGATATAATCTTTCTTTCTAGGGGCAGCTTCCTTAGGTTCTTCATTAGCATAGCCAAGAGCAATAGCTCCAACGCCTCTTAATGTTGTAGGAAGATTCCATTCTTTAAGAAGCTCTTTCCCCTCTTCACTATCGAATATCTCACGCTCTTTAGCAATCCAAACAGTGCCAAGTCCAAGAGAATGAGCAGCAAGCATCATATTCATAAGAACGCAACTGCCATCCTCAACAAAATTAGAAGCATTACCATCAGCTAAAACTAAAATAACAACAGGTGCTCCGTAATATGGATCATTGCTTGTCTTTCTAACCTTTTCATTAAGCTCAGTTATTTTTTCACGATACTTAGAACTAGTAACAGCCACAATGGTAGGTGATTGTCTTCCACCACCTGTAGGAGCATAAGTTCCAGCTTCAAGAATCTTATTTAAATCCTTTTCTGATACTGGTTCTTTCTTATAGCTTCTTATACTTCTTCTAGTTTCAATTAATTTGATAAAATCAGTTTCCATGAATATCATTCTCCTTCCAAAATCATGATAAATACAAAATTACTTATTCATCACTAGGTTGTGTGGCAAAAAGATGATGACTCAGGAAAAGTCCACGCTCGTTTTCGCCTTTATTATACTGCTAAAGAGTTGAATTTTAAATAATTTAAAAAGATTTTAATTAATAAAGCCCCTAGTTGTTTTTAGTTGATATATGCTTGATAATTTTCTGAAACATCTACATAACTAGAAGAAGCTACATTATCGTTTCCTTTTAACCATTTATATATAGTAGATTTACTAATATTATATTCTTTAACTAATACTCTAATTGGTTTATTGTTCATAATATGTTCTTTTATGACTATTTCTTTAAGTTTTTGTGTCTCCATTTTTTGTCCTCCTTGCATGATTATGATAACATACAAGGAGTTTTTCTAAATACGGCATATCTTTACCACTTACAAAAAAACACTCTAAAAGAGTGTTCTATGCTATTTAACATCATCTAATCTATCTAAAGTTTCCCAAATTCCCGTAATATACATAGCTCCTAAAGCTCTGTCATATAAACCATAACCAGGCTTTGCTTGTTCATCCCAAATCATTCTACCATGATCTGGCCTAATATATTTAGTATAGTTAGCATCATGATATGCCTTAACCATTCCAACTATATCTAAACTACCACATTTTGAATAATGTGCTGATTCTTCAAATGAACGTTCTCCCACTAGTTTAATATTTCTTATATGTGCAAAATGAATTCTATCCATAGCTGCATATTTTTGTATTAAATGAACCATGTTATTTTCTTTAAGAGTTCCTAGAGAACCTGAACATAAAGTCAAACCATTTTCTTTTTCATCAACTAATTTTAAAAAACGATCAATATTAGCTTCTGTCGTAATGATACGAGGAATTCCAAAAATTGGCCAAGCCGGATCATCTGGGTGAATGGCCATTAAAATACCACTTTCTTTAGCTACTGGAATAATTTCTTTCAAGAAATATTCTAAATTATGCCATAAACCTTCTTCGCCTAATTCTTTGTAAGATTTAATCAATTCCTTAACTTCTTCCGGTTTATAAGAGCTATCCCAACCTGGTAAAGCTAGTTTAGTTGGATCAAGTTTAGCAACATCTTCTTCGTAATAAACTAAAGCTTCACTCCCATCCTCTAATTTATGGTTTAATTGGGAACGAGTCCAATCAAAAACCGGCATAAAGTTATAGCAAATTACTTTAACACCATTTCTACCTAACATTCTAATATTTTCTTTGAAATTTTCAATATGCCGTTTATAATTTCCTCTTTGTAGTTTAATATCCTCAGAAACTGGTACTGATTCAATAACTTCACATTCTAACCCATGTCTTGTAATTTCATCTTTTAAAGCTTTAAATTCATCCTCTGGCCATACTTCACCAACTGGAACAGAATAAAGAGCAGTTACAACCCCTGTCATACCTGGGATTTGTCTAATCCAATCTAGTTTAATTCGGTCATCTAAACCATACCAACGAAATGTCATTTTCATAATTACTCACTATCTCCTTTATAATCCATAGGTAAACTCAACCATCTTTTTCTTAATTCAAAAGCTGCCATTTTAGGCCGTCTATCACGTGTGAAAATACCTTTTTTATTACCATCAGCCCTAATAATTCCTTCTGTTGTTTGGAAGTCAGCAAAATTCCAAACTTGCTCACCAATTACTGAAGGATGTCTATCAAATACTTCATGATATTTTTCTAAATATTCAACTTGATAATTTTCTGTCCACATAACAGATGGCAATTTAGTTAATCCCATATAATTATCTGTTCCGTATTCGGTAAACATTACCGGTTTACCTACTTTATCCCATTCACTTAACTCGGCATCTAAAGCATACATTGCATCATCTAATTCGGCTCCACCCATCAAATACCAGCCATAATATCTATTTAACATAATTACATCACATAAATAACTAACTTTTGATTTAGATGGGCTAGATGCAATTATATGAGCAAATGAACGTGGTCTTTTTTGAACATCTAATTCTTTGCATAAATTAAATACTTTTTCAAAATACGGAATACAATCATTAGAATTTACAGCATCTGGTTCATTGAACAAACTCCACATTACAACACATGCGTAGTTTTTATCACGTGAAATCAACTCTCTTAAAGCTTCTAAATGGTTAGGTAAAGTATATTTTTTAACTACATCTTGTTCAAAATAAGATTCAATCTTTAAATCTTTATTAGCAGCATCTACCGCATTGCGAGTTGATTTTAACATACCTACCGCTGCAAGTTCATCAATAACTAAAAAACCTTCTCGTTCAGCCATTTGTAAGATTTCTTCACTATATGGATAATGACTAGTTCTAAAACTATTTGCGCCACACCATTTCATAAGTTCAAAATCACGTTTAGCGCATGGCAAATTAAATCCACGGCCTGTAAAATCAGCATCTTCATGCTTACCAAAACCCTTAAAATATACAGGTTGATTATTTATTAAAATATGACTACTCTCTACCTTTACGGTTCTAATACCACAATCAAGATAATATTCATCAATTAGCTTTTCTTCTTTCAATAATTTAAAAGTAAAGTGATATAAATAAGCATTTCTAACTTGCCATAAATGTGTATTTAAAATTTCTAATCTACCAGATTTACCCTTAGAAAAAGCCACCTTATTATTATCCTCATCATAAACTTCAACTAAAACATCACCATCACCTATTACATCTACATCATAATAAGTTAAAGAACCAGTTTTAACTAATTCATGATTTAATGTAACATCAACAATAGAATCTTTTGGAGTAATAACTAGTTTAACTGGTCTTATTAAACCACCATAATTAAAAAAGTCAAAATAAGGTGTACAAATTTTCCTTCCATCTTTTAAAACCTTATATTCGCCAGATGGTAATGTAGTATTATCTAAAACATTATTTAATTTAACAACAATTTTATTAGGTGCATCATATTTTAATAATTTACTAATATTAATCGTAAATGGTGTAAAACCTCCATTATGATAAGCAACTTTTATCCCGTTAAACCAAACAGTTGCCTTATGTAAAGCTGCAAAAAAACGAATATCTACATCTTTATCTTGCCATGCTTTATCAGCATAAAATTCATGTTCATACCAAACATCACCACAAAATTCCTTGTATTTTTTTTCAGTGAAAAAATCGTTATAACTTGATGGTACAGGCATTTCAATATATTCAGTTAATCCTTTACTAGGTAATCCACGCACTTCCCCATCCTCATTAAAATCAAAATTAAATTTCCAAATACCACTTAAATCTACTACTTGTCTTGTTAAAGTATTACGTGGGTATAACATTTTATTGGCCATTTTTAATCCTCCTTCTTTAGTATCTTATAAAAGTTAGCAATTATATCATTTTCCTTATTTTTATAAATTGAGTTATAAAAATCTTTACTATAAATATTCAAAAAGTCTTGCCAACTTTCATTTTCATGAAGTGGCATAATTGGATAAAAACTAATTTTATTAATTTGAGCAGCTTCTAAGTCTCCTATTGCATCACCTAACATTATAGCATCTTTAGGTTTTAGTTGCTCAAGAATTTTGGTAATACACTCGCTTTTAGAGCCCATCTCTTGTGTACAAACTTCATCTACTAAAGGCAATAATTTGAATTTCTCCCATTCATGCATAACAGCTTTATTATTAGCTGAGGAAATTATAACAATTCTAAAAGTTTTAGCTAATTCTTTTATAACATTATAAACATTAGCAAATGGTTTTACTTCTTCTTGATGCAATACTATTTTTTCATTCGTCAAATTTGACCAAGCTAAAATTGGTTTTAATTCTTTATGACCTTGTTCAATATAACTATTTAAATTTGAATTCGCTTTAGCCTTAGTAGTATCTAACCATATTTTGAATTGGTCTAAGAAAGAAATTTTTTGATATTTAGCATCAATATATTTTAAAATCATATAGTGACCATCAAAACGATTAATCCCTCTTGTTAAAGAATATAAATTTATTTCATTCCATTTATTAAGGATGTCTTCTTTATATATTTCTAAATGATACGTTTCAATTAAAGCTGGTCCAAAACATAAGTTGTGTTTAAGAGTCATAGAATCCATCACTGTTCCATCTGAATCCATGAAAATAACTTTATCTTTTACCATTTTGTATCCTCACATCCACAAAAGGCATCAACTGGAGAAACACCTTTAAATTCAGATTCTCCAACTAATTTATCTACTAAATATTTCATAGTATAATCCTTTGCATCGTAACAATTGATATATGTTCTAATTTGTGGGACATCAAATAAATGAAATGGTGAATTCACTGAAATAAATAGGACCGGCAATTCATGTACATACCATGGGATATCGATTGCCCCTTTTGTTAAAGCAAAATCAATCCTTTGAACCACACCATTACCAGGAACATTAGCCATATGAATTATTAAATCATACTTATCCGTAATACTAGAAACAGGTGATTTTGATGTGTAAAGTTTAGACATAATATTTCTAACTTCATCTTCACTAGCATTTTTAAGTTGTTCTAAAACAGGAGTATATATTTCTACTTCAAAACCTTTCTCTATTAATTCATCCGCAACTATTTCATAATATTTTTTACTATTTTTATTAGTTATATATGAATTAAACGGATTAGAAATATCGTGATGTAATAATAAGATTTTATGATATTTTTTAGTTGTTAACGGTAAGACTTCCTTATCTTTATATTTAACTAAAGTAATAGCCTTATCTGCTACTTCAAAAGCTATTTTTTTACTATCTTCTAAGCCAATATTTATCAAACTTAAATCATCATAACCTTTATTTAAACCTAAATGAGCTTTAAAAGCTAAAATTCTACTAACTGCCTCATCTATTCTATTTTCACTTAAAGTTCCATTTTCAACAGCATCTAAAACATATTTGATATCTTCTTCAAAATCATTATAAAAAAGAAACATATCACAACCAATTTTAATAGATGTAGGAACAATATCTTTCCTTGCCATTCTACTAGTCATCCCAATCATATGACTAGCATCAGTAATAACTAACCCGTTAAAGCCCAATTCTTCTCTTAACAGCTTAGAAATAAGAGTTGAACTTAATGTGGCTGGCATATATGCATCATAAGCTATATTTGGATTATATTTTTTTTCAAAACTCGGAAGACAAATATGACCAATCATAATTCCTTCAACACCTGCATTAATCATTTCTTTATAAACATAGCCATATGTTTTAATCCAATCTTCACAAGATAAACTATTAATTGAATTAGCCAGATGTTGATCCCTTTCATCCATCCCATCACCAGGGAAATGTTTGCAAACAGAAGCAATATTTAATTCATGACAAGCTCTTAAATATTCTTTACTATATAAAGCTACTTTTTTATAATCATTACCAAATGTACGACTAGCAATAATTGGATTGTGCCAATTATTATGTATATCAACAATTGGAGCAAAAACCGTATTACAACCAACTGATTTGGCCTCAAGAGCCGAAACCCTTCCTAATTCATAAGCATATTTTTTGTCATTGGTTGCTGCTATTTTTACTTCTTGCCCTATTTCAGTTCCACCAATACAAGCTCCATTTCCACCAGCTTCCGTGTTGGCCGCAATTATCAAAGGAATTTTACTGTATTTTTTATAAAGATTTAATAATTCCTTTACTTTGTTTGGTTCTTGATTCATATAACGAAGTCCACCATAACCATGAGTTTCAACTAACATTTTAACTATATTTTCGGATACTGGTGCCGCCATATCAATAAATAATTGTTTAATTTTTTCCTCTAAAGTTAGATTTTTGAGTGTATTTTCAACCCATATTATTTGTTCTTCATTCAAATTAAATGGTTTACCATAATTCATCTTTACACCCCCAATTCTACCTCTATTAAAATTACATCATTAGTACTTAATTTTACATTTAAATTAGTATTATTTTCTTTTATTTCAAAATCTAAAGGTATATTTTTTAGACTACTTTCTACCTTAATTTTATAAACCTCATCTTTTGTTAAATTATTAGGTTCTCCTAACTCTTGCCATATTCTTTTAGGATTAGTATAGTTATCATTGATATATGCAACTTGAGCAGAAATTATTTTATTATTAATTATTAAATTAATATTTTCTTCTTTATGTTTATAATAATCAAAATCAAAATTATATAATAAAATTTGTAATTTATTATCCTTTTTAAAACATGAACATTTTATATTTTCATTTGAAACATCAAATCTTTTATCATATAAATTATTTAATATTTTAAAAGCATAGAAATTTGGCTTAGGTATGCCATTATTATTAAGTAAACCAAACCCACCATGAAATGGCTTGTGTAACAAAAATTGTTCCTCAAATAAATCAGATAAACACCAAAACATATTACCAGTGCAAATATCTTTAGTGGCTAAAGTATAATCGATAATAAAACTAGCTGACATTTTTTCATCATGTACAGGAGCTCCATAAACTGATAAAACATTCCATTCTGATATAATCAAAGGTTTGTTTTTAGCAACTTCTGCTGTTTTTAAATCCTTTTCAACTAAAATGTTTAATGGATATTTTGTATATTCTTCTGGATGAAAGAAAAATTTACGCATCGCCTCAGTAATTGATTTTTTCTCTCTACCCATCTTAAGAATATTTTCTCTAATTTCTTTAAAGCGTTCTGGTCCAAAATTATTGCCAAACCCATCACCTGGATAATGATGAGTTGAAATAAAGTCATATTGAATATTGTTTTCATCACAAAATTTAACAAAATCTGAAATCCATAAGCACCCTGATGTAGAAGGGCCTCCAACTCTAATTTCGGTACTTACACTTTTAATTGCTTCAACAGTTGCTTCATAAAGTTTAAAATAATCTTCTTTCGTACCTCTAAAAAATATTACTTTAATATCTGGCTCATTCCAAACTTCAAAATACCAAGTTTTAACTTCTTCTAAACCATATCTAGCAATTAAGAACATGATAAATTCTTTAATAAATGCTTTCCATCTCTTATATGATTTAGGTGGGGTAATATTATTTTTATAATGAAAGCCAAATATTTTTTTACTAGCTAAAGCACTTGGCATAAAGGATAATTCAACAAATGGTTTGAATCCAGCTGCTAAAATATTATCAAATACCATGCCAACCTCTTTAAAATTTAGTTCTACAATTTGATTAGCTTTAGGCATTTTAGCAAATAAAGGAAAATCACTAAGTCTTTGATATATATGCATATCGTCATCAAAGATACCATGAAATCGTAAATATTTAAAACCTATTTCCTTTTGTACATATTTTAAATATTCATAGACATCTTTACGGGTCAACGTATAGGCATGATCATTACCAATCCCAAATTGCCATGTTTTTATGTATGGGTATGTTTCTTTATAAACATCAACAAATAAATTCATAGTTACCTCTTAAAAATAAGACAGGTTGCCTAGCAACCTGCCTATAATTATGTCTCCGTTGCCGGTAAGTTAGATTGTTTTTTCTTCTTTATTTTATATATTAAGTATTTAATCATTTTACATATTTCATCATAAAATCCGCTGAAGAAAATAAATATTAGTAAGAATGTTGCAAAACAAATTACTCTTAAACCATCATTAGGGTGACCTAATAAAGCCAAACCATAGTATAAAATAGAAATAGTTAAAGCACCAACTAAAGTTCCTAAACCATCATCAATAAACCTTGATAAGAACAAACCAACTAATGATGGAACAATATTAGCAAATAGTGTTGTTACTGTAGCTAAAGGTTCGCTATTTGGAATAATTTGATTTTGTGAAGCATATATAGCTCCGGCTAAACCAAACATAGCTCCTGAAACAACATAACAAATAATAACATTTTTACGTTCATTAATACCAATATTAACTGCAGCTAATTGATTTTGTTGTAGTAATCTTGATTGACGACCAGCAATAGTAAAATGGCAATATAAATAATTTAACAATAAAGCTAAAGCTAATGGTAATAAAATCCATGGGAAATAACCAAATTGATTCATTTCTTGGAAACCTGTAATATTAAATGACTCACCACCAGAAATGAATGCACCAATGGCTTCAATTACATAACCCATAGCTAACGAACAAACAAGAATTGGAACTCTTGCAAAAACATAAACTACACTGTTTAAAACTGATAGAGCAATTCCAACAACTATACAAATTAAGATTAAAACCCACATATTTAGATTTAATCTAAATACTATCATAGCCCCTACTGTAGCAGCTACTACTAGAATTGCTCCACCTGTAAAGTCATATCTACCATACTTTAATTGAAAAGCAATACCTAGAGCAACTACTGCCATATAACCTGTGTCTGCAACTATATCAGCAATTGAAGTTGAGCTGAATATGTTGTAGGTAATGCCATTTGCCGCACAGACAATAGCCATAATGGCATACATTAGTAGAGGGAAAATGACTGTAGCAAATACTTTTGAACCTGCTGTTTTTATTCTTTTGGCTGTAAAATAATTTTTCATTTTTGTTCCAAAAGAAACTTGATTTGAACTAGACATTTTATCCTCCTTTAATAACTAATTTTAAAACTTATTAAATTAATTATTTACGATATAAAACGTAATCTGAATCCCAAGAATCAATTAATCCTTTTAATTTAGCAAAACTTGCTCCTTCAGCATCACCTAAATATTCTTTTAATTCTTCACCACTAATTAAAGCATGACTTGCTGAATAATCTGTACTATAAATCATACAATTTTCTCTACCAGCAGCTAAATCTTCATCAGAACCAATCATTACTCTTTGACCAATAACTAATTTATCTTCACCAGAAGGCATATCAGTAAATTGAGTTCCTCTTGCTGCATTAATACCTAGAATAAGTGGATAAACAATAGTTTCAACCGGAGATTGACCTAATGATTTAATAGTCTTGTCATCACCAACATAAGGAATAATTGCTTCATCCCAACCTACAGTATATAAATCAATTGTTTCATCTACGTTTCTTTCAGCTAAAGTATTATAAATTCTTACTGCTAAACTATTAACGGCTACGATAGCATCTAAGTCTTGACTTAACCAACCATCTAAAACAGTAGCATCTAAGTTACCACCAAAGCCCATATCATATGAATAATCATCAGTACCTGCTGTTTTATTAGCATAGATAATATTGAATTGATCATCAGGATGACTTTCATTCCATTCATCTGCTAAACGTTTAAATTCATTAGTAGCTTGTAAACCGCTAGGATATGCATAAGATGGAGTACGACATAATGCAATATTACGGTTATCAGATTCAGATAATTTATTGAAGAACCATTGTCCAAGTGAAGCACCATTAATATCACCATCAGTTGCAGCACCTAAGAAATGATCATCGTTAATGAATTCAGAATCATTTCTTGAGTTATTGAAATCTGTTTGCCAACCAGCAAAGTAAGCTCCAGCTTCATTACATGCATCAAGAATAGCTTTTGTATTTTCTAAATTATTATCCATCATTGTAATAACTACATCAGTACCAGTTTCTAAAGCTGTTTGGAATGTAGATAAGTTTTCTTGAGCATCAGTTTGAGAAATTAAAACTGTTCTATATTCAAAATTTAAATCATCTTTAATAGAATCTAAATAATTAATTAATGATTCATAAGTGTTACCACGAGTCATATAACAACCTATAATAACATTAACTTTATCAGCATTAGTACCATCACAAGAAGCTAGTGAAAAGCTTGCTAAAGCTGCCATACCAAATACACTTAAACCTTTAAAAATTTTGTTCATATTTTTTACCTTTCCTTTTCTATATTTTTTTATTAACGAGGTAATACAACCCCAGGTTTACGACATGTAATAACTACAATACCTAAGAAGATTAAAGCTTTTATTAAAGTAATATATTCTGCTGATACACCACATAATCCTAATCCTCTATCTAATAAAACATAAGTTAAACAACCACAAACGGCACAACTTATTTTTGTTCGCATACCACCAGAAAGTGGCATACCACCCATTAACAACATAATCATGACATCCATTTGAAAACCGGATGAATCACTTTCACCAATACCACTAGTTCTTGCAATCAAGAAAATACAAGCAATAACTAGGAACATACCAAATACAGTATAACTAGCAATCCTTGTAATTAACATTTTAGAACCAGCTTGAGCTGCAGCATATTTATTAGCTCCAACAGCCTTAGCCCTTTTACCTATTTTTGTATAATTTAATATATAACATGCAATGATTGCTAAAACTACCATAGATAAAACTCTAAACCAAGTACTATCAACTATACTTAAATCAAATTGAATTGCATATGAGTTAATAGAACTATCTGAGAATAAAGTTTGATTAATACCTCTAAACAACTGCATCAAAACAACAGATGACATAACAGTAGGTAGTTTAATATAAGTTCCTACAACCGCATTAAAGACTGCACAAACTATTCCCAAAACTACTATCACTAACAATCCTAAAAACATACTACCACTAGCATTGCTGATAATTATAAATAGGGTACTAAATACTGCTACTTGATAACCAACCGATATGTCCATACTTCCCATAGCGTAAATCATAGTTGCCCCAAGAGCTAAGATCATATAAACGGTAATTTGTTCAATTGTAATATTTAAACTCATCCTCGACCAAATATTAGCCCCAGTAACTATTGGTGGCAAAATGCTAAAGATAATTAGACATAAAACTAACCCTGTATAAGCCGCTAGAGAGAAAGCATGATCTTTAATGTAACGTTTGTAATCGAAAGTTTTAATTTTTTCTAATATACTAGTCATCTTTTCCTCCTACAACATATAATCTATAATATCTACTT
Source organism: uncultured Acholeplasmatales bacterium (assembly GCA_944324795.1). Taxonomy (GTDB): domain Bacteria; phylum Bacillota_I; class Bacilli_A; order Acholeplasmatales; family Anaeroplasmataceae; genus CALUXS01. The sequence goes on from CALUXR010000023.1 coordinate 14,561, forward strand.
CTTTTAAATCGGCACTACGTTTGAATTCATGATTAATATTGAAATCTTTCATAATTAAAATTCTATCACACATTCCTATCAACTCTGCTAATTCTTCACTAATCAATAAAATGGCTTTACCTTGCTGTTTTAACTCGTTAATAATTCTATACATTGCTTGCTTAACAGCAACATCAACACCACGTGTAGGACAATCCATAATAATTACATTAGAATGATTAGCTAGCCACTTAGCAAATGATACCTTTTGCTTATTTCCTCCTGATAACTTTGAAACATAAGTATTGCGATTATAACATTTAATACTTAAATTACTTATTTGTTCATCTGTAATTTTATTTTCTTCAAAAGGGTTAATAAAAGTAAAATGTGATAATTGATCTAAAGATGGAAGAATAATATTTTCTTTAACCGAAGCTTCAAGTATCAATGCCTCAGTGTCCCTATTCTTACTAATATATCCAACTCCTAAATCTATTGCTTTAGAAGGACTAGTAATTTTTTTTACCTTTCCTTAAAACTTGACCTTGTTGGGGTTTACAAGCACCATAAGCAATATGACCTATTGTATGCATACCACAATCTGATAAACCACCAATCCCAACAATTTCACCACTATGAAGTTGCAAATTAAAATTTTTAATATTTAAGTAATTAATATCTTTCAATTCTAATTCTACTTCTTCCCCACTACTTGGGACCATATCATCACGATAATATGCATCACCTATGTCCCTACCTACCATAAGAGTTCTAATTTTACGTGGATCATATTCATCTTTGTTCAAAGTGGCTATTATTTCGCCATCTCGTAAAATAGTTACATCTGTACAATGCTCCATAATTTCATCTATATCGTGTGAAATAAATACAACTGCTTTATTTTCTTGTTCAGTCATTTGATGAATTATCTTATATAATAATTTTCGACCTTCAAAAGATAAAGCTGTCGTTGTTTCATCTACAACTAGAATTTCTGGTCCTTTTTCCATAGCCCTAATTATTTCTACTAACTTACGAGCTTCAAAACTCAATGAATTAATCTTTGTATTTCCCTTAATATTAGTAACGCCAAATTTCTCTAAAATCTTATCAGCACTCTGATACATTTTAGGCATATTGATAATCCCAAATCGTGAAAATTCTTTTTCTCTACCTGCAAAAAGGTTTTCTGCTACTGTCACTCCAGGAATAGTATTAGATTCCTGTAAAATCATCGCTATACCAGATTCTTGTGCTTCTAACATTGTTTTAGGTGACCAACTTTTACCTTTGTAAAACATTTCACCAGATGTAGTAGGTTGCATACCGGCAGCGATTGACATAATTGTTGATTTTCCACTACCATTTTCACCAATAAGTCCTCTTATTTCACCACGATGCAAAGTAAAATCTACGTCTTTTAAAGCAATGGTTGGCCCGAATTCTTTATGCATATGTCTAGCTTCAAAAATTAATTCGTTATTGTCACATACCATTTTACTTCTCCTTTCCTTAACTAGCCAAATTTTAGCATAAAAAGCGTTTTACTTACATTTTATTTCTTTTCATTAAATACTATATTTTTAAGTGAAACGCTTTCATAATTTGTTTAAAAGGGCTATTATATTAAAAAACAGCACTTATTAAGCCTAATAGTTTAAAAAATAAACATTCACTATTAAAAATAATAAATTGTAATAAAATATTTGCATAAAAAATACAACTATGTTAAAATCAAACTATGGAAAATAATGAAAAATACAATTATCCTCTAGTAGTAAAGATACTACAAAATGAAAATTTTATTAAAAATAAGCAAGTTGATTTAGAAATTCTGTCTAACCTTAAAGGAAGTGCAAATTTAATTGTTGGGGCAAAAGAATATCAATTTAATCAAAATGATATTATTTTAATTAATCAGACAGAAAACTATCAAATCATCCACCTAAATGGTATTGTTGCTTGCATAACTATTAAACGCAGTAGATTAGAATTAGATGATGCAATTAAACAAGTTAACTTTTATTGTAATTCTTGTACTTATGATAATAAAAGTGTTTTTTTACAACTACAAACAATTATTACAACTTTAATAAGTGAATACAATAAACCTAACTTTACTATTATAAAAGCATTTTCTTATGCCTACACTATAATAGATGAGTTGAACCTATCTTTTCCTACTACTAAAGTAGGTAACACATATCAAAAAACTAAAATGGATGAAATACTAGATTATATAGAAATAAATTATGCTAATAACTTATCTTTAAATGAATTAGCTGATGAATTTAATTTTTCTATTCCTTATTTATCTAATTTATTTAAAAAAAATCTTAATATGAATTTCACTGACTACTATGATGATGTGCGACTCAGACACAGTATTAAAGACTTATTAGAAACTAATTTACCAATCATAGATATAGCCTTAAAAAATGGTTTTGCTTCTAATCATGCATTTTTAAGAGCATATAAGCGAAAATATAATGAATTACCATCAGAAACTCGAAAAAACAAAAAAGAACAATCTATTGTTGATGAAATTGCTTCTAAAGAAGATAAAGGTATTGAAGAATTATTAAAAGACTTAAAACAAGAAACAGAAAAAAATTTAACTAATAATTTATATAAAGAAGTTTTAATTAATGCTTATGAAAAACAAAAACCTCTATTTACAATTGATCCTAATCCTGCTACTATTTCAGTTTCAGTTAACAATGCTAGAAATATTTCTTATTCAGGTATTAGAAAAGTGTTAATTGATGCTAAAGAAAAATTTAATGTAAAATATGTTTATTTATGTGGCATTTTTTCGGATAATCTATATTTTTGTTCACGTACTAAAAGTGGCCGTCTTTACTTTCGTTTTAATCTAATTAATGAAATGTTAGACTTCTTGATTTCTGAAGATTTAATTCCTGTTTTGTCTTTAACTTATATGCCACAAGCTCTAGCAAGAGATAAAAATAAAACTATTTTTGCTGATGAATACAACACATCACCACCAAATAAAATAGAGGAATGGGTTTTATTATTAGAAACTTTCTTTAACCATATAATTGAACGCTATAGTTATGATGTTGTAAAAAACTGGATATTTATTCCTTGGCGTCAACCTGACACTGATTATAACTATATGGGTTTTTCATCAAATTTTGAGTTTTTCAATTTTTATAAGATAACTTGGCAAACTATTAAAAACATTAGTAAAGATTTCATTGTTTCATCACCCGAATTAATTCCTATATCTAATAAAAAGATTGAATGGTTCAAAGAGTTTTTTACATGGACTAAAGAAAATTTTTGCTTGCCTAATTATGTTGCTTTAGAATTTTATATGGATGATGACTGGGACATTTTAGAAACTTATAATTTACGTGGCAAAAGTTTCCAAAGAATTCCGTATACTAAACCAACAAATGATGAAAATCGGCTAAAAAAATATTTAACTAATGTTCGTAATCTTCTTAATCTAAACAGTACTAGAATACCTATTATAATAACTCAATATAACTTTACTATTAGCCACTACAATGTCTTACAAGACACCATATTTATGGCTGATTTTATTATTAAAAATATTATTGATAATATAGAAAAAGTAAAAGGTTTTACCTATTATAGAATCTCTGATTTTGAAGAAACTTTAGCAGATATGAATTATTTTTCAGGTGGCACTGGCTTATATTACAAAAATGGTATACCTAAGCCATATTTACACGCTTTAACTTTCTTATCAAAATTAGAAAAATATGTCATTTCTCGTGGTGAAAACTTTATCTTAACTAGTAATGAAAATAATACAAAATTAGTTTTAATATTACACAATTATGAACACCCAAATGCAGATTTAATAGGTGATGATTTATATATTAAACCCGTCTTTGATAGATATTCACCTTTTGTTAATAAAACTAAAAAGAAAATAAATCTTATGTACAAAACTTCTCACAATAAAGCTAAAATAGAAATGCATAGTATTAACCGCAAATATGGTAGTCCTTACGATAGATGGCTTGATTGTGGAAAACCACCAATTGATACTTATAATAGACTTATAAACACCGTTTTTGATGCCATTAAAATTGCTTCTTATCCTGACTATCAATATCGTGAAATAAATGTCACACAAAATAATTTAAGTGCCGAATTTCTATTAGAGCCTTTAGAAATTAAATTAATAGAAATAAAATTATATGATTAGGAGCTATTATGTTAATTAGAAAAGAAAAAAACTTTGTGTTTGTTTTTATAATTGGAAGTATTTTAATAATTATAGGTTTAATTTATGGTATTCTTAAAAAAAATTTAGGTGTACTATTACTTTTAGTAATTTTTGGAATTTTATTTATACTTCTAGCTATTTATAGAAATGTCAAACGTTATCTTAATTTAAAAAAGTTACAAAATCTGATTAAAAATGAAATAAGTTTAACTGGTTATATCTCTTCTATTAAAAAAGCAAATTCTTCAGGTGCTAAATTAATTAAAGATGAGATTTATGAGATTATTGTCAGTGTCTCAATAGATGGTGTTTCTAAAAATTTAGAATCAGATTGGATAGATGATGATTATATTCAAACAAATTTATTAAAAAAAGAGCAAAAAGTAATTGTTTATTTTCTAAATGATAAGAATTATTATTTTAAATTTACAAATGAAATATATGAAAAATTATGATGATATCTCTAAAGTAGATAAATATCTATTTTAGAGGTATTTTTTATAATATAAAGGCATGACTCCTAATGATATAGAAATCATGCCAACTAATATTTGTTATTTTTATCTTATTTAACTATAAATCAATATTCCTTTATATAATTTCCTTAACATCTAAAATACTTTTCAAATTGAAATCACCAACTTGTTTTAATGCTGCATCACCAACTGCACAAGCTTTAATATTAGCATTATGAGCAGCCTCAATTCCCGCAATAGCATCTTCTACTACTAAGCATTCCTGAGGTTCTAATTCTAGTTGTTTTTGGGCCTTACTAAACACTTCAGGATTCGGTTTTGTTTTTGTAATCATAGTACCATCAACAATTACATTAAAATGCGCTGTTAAGCCAATTCTTTCTAAAATATACATAGTATTTTTACTAGATGAGCCAATAGCTTTTTTAATTCCTTTAGTATCTAAATAATCTAGTAATTCAACTACCCCGGGTAAAATATCTTGCGGAGTTAAATTAATTAAACTTGAGCGATAAATATTATTTTTAAAATCTAACATAGCTAAGATTTCTTCTTCTCTATATATCTTATTACTTTTTTCTAAAATAATATTTAGGCTTTCTCTTCTTGATACACCTCTTAGACGATTATTAATCTTTTCATCAAAATATATACCTTCACGATCAGCTAGTTTTTTCCAAGCTAAATAATGATATTTATCTGTGGAAACAATAACCCCATCTAAATCAAAAATAATTCCTTTAATCATAATCTTGTATCCCATTTACCACAAAATGCATCAACAGGTGAAGTACCTTTAAATTCACTTTTACCTAACAATTTATCAACTAAACTATCTAAAACTATATCTGATGAACAATATGTATTAATATATGTTTTTACTCGCGGTACATCTAATAAATGATATGGATTCTCTAGCGATATAAAAATTGTTGGAATACTTGTCATATAAATAGGTACATTAGCTCCCATTGGTTCACACCATTCGATACGTACTATTGTTTGATTTGATTTCGTTGCTAGATTAGCACTATATATTATTAAATCATAATTATTTTTTATCTCTTCAGCCGAAATCATTGTTCCCTCAAAACCACTTTTAGGAGTAAATAAAGTAACTTCAAAACCTGCTTGTTTTAATTTTTCCATTAATTTATTATTAGCACCTACCGCTACACTAAAGCCCATATTGCCGGCACTAGATTCTAAGCTATAAAATAAAATACGTTTATATTTTTTTGGTGTAATAGGTAAAATATTTTCTTTGTTTTTTACTAAAGTAATTGAATTGTCAGCTACTTCTTTAGCTATATTTTCAAACTCTTTACAACCTATAGTTTTATCTATATTTTTATAATCTGGTAAATTGTTTTTCTTATGTAGTCCTAGAGATGCTTTTAATGCTAAAATTTTAGTAACTGCATCATTTAATCTTTCTTCTGTAATAATTCCCTTTTGATAGCCTTCATACATATAATTAAAATCTTCTTCAAGGTTCTTAGTGAATAAAAACATATCACATCCACTAGCAATTGTTAAAGGCACTAAATCATGTCTTGGCATAGCTATATTTAAACCAGCCATAGTCGTTGAATCTGTTATAACAAGACCATTAAAGCCTAATTTTTCTTTCAATAATTTTGTTACAATTTCATACGAAAGTGTTGCAGGTAAAATTTCTTCATCCTTAATTTTATCATTATATTTTTTACTATAACTTGGTAACATAATATGACCTACCATTACCGTTTTAACGCCGGCGTCAATCACCGTTTTATAAATAGAGCCATAACTATTATCCCATTCTTCACATGATAATGAATTAATTGATGTTACTAAATGTTGATCCCGTTCATCTACACCGTCACCAGGAAAATGTTTAGCACAAGCAGCAATACCATGTTTTTGAATTTCTTTAATATATTCTAACCCAAATTCCTTAACTATCTCCTTATTAGAACCAAAAGTTCTAGTATTAGTAATTGGATTTCTAAAATTATAGTCAATGTCAACGATAGGAGCAAAAGCCCAATTAACTCCTAACACACTTCCTTCCTTACCACAAACTTCACCTAATCGTTTAGCCATGTTCTTATTATTACAAGCAGCAATACTCATCTCTGAACCAAGTTTAGTACCAGTAAGACAAACACCTGCCCCACCTGTTTCTAAGTTTGCTGAAATTAAAAAAGGTATATCACTGTTTTTTTGTAAAACTTCTACAGTTTTACACATTTCTTCAACTGACATAACTCGGCACATAATGCCACCAATTTTTAAATCGTTAGCTAAATATTTCAAATAATCTTCCTCAGCTGAATAAGCAATTAAACAAAATAATTGACTTATCTTTTCTTTAATTGTTAATCTATCTTTTACAACTTCAATCCATTTTATATCATCATCATTTAGATAAAACGGCTTTCCTTTCAAATTTATCATAAGATACTTCCTTTCTTTACTAAATTATATTAAATTTGTTTTTTTCCTGCTTTTCGTTATTTAACTAACAATACTTTCTTTTCAATTTAAACCGCTTTTACAAAAAAGTTGTCCCAAAAAAATATTAAAAAATAAACATTATAAGACATAAAAAAGGACAATTCAGGGGTAAATTGTCCTATACTATATTTATATAAAAGATTTAAGAATAAAAAGCTTAAATCTATTTAACATATTTAGTAAGAGTATTTACTACAGCACCCTTACCTGCTATTAAACTTATGAAATATTCATAAATCTTAGCTCTTAATGGTGTCTTAGTTAAATCTATACCAAAGAAGCTACATTACTTAATATTTCATCTAAGTTTACTTCTTTATCTCCAATCTTAACATCACTTAATTTAGCTTTTAAATCATTTAACATTGGGTCGCTACTTAATTCCATTACTTCTAAATTATCATTTACTCCGATTAAATATCTTAACCATCCGGCTATTGCTAATGGTATATAAACTAAATCATTTAAATCTAATTTTGGATTCTTTAAATATGCCTTTATTGTTTCACCATATCTTACAGGTACTTTTTGACTTGCATCTGTTGCTATACGCCATGGTGTATCTGGTATAGCTTTATTTGGTAATCTTTCCTCTAATACACAATTTAAAAAATCTATTGGTTTTATAATCTTAGGATCTACTACAACCTTCATTCCTTCACTACCAATGGTTTATATAGATTTAATAATGTAGATACTGGTGATTTAAAGACAGTGCTTGACGCTTTTAACATTAAAATAAAGCCAGAGTTATATACAAAAAAACAATTAAAAGAGCTTACACAAACCATAGACATTTTCAAGTAGTCACATAATATACGTACGAAATTTTCAAGTTAATATTAGTTAATAAAAAGCCAAAAAGTCCATGATTCCTAGAAAAAATCGTGGACTTTCTTTTAAATGTTAGGCAAACTCGGGTTTTACCATAAAACACCTATTTTTACATTAAGGCAATTAAATTAAAAAATATTAAAAAATATCTTGTATATCTATTTGTTTTTGTTATAATTTAAGCACTAAAATCTTTTGTGGATTTTTATAGCAATTTGCTTTTTTCGCCACATAGCATTAAGCTATGGGCTTTTTTTTATGGAGGTAAACATGGAAAGTCAAAACATCTTTAAATTATTATTAAAATTAGGATTACCTATGGTAATTTCTATGTTATTTAATAGTTTATATAATATCGTAGATAGTCTATTTATAGCTCAACTTGGTGATGATGCCTTAAATGCCATTAGTTTAATATATCCGATGCAAAATTTAATAACTGCGGTTGCAGTCGGATTTGGGGTTGGTATTAGTTCTACTATATCTTATTATTTTGGAGCTAAAATACAAAGTGAAATGAATAATTCTGCGTCACTTGGACTTCTATATAGCTTGATTCATTCAATTATTTTAACAATAATTTGTTTAGTCGGAGCACAGGCATTTTTAAGTTTATTTACTGACAATACTAATGTTTTAAATTTGGGTCATGAATATGCAGTAGTTGCTTTTGCATTTACCATTCCTAATGTTTTAGGAATAACATTTGAAAAAATATTTCAAGGTATAGGTAAAATGAAATTAACTATGATTGCTCTAATAGCAGGTTGTATCTTTAATATTATATTTGATCCAATTCTAATTTTTGGCTATGGACCATTCCCCGAAATGGGTATGACCGGTGCTGCTCTAGCAACAGGACTTGGTCAAACTTTATCATTAATAATTTATGTAATATATTATATTATTGCCAAAAAAGAAATAAAATTAAATAGTTATAAATTAAACTTAACCAATACTAAAAAACTATATTTAGTCGGTATACCAGCTACCTTAAATTTAGCACTACCATCAGTACTAATATCAGCACTTAATGGCATATTAAAGCCATTTAATGAAGATTACATAACTATACTTGGCATATATTATAAACTACAAACTTTCATCTATTTACCAGCTAATGGTTTCGTTCAAGGTATGAGACCAATTGTAGGCTATAATTATGGTGCTAAAAGAATAAATAAGGTAAATGAATGTTTTAAATATACCTTCCTTCTAACACTCATAATCATGCTTATAGGAACTATTTTAAGTTTAACTATTCCTAATCAAATCTTAGGCTTATTTAGTGAAAGTGAAAATATAATAAACTTAGGTTCTACAGCTTTAAGAATTATATCTATTGGATTTATAATTTCCGCTATTTCTATTACCTGTTGTGGTGGACTTGAGGGCTTATCAAAAGGACTAACAAGCCTAATAATTTCTCTTCTTAGATATATAATAATTATTATTCCTTTAGCTTTAATTTTAGTCATTCCTTTTGAAGCAAATGGTGTTTTTATAGCTTTCCCTATTACTGAGTTTATTACTGCCTTTATATCAATCATTTTATATTTTCTGACAATTAAAAAAATTAATAAAGATACTATAATAAATAACTAAACTTGTCTTAGTACTCCAATTTTTACTTTGTTATTTAAAATCTGAGGTAGCTACCTCAATGTCATTAACTTAAGACATTTGACAAAATAAAAAGATTAAGATATGTAACGAATTACACTAAGTTATGTGTAA
>CALUXR010000024.1 GCA_944324795.1 uncultured Acholeplasmatales bacterium
ACAGAAGTTAAGCACTTTAACGCCGATGGTAGTACTATGTGCAAGAGTAGGAAGCTGCCAGGCTGTCTCTTTTAATTTAATATTTACAAAATTTATTTATTTTGTTATAATAATGATACGCCTACGTAGCTCAGTTGGTTAGAGCATCTGACTGTTAATCAGAGGGTCCTTGGTTCGAGTCCGAGTGTGGGCGCCATTTTTTTATATATTGATTTTATACTATGATTTATCATAGTTTTTTTATTTACATAATTATAAAGATAATTTATAATTTTTATAGAAATGTGGTGATTAAAATAAAAATTATAGTTTTCCTTTTATTGTTTTTACTTAGTGGTTGTTCAATTATTAATATTAATGATTTAGGTCCAAATACCATCGACATTGAAAATGGAACTAAATATAGTTTTAGTGATAATTTGAAATATAACGGTCCACTAACGACTAATTTATGTCCTAGCGTTGGAAATGTTAAATTATTAACATTTGTTGTTAGTTTTGATGATTCTGATTATAGTAATATTTTAAATGATGTTAATTTAGCATTTAATGCTAGTGATACTACACTTGGTTATTATAGTGTGAATTCATACTATTTAACATCTTCTTATAACAAGCTTAATTTAAATAGTGATATATTTGGTGTATATAAGGCTAAATATAATCCGTCTTATTATGAATATTATAAAAATGAAGAGGGAAGTTTAATTTTATTGCGAGAAATACTTACCTATTATGATGAGGTTATTGATTATAATGATTATGATAGTGATAAAGATGGATATATAGATGGAATTTGGCTTATTTATACCAAATCTGTTGATTATTTTGATTCAGATTTTTGGTGGGCATACACATCAATTTTTGCGGATACTTATACATATGATGGTTTAAAGGTTAGCACATATGCTTTTGCAGGTAGTGACTTTATGTATGATAAAAATTATGTTTCATATGATCCAACAAATATTGTAATTGATGCTCACACATATATTCATGAAACTGCTCATATGATGGGTGTAGATGATTATTATGACTATAATAAAGCTGTTGGTGCTAATTGTTCGACATATGGAATAGATATGATGGATGAAACATATGGCGATCATGGACCTGTTACTAAATTATTATTAGGCTGGATCAATCCAAATATAGTAATTGATGATTACAAAGCAGTCGTTAATTCTTTTAGTGAAAATGGTGAGGCTCTTCTTGTAACTAATAAATTTAAAGGAACTATTTATGACTCATATCTTTTAATAATTTATTATACAAATGATAAAATTAATTTTTATGATCATCCTTTAAATAGTAGTGGTGTTTTAATATATGAAATAAATGCTGAAAAAAATTTATGGTATGATGAAGTTATACCTAATGGTGGTAATTATATAACTGGTTTTAAATATGATAATTCTGATACAATTTTACCATTTGTAAATATTGTATCTAAAAATGAAAATATTTTTACAACAAGTAGTAAAGAAGATAAAATTCTTTTTAAAAAATGTGATACTTACAACAATTATAATATAGATTTTAGTGTAAATGTATTGTATAATAATAGCAGTAATAGTGAAATTGAAATAGTTTTTAATTAATTTCATATCTTTTTCACAAAATATAATATATATATATTATAATTAAATTACAATAAAACTAAATAGGAGGAAAATTATATGGGTGTTTTCAGTAATATTACGATTAATACATCAGTTGAATGGACTGCAGTATTAATTAACTTTGTAGTATTCATTATTCCATTATTATTTGGTGGATTTGCCGCTAGAAGATTAAATTTCATCCATGGCGCTATTGTAGCTATGGCTTGGTATTGCATGATTGGTGGCGTTTATTTAGTAACTAAGGCTTATGATGCTGCTTGGTTACAAGATTTACAAGAAGGTATGGATAAATATTGTAGTTTTGCTTATGCTGTACCTGTAGCTGTAGTTGAAAGATTCTTTGATGCTAAACCAATAACTGAAATTGACATTTTCTCAGGTGACGGTGCTAAATATTGGTCATTTGCAGTATGTTTTGCAATACCTATTGTTATTTGGTTAGTTTCTAGACTTATTTCTGGCGCAGTAAGAAATAGAAGAGGTTACTAATATTTTGAAAAAAAGAGTAAATAGAATAATATTTTTAGAGAGAAGTTGTTAGGTGAAAAACTTTAATATTTATCTATTGAAGTTCGTTTTTTCCATTGGTACTAATCATACCCGTAGTTGGCGTTAACAAGATGAGTGCTAGTTAAACTAGAATTAAGGTGGTACCACGGTTTTTCGTCCTTAGATATTTTCTAGGGACTTTTTTCTTGTTTAAAAGGAGTGAATGCAATGATTAATGAATTAAAAGAAAAATTAGAAAAGATAAATAATTTAGCTGATTTTAATCAATTAAAAGTAATTTATTTAGGAAAAAAAGGATTGATTAATCAACAAATGGCTAATATGAAAAATTTAAGCTCTGAAGAAAAGAAAGAATTTGGAGCTAAAGTGAATGAACAAAAGAAAGCATGTGAGGCATTATTTAGCGCTAAAGAAAAAGAAATTCATAAAGATATGGTTGATAAATTAGTAAAGGATGAAACAATTGATGTAACAATGCCAGGTTATAAGTTTAATAATGGTACAATTCATCCATTAAATCAAACAATCATTGATTTAGAAAATTTATTTATAGGTTTAGGTTATAGTATAGCTGAAGGACCAGAAATAGAAACAGATGAATATTGTTTTGAAAAATTAAATTTACCAAAAGGTCACCCTGCTCGTGATATGCAAGATACATTTTATATCAATCCAGAATTGTTATTAAGAAGTCAAACATCACCAGTTCAGGTAAGAACAATGCTTGCTAAAGAGGGAAAACCAATTCAAATTATATGTCCTGGAAAAACTTATCGTAGAGATGCTGATGATGCGACTCATTCTCATCAATTTATGCAATGTGAAGGTCTAGTTTTAGGTAAAAAGATTACTTTAGCTGACTTAAAAGGAGCACTTTTAGTTATGGCTAGAAAAATATTAGGGCCAGATATGAAAATAAGATTACGCCCATCATATTTTCCATTTACTGAGCCATCTGTTGAAGTAGATGTATCATGTCATAAATGTGGTGGTAAAGGATGTTCAATGTGTAAAAATACTGGTTGGATTGAAGTTTTAGGAGCGGGAATGGTTAATCATCATGTTTTAGAAATGTGTGGTTATGATCCTAATGAAATTCAAGGCTTTGCCTTTGGTATAGGTATTGAACGTATTACGATGCTTAAATATGGAATTGAAGATATTAGAAATTTCTATAGTAATGATCTTCGTTTCTTAAAGCAATTTAAGGAGGCTAAATAATGAGAGTATCTCTTAATTGGTTAAAAGATTATATTGAATTAGATGATATATCTAAAGAAGATTTATATAATAAAATTAGTCTACATGTCTCAGAAATTGAGACGATGTCAAAATTATCAACTGCTACTAATTTAGTTGTTGGTGAAGTTAAAACTTGTGAAAATCATCCTAATAGCGATCATTTACATATATGTAGTGTTGATATTGGTAATGAAATTTTAAATATTGTTTGTGGAGCTCCTAATGTTAAAGCAGGAGAAAAAGTTATAGTTGCTTTAGTTGGAGCAAGCCTTCCTGGAGGAAAAATTAAAGCTAGTACTGTTAGAGGGGTAGAATCTAATGGTATGTTATGTTCATTGCAAGAACTTGGTGTTGAAGATCGATTAGTTGATGAAGTTTATAAAAATGGTATTTATTTATTGCCAGAAGATGCTAAAGTTGGCGAAGATGCTATTAAATATTTAGGTTTAGATGATACAATAATCGATTTAGAATTAACTAGCAATAGAAGTGATTTATTATCAATGGAAGGCGTAGCATATGATGTAGCTGCAGCCTTAGAAAAAGATTTAACTTTACCAATTTTCAATGTAAAAGAAACAAAAATGTTAAATCCTATTAAAGTAGAAATAGAAAGTGATTTATGCTATGAATATGGTGCTCGTTTAATTGAAGGGGTTACGATAAAAGAATCACCAATGTGGTTGAAAATGCGTTTAATTGCCGCTGGTATTAGACCTATAAATAATGTTGTAGATATAACAAATTATGTTATGATAGCTCTTGGTGAGCCGATGCATGCTTATGACTATAATTTTGTTGGTAATAAGATTGTTGTAAAAGAAGCTAAAGATATTAAAGAATTTACAACTTTAGATAATGTAGAAAGAAAATTAGAACCAAATGATTTATTGATTTGGAACGAAGATAAACCTATTGGCTTAGCAGGTGTTATGGGTGGCTTAAATTCTGAAGTAGAACCTACAACAACATCAATTGTTCTTGAAGCTGCGATGTTTGATCCAATGGCTATTAGAAGAACATCTAGCCGCTTAGGACTTAAATCAGAAGCATCAATGCGCTTTGAACGTATTGCTTCTCAAAAAAGAATTAAAGCAGCATTAGATATGGCAGCAAGTCTTGTATGTGAATTAGCAGGTGGAGTTGTTGTTGGTAATTTGATTGATGTTGTAAGAAAACCATATGTTTCAAAATATGTTGATGTTACATTAGATAGAATAAATTCTTTCCTTGGAACTGATATAGATGTTAAAAAATTAGAAAGCATATTTGATGATTTACGTTATGATTATAAAAAAGATGGTGCTAATTATCATATTGAAATACCATCTAGAAGGATGGATTTAGAGCCTTTCTTTGCTGATATATGTGAAGATGTAGCTCGTATGATTGGCTATGATGCTATTCCAACGACTATTTCTGAAATAGATGATATAGGTGGATTAACAATTGAACAAGAAATAGTTCGTAAAATAAGAAATGTTTTAGCATTAAGTGGTTTGAATGAAACTGTTTCATATAGTTTAGTTAGCGAAGAAGAATTAAATTTATATAATATAATTGAAGATAGTAAACCTATTAAAGTTCTAATGCCTTTAACTAGTGATAAAGCATATATGCGTTTAAGTGTTTTAAATGGAATTGTTCAAGCAATCAATTATAATTTAGCTAGACAAATGAATGATATTTCTGTTTTTGAAATAGGTAAACGTTATGACCTAGATAAAGAAGAATTGATGTTAGCTGGAGGTTTAACTGGTTCTTTTAATAGTAATTTATGGCAAGGAATTAATCAAAAAGTAGATTTTTATCTTGTTAAAGGTTTATTAGATAATTTAGCTAATAAATTAAATATTGAATTTAATTATTTACCATATGAAAATATTAAAGATACATATCATCCGGGTAGGGCAGCTAAAATAATGGTTGAAGATGAAATGGTAGGTTTTTTAGCAGCCATTCATCCAGAATTTAGAATAAAACATGATTTAAAGGATACTTATGTTTTTGAAATTAATTTAGAAAAATTGATTAAATATGTTAAAAATATAAATTATTCACCAATTTCTAAATATCCATCTATTGAACGTGATTTAGCTATTATTGTCGATAATAATGTCAGTGCTTCTGAAATCTTAAAAGTTGTTAAAATGGTAGGTAAAAAATACTTAGTTAGCGTTAATGTTTTTGATTTATATAAAGATGATAGTTTAGGAGAAAATAAGAAATCTATAGCATTTAAAATGGTATTTAATGATAAAGAAAAAACACTTGCTAGCGAAGATGTTGATAAAGTTATTAATTCTTTATTAAATAGATTAGATTTCTATTTTAAAGCTAAATTGAGGTAGCCTATGGCATATATAAGTTTAAATCATATTTGTAAGTATTATGGTAAAGATGAGACTTTAGTTAAAGCTTTAGATGATATTAATTTTGATTTAAATAAAAAGGAATTTGTTGTTATTTTAGGACCAAGTGGGGCAGGTAAAACTACCCTACTTAATATCCTAGGGGGAATGGATTTTGCAACTAATGGTAATTATTTAATTAATGGTCAAGATGTTTGTAAATATAATGGTAAAGAATTAGCTAAATTTAGAAGAGAAAAAATAGGTTTTGTTTTTCAATTTTATAATTTGATGAATAATTTAACTGCCTATGAAAATGTGTGTCTTGCAACAAAACGTTTAAAAAACACATTAGAACCTAAAGAAATATTAACTAAAGTTGGCTTGAAAGAACGTCTTGATAATTTCCCTTCTAATTTATCTGGTGGTGAACAACAAAGGGTTAGTATTGCTAGAGCCTTAGTTAAAAAGCCAGAAATATTATTGTGTGATGAACCGACAGGGGCACTTGATAGTAAAACTGGTAAAAATATCATTAAATTATTAAAAACATTAGCTAAATCGGAAGATAGTGCTGTAGTAGTTGTTACACACAATGCTAATATAGCTTTAGTTGCAGATAGGGTGATTAAAATAAATGATGGTAAAATTACTAGTGATGAATATAATGAAAAAGTGCTAGATGTAGAGGAAATTACATGGTAGAAAATATTTTATTTAAAAAAGGTTTAAGGGAAATAAAAGAAAATCTTAAACAATATATCACAGTGATTTTAATTGCTATATTGGCTGTCAGTTTATTTAGTGGCATTTATGCTAATTATAAGGATTTTAAATATAAATTAGATGATGTTTATACTAAAAGTAATATGTGTGATGGTATTGTTTTAGTTAGTGAAAATGATCCTAATATAGCTAATTATTTAAATGATAATAATATATATTATGAAGAAAGATTATTTTTAACTGCTAAAGTAGATTCTTATAATATTAATATTGCAACATTTAATGAAAATTCAACTTTAAATAAAGCTATTTATACATCAGAAGATTATGATAGTAATAGTGTTTTAGTAAGTGACAATTTTCTAACTAAAACAGAAACAAAAATAGGAGATATAATCAATCTTGAATTAGATGGTTTAAATATCTTAGGATTTAATTTAAATGATGTTAAATTAGAATTAAAAATAAATTCTACTATGACTCATCCTGAAGCTTTAAATAATTCAGAATATGAAGCTGATTTTATCTATTTAGGTGAAGAGGCTTTAATAACTAGCATTTATAATTATCTTAACGATACTATATATGCTAGTTATATTACAAAAGATTTTATTAAAAATACTATTCCTAATCTTTATAATGAATATTTATTAAAAACGAGTGATATTAGTATTATATTAGATTACATTAATAATAATTTTAATGTATTATATGCTTTAGATAGAGCTGATTTACCAACTAATTTAACAATAGAAGCAGATGTGATTCAAGCTAAACAACTTATATATATATTTCCTATAATATTTTATTTAGTAGCTTTATTAATCATATTAACTAGTATATCTGAACTTATCGATAAAGAACAAAAAAATATCGGTTTATTAAAAGCTTTAGGGTATTCAAATTTAGAAATATTGCTGCATTATACGAATATTTTTATTATTTTATGTATTATAGGTGGTATTTTAGGAATTATAATTGGTCCTATAATCATCCCTAAAGTTATGGATCAAAAATATAATATTTTATATCAATTACCTAACATTAATACCCCATTTTTTAGGCCATTTTATTTAGTGAGTGTAATAATTTTGATTTTTATAGTTTATTTAACAGCTATTTTTGCTTTAAGCAGTATTTTGAAAAAAGTACCTGCTTCAAGTTTAAGAGGTGATAATAGTTATCAAATGAAACCAACTTTATTTGATTATTTAAAACTTAAAAAAGATAAATTTTTAACTTTAAGAATGGCTTTAAGAAATATGAAAAGAAAAATTAGCCGCACATTTATGGTTATATTTGGAGTTATGGGTTGTTCTGCTTTGTTGCTTTGTGGTTTTGGAATAGAAGATACTCTAGATAATAGTATCAATACTGAAATCGAATTAATTCCGTTTGATATAAGTCTTAATTATTTAAATGAAGTTGCAGAATCAAAAATATTAGAAAATGATAATGTTTTAGAAATAGATTCATATTCTAAATGTGATATTAATATTATTAAAGATAAAATGATTTCTTCATATTTATATATTTTGCCTGAACAAAGCCATATTTTTGTTCCAAAATATGATAAAGATAGCTGTTTAATATCATCTAAAGTAGCAAAAAGTATCAATGCTAAAGAAGGAGATATAATTTCTTTTATTTATAACGGTAAAAGTTATGAAGTTGTTATAACAAACATTATTGATATTAGTTTTAGTCAAGGTATTTTTATTTCTAGAGCTAGAAATTTATTAGATTTAGATTATACAAATGCTTGGATTCGGACTATAGATAATACTAAAAATGAACAAACATTAAAAGAATTAGAAGAAAATAACGATATATATTTTGGCCAAACGATAAATGAATTAAAAGAAGTGGCTGAAGAGAAATTAAGTTCTGTAAGAATAATGACTAATACAATAAAAATATTTGCTATATTATTAGCTATCGTAGTATTATATAATCTAGCTCTTTTAAACTTTAAAGAACGTATTAAAGATATCGCAACTTTAAAAGTATTAGGCTTTAACAATAAAGAAATAGCTGGTAGTTTTTTATTAGAAATTTTAATATTAACGATTATTTCAAGCATTTTAGGCTTATTTTTAGGTTATCCATTAATGTATGGTGTTTTAGTTATAAATGAAAATCCATTATTATCTTATATTTATCATATTAATATAGACTCTTATTTAATAACTTTATTATTAACAGGAGGATTTGGTGTTTTAATTAATTTATTGATGTCTACATTTATTAATAAAGTTAAAATGGTAGAATCTTTAAAAGCTGTCGATTAGGAGGATTTAATGTTAGAAATATATAATTTAACTGAAGAAGATTTAATTAATTATTTTATTTCAATAAATGAAAAGCCATTTAGAGCTAGACAAATAATTAGTTGGATATACCGGCAAAAAGTAAAAGATTTTGCCTTAATGACAGACATAAAAAAAGAAGTTAGAGATAAACTTAATAATGATTTAAGATTTAGTGATTTAAGTTTAGTTACTAAAAATGTATCAAATGATGGTACGATAAAATTCTTATTTAAATTAAATGATGATAATTTAATTGAAACAGTATTGATGAGTCAAGAATATGGTTATTCTGTATGTGTGACTAGTCAAGTTGGTTGTAATATGGGATGTGCTTTTTGTGCATCGGGCTTAAAAAAGAAAAAAAGAGATTTAGAGACTTTTGAAATGGTTTTACAAATTTTAAAAGTTGAAGAATTAGCTAATATTAAAGTTAGTCATGTTGTTGTTATGGGGATAGGAGAGCCTTTTGATAATTATTTAAATGTCACTAATTTTTTAAAAATAATTAATCATCCTTTAGGTCTTGAAATTGGGCAAAGACATTTAACAGTTTCAACTTGTGGATTAGTACCTAAAATATATGAATTTGCTGTTTTTCCACTTCAAGTAAATTTAGCTATTAGTTTACATGCTCCAAATGATGAATTAAGATCTAGCTTGATGCCAATCAACAAAAAATATCCTCTTAATGAATTGTTTAAAGCTTTAAATTATTATTATAGTAAAACAAATAGAAGAATTACTATTGAATATATATTAATAAATGATGTTAATGATACTATAAAAGAAGCATTAGAATTAGCAAATTTATTAAAAGGACTTAATGCTTATGTCAATTTAATACCGTATAATGAGGTCTTAGAAAATCCATTTAATCGTTCTAAAAAAGAACATCAAAGATTATTCTACGATACTTTAAAGAAAAAAGGTATAAATGTTACATTAAGAAAAGAACAAGGTAGCGATATTTCAGCAGCTTGTGGGCAATTAAGGAGTAAATTTTTAGATAATGGAAGGTAGAATTATATCATTAAATAGTGGCTTTTATAAAATAATATTGACAGATGGAAACATTATAGAAGCTAGATGTGCTGGTAGATTACGTAATTATAGAGTTACTAAAAATTCTACTTTTCAAGTTAAATTAAATCAAAAAGCTCAAAAAATTGAAACAATAAATGTTAAGTTAAGTCCTAAAGTTGGCGATTATTGTGAAGTGGTTGATGATTTGATTGTTTCTTTAAAACCACGTATTAATAGTTTAGTAAGACCAGATGTATCAAATATAGATCAAGTTTTATTAGTTTTTGCCGCAAAAGAACCAACATTTAATTTTTATTTATTAGATTTATTTTTAGTAAATATTTTAAGAGAAAAAATAACACCTGTAATCGTAATTACCAAAATTGATAAATTAACAAAAGAAGAATTATTTAATTTAAAAAATGAATTAAATTATTATGAAAAATTAGGTTATAAAATATTTTATGTCAATAGTAAAAAAGATTACCCAAGTGAATTGATAAGTCTTTTAAGTGTTAAAACAACAATTGTTGCTGGACAAACAGGAGCTGGAAAATCAACTTTAATTAACGCGATTATACCAGGCTTTACTTTACAAACAAATGAAATATCAAAAGCTCTTGGAAGAGGAAAACATACGACCCGAATAACAAGTTTATATCATTTTAAAGATGGATTTTTAGGTGATACACCTGGGTTCTCAAAGCTTGATTTACATGGGATTACTAAAGATACATTAAAAGATTATTTTGTTGAATTTAAGGAATATAAATGTAAATTTAGAGATTGTCAACATTTAGAAAATAGTCTTGGTTGTATGGTTGTTTCAAATGTTGGTAAAAATATTAAAAAAAGTCGCTATGAAAATTATTTAAGAATGTTAAAAGAAATAAAATAGGTGAAAATATGAAAATTAGTTTAAGTATCCTAGATTTTGATTTTGCAAAGTTAAATGAAGAATTAACACCCCTATATCCTTATATAGATTATCTCCATTTAGATATTATGGATGGTGTTTTTGTCCCAAATATTTCCTTTGGAATTCCTATTATAAAATCACTTAGAAAATATAGTGATATTTTATTTGATACACATTTAATGATTGTAGAACCAGAAAAATATATAGAGAGTTTTGCTGAATGTGGTTCTAATTTAATAACTTTTCATCTTGAAGCCACTAAAAAAGTTAAAGAAAACATTCAATTAATTAAAAGATTAGGTTTAAAATGTGGTATATCAATTAATCCAAGTACTAAATTAGATCTTTTATTTCCATATTTAAAAGATTTAGATTTAGTTTTAATTATGGGTGTTAATCCTGGCTTTGGTGGTCAATCATTCATGAATGAAGTATTAGAAAAAATGGCTAAACTAAAGCAATTACAAGATAAATACCATTATGAAATTTTTGTTGATGGTGGTATAAACTTAAAAACAATTTCTCATGTTTCAAACTTATGTGATACAGTTATATTAGGTTCGGCAGTAAAGAAAGCGGAAAATAAAATTGAATTGTTGAAGCAAATTAAAAGTACTTTTTAAAAGATAATTTAAAAAGGTGTTTTAGAAACAGTTTAAAGTTCTAAAGCACCTTCTTTTTATATTTAATCAAAACCAGCTATTTTTTATTCATTTTTATTTTGAAATCTACTAGTTATATAAGGTATTAAAATATTAGGAACATATTTAGAAATATCTGCCCCAAAAATTACTAATTCTTTAATGGCAGATGATGAAACAAATTGATTTTTACTCGACGGATATAATAAAATAGTTTCAATATCATTGTCAATATCTTTATTAAATTGAAATAAATTAAATTCAGCCTCATAATCGGAAACATTCCTTAATCCACGGGCCATTAATTTAATATTATTATCTTTACAATAATTGACTACTAAACCATCATAAACAACAACTTTAATATTATTTAATTCTTTAGTTGCTAATTCAATCATATGTTTTCTTTCTTCTTTAGTAAAACTATATTTTTTATTAACATTATTAGATATTAAGATAATAACTTCATCAAAATTTTTAGCTAATCTTTTAATAATATCTAAATGTCCATTACTGATAGGATCAAAAGAACCAGGATAACAAATATTCATAATATATAAATCTCCTTTACATTAATATAATTAAAACAAATGAAATAAGATTAAGTCCAGCATGTAATAAATAACTACAAATAATATTATTAGTTTTAATATAACAAAATCCAAATGCTATACCGGCAGTAAAATATGGTAAAGTCACTAAAATAAAATCAATAAAATTATAATCATAACTGATCGTATGTAATAAAGCAAAACATAAACAAGATATAATTAAAGCTAATATTTTATTTTTAATTAAAGAAAAAAGACATTTTCTAAAAATTAATTCTTCAACTAAAGGCCCCATAACAACGATTGGGAAGAACATAATAAGTGAGTAAAAAGAACTAGTATTAATTAAATTTTCTAATTGAACTTGATTTTGTGATTCAGCAACATTATTAGTTAAAACACTAATTATTGTAATAAATAAATTAACAATAATATTGATTGCATAATAAATTAAAAAACTAATAGCTATTGAAGAAGAAAATTTAGATTTATTTTCTTTAAAATCTAAAATATCAGTTTTTATAAAAGGATATAATATAGCAATTAAGCCGATAAATATTATGAAATAAATAAAATATTCAAAGAAAATATTAATTATATTAAGATAATTATTGGCATTTAAATAAAAGAAAGATAGGGGTTTAGCATAATTTAAAATAGATAAATAAAAATCGTATTTATATAATTTAAAAGGAATTATAGAAAATAAATCCCCTAAAATAAACATAAAATTAATATAAAATAATATAGCAAGAGGCATTAAAAAATATTTAGTTTTTGTAAACTGCACAATATCACCTCGAATTTTTAATAATTATAACATAAAATTGAAAAATATGGTAGAATATATTGAAATTGGTAGGTGGTATTATGCTAAATATTGTTATAGCTAGTAATAATTTAAATAAAATAAAAGAAATTAAAAAAATATATCCTAATATTAATTTTCAATCATTAAAAGAATTAAACATTTTAGATGAAGCAGTAGAAGATGGTTTAACTTTTAAAGAAAATTCATATAAAAAAGCTAATTATATTGCAAAAAAATATAATGTTATTGCTTTAGCTGATGATTCTGGTTTGTGTGTTAAAGCATTAAATGGAAAACCAGGAGTTAAAAGTGCGCGCTATGCAAGCGATCATGATGATTTAGCTAATAATTTAAAATTAGTTAAAAATATGCAAAATAAAAAAAATATGAAAGCATATTATGCTTGTGCTATTACAATATGTTTACCAAATGGTAAATCATATATCAAAGAAAAGAAATGTTATGGTAAGATTGTTTTAACTCCAAGTGGTGATAATGGTTTTGGTTATGATCCATATTTTTATATTCCTAAATTACATAAAACAATGGCTAGCATCACATTAGAAGAAAAGAATTTGATTTCTCATCGAGCTAAAGCTTTAAGATCTTTAAAACATATAATGAAAAAGTTGGTTAAAAAATATGGAAATTAAAGAAATTTTAGAATTAGATTATAGTAAAGAAAATCTTAAAATAATTGATAAATATTTAGCTAAAGAAGATAAAGAAAGTTTAGATTATTTAAAAGCTAAATGTAAAAAGATTATTCTTTTAAGTGATTCTAAATTAAATGAATCATTAAAAGAAATTTATAATTATGTAATAGATTTTAATATTTTAAGTGATGAAAAAGTTGTTTTAATTTGTAATACAATAATGAAACTAACTTTAAAAGCTAAACGTTATGACGAATATCTAAAATATTTAAAAATTAAAAAAGGCCGCTTACCTTTTAATGAAACATATATTTGTAATTATGATTTATTTTTATATTATCAAGGAGTTAAAAACTACCATGAGGCTATAACTTATCTTTATAATTATTTAGATAATGATTTAAATATAAGTGAAAGATTAAAAGCATTAAATGATTTATTAAATTTAACTTTTTCTATTAAAAATTATGATTTATTTTTTAAAACTTTAAAACAAATAAAAGAAATTAATGAAAATAATAATATAACAAATGATTTAAAATTAGATATTTTAGAAATAATTATGTTATATGAAAAAGGACATTATGAAGATGTAATTAATAAATCTAATATAATTTTAAATACTTCTAATATAAATAATGAAGATAAAATTAAAATTAGTAATTATTTAATAAAAAGTTTAATTGAAATTAATAATTTAAGAAAAGCTAGTATTATTGAAAGTGATTATAGAGAATTATTAAGTAATGATTATCTTAAATTAAGTTTAGAATTTAGTAAAACAGCTCTAGATTTATATAATAGATTAGAACATAACTTATCTATAAAATATTATGAAAATAAAATTAATGATTTTAATAAAGAAATAAAGAAAAGTGAAAATAAAATTAAAAAAGAAATATATGTAATTCCTGAATTGATTGATGAAAATAAAATAGAAGAAAAAGAAATTAAAGAAGTTAAAAAAGAAAAAATTAAAGAAGAAATATTTGCTGAACAAATAATTGCTTCAAATAACAAATTTATAAGAAATATTGTTGATATAATAAATAAAGAGATAAGATTAAGAGATATTTTAATAAAAATTGGTGATTTATTTAAAGAAAAATATCAAATAATTAAATTTAATTTAATCTATAAAGCAGATAAATATTATTTACATACATATAAAAATAGTAAAGTGTATGATCGGAGTTATATTAATTTAGCAGATAGTTTTATTAAATATTGTTTTAATGAAGGAGAAATATTTTTTCTAGATGAAGATTTAATTAAAGATAATAAAGATATTTTCACTAATGAAGTATTAGATGCTAAATATGTAGTTAGTATGCCGTTTAAAGATTTAGATAAAACAATTGGTATAATAGAAGTATTAAGTGAAAATGATTTTTTAAAAAAAGATAATAATTATGATGAATTTAAAACAATAGTAAAAATATTAAATATAAAAATTAGAGAATGTATTAATGATAAATTAAATTATTATCAAAATGAAGTTAAAAATTATGTTTTAAATAATGCTAATTTTGGTTTTAAAATTATAAATCAAAATAAATTAATATTAGATAATTTTAGTAGTAGTTTACTAAAATTAGATAAAGAATGTAATATAGATGAATTTTATACTAATATTGATTCTAAAATAAAAAAAGAATATGAAGATTTAATTATAAAATTATTAGAAAGTAAAGAAAATAATAAAGAAATCTATTATTTATATAAAGATAAATATATAAAAGAAATATTTTATCCAACATATATTGATAGTGATTTAATAATTATAAGTATTATAAGTGATGAAACTAAATTATATGATAAAGAACAAACTTATAAAAAAGAAGCATATATCGATAATAGTGGTTTTAATAATTTAAATAAATTGAATTTAGATTTAGAAAACTTAAAAGAAAAACGCTATAGTTTAGCCATTTTTTCTAATTCTGATTTAATAAATTATAAAGATGTTTATGGACTTAAATTTTAT
This sequence comes from uncultured Acholeplasmatales bacterium, assembly GCA_944324795.1. Lineage (GTDB taxonomy): Bacteria > Bacillota_I > Bacilli_A > Acholeplasmatales > Anaeroplasmataceae > CALUXS01. The sequence continues at coordinate 15,355 of CALUXR010000024.1, forward strand.
TTAGATTTTTTAACTTCTTTATATAAAAACACTAAATTATATTTTAATAATTATTATAATATTAGTTATTATATGATTGATATGTTTCATTTTGCTTTAGTATTAATAGATTTTAAAGATAAAAGAAAAGAAGAAACATTATTAAAAAATTATTTAAATTATTTGACCAATTCTTTTACTGATTTAAAATATAGTATTCATCCTATATTTAATATGGGCGTATATTTACATTCTAAGGATGAAAATAAAGAAATTAATTTAATCTATGATTATGCATATAATGCTTATTTAGATAGTGTAAAAAAAGATGAATTATCTTATTATTCATATAAAAATTATAAAGATAGATTTAAAGAAAAAGAAAGAGCTATTTTACTTAAAGAAAATATTTTAAATAATCAAATTAAAGTAAAATATACACAATTAGTTGATTTATTAAAGGAAGAAGTTTATGGCTATGTTGTTAATTTAAGTCTACCTAATTTAAATATTTATGAAGATGAAATAGCTAAGATTTTAATTAAAGAAAACAATTATAATTTATATCAAAAATATAAATTAACTACCTTATCTTTAGAATTAAAAAAGTTTTATAATGAAGTTGGAGCTTATATTGAGGTTTTAGTTAATTTTACAAGAGATGTCATAAATGATTATTTTAGTGAATTTGTTTTAACACAATTAAATTTTTTTAAAATACCACCAAATGTTTTAAGTATAATAGTTGATAAAATAGCTGACAATATGAAGCCTTTACAAGATAAAGGAATTAAAATCATTACTAAAGATTTATATGATATTATTAATAAAAAAACTAAATATATATTATTAGATTTATCTAAATTAGATTCAGCTAATTTAAATTTAATAAATGAAGTTCTAAATAAATTAGATACAACCATTTATTTAGCAAATGTAGATACTAAAGATGTTTTAAAATCAATTAAAGATGCAAATATTAGTTATGTATATGGTAATTGTTATTCTAAAACATTTAGTATTGATGATCTTATATTAAAAATGAAAAATTAAAATAAAAAATACTAGGAACTATCCCGATGTCATTAACTTAAGACATTTGACAAAATAAAAAGATTAAGATATGTAATAAATTACACTAAACTATGTGCAATATACTACAAATTTCTTAATCTTTTTTTATTTATTCTAAATTAAGGCATACTAAAAAAGTCATTTTTGATATTATCACACTACATTAGTATATATATCTATATGACATTATTGATTTGTTTTTAACATTCCCTCTTTTATAATGTCTGTTTTGTCTTATCGGAACTAAGTGCTTGTTTATAAGCTTAGTATAGTGGTTAAAAGCATTAGTAGATTCTTCTGTTCTAGGCAAAATAATAGATTTTACAAAATATGTTTTTATTATACCAATAGTAATGTTTGCATTTCTTTTCATTTGCTATTTATAACGTTTTTCTGGTATTTCGTTTTCTTCATTAACTTCACTTAGAAGCGAAATCGCGCTCACTATGTTTATATTCACCAACTTCACTATTCAATATACACTTATTAATACAATCATATATTACTGATAATTTGCCCATAACCGGACAATCTTTTTCATCAGCAATATTATTAGATCTACCATACTTAGCAGCATTTTCTTCAGTAGATAGAAGAATAAAGTCAGATCCATCTATAGCTGTTACATCAATGTCATTAACTTAAGACATTAGGAACTACCTTGTTCCATTTTATTCATCTTTTTTATGACTTTGTTTCTTTTTATCTTTTCCATTTTCATTATTCATTATATCATCATAATGTTTAGTATAATATAAAATTCTTTTAGCAATGCTAATATAAGCATTAGCAATTAAACTTAATTCTAAAGCTAAAGAATTTAATTTTGCCGTATCATTTTCGTCAATATTATTTAATAATTCATTCGTTTTATTTATAGCTAGAAGATTAGCTTCATTATATTTATTTAAAAAATCATTGAATATTTCACCTTTATCTTGATCATTATAACAAGAATCTATTATTTGTTTAATTTCAGCAATACTTAATACTTGTTTTAAAGTTATAACTTCTTCAAGTAAAGCTAAATGTTCCCTATTATATTTTTTAGAAATAGGAGCTGGAATAACTTCACCTTTAACATAATTATTAACCATTGAAGAAGTAATCATTTTATCTAAAGAAGAATAAGTGAATATAGATAATTGTCGATCTATTAAAGTGATTATTTGATCCATATATAATTCGATATCTGGCAATTTATTATAATCGATTAAACTAAAATTAGTTAATTTATCCAACCATTTTTTCAAACTTTCATTAACATTGAACATAATGTGTCCCCCTTTTTTATAAATTATAACATTAAATAATAAAAATTACAATTTTTATTAATAAAACTATTGACAAAAATATAGAGATAATATAAACTAGTATCGAAAACTAGATAAAATAATTGTGTTTAACGGAGGTAATAAACATGAAAAAAAGTATTGCTGTTATAGGTGGTTATAGATTTGTTACAATGATTTGTAAAGATGGTAGTTTTATTCCTCTTTATAATTATGTCTTAAATAGATTAAATTTAAAATATAATGTTACTAATTATGCTAAAGATGATATATCATTAAAAGAAATTAATAAATTAGTTAGAAGTATTAATTTAAATTGTTATGAAGAATTATATTTATCACTTGGTGAATATGAAAGTAATAAAAATATTTCTAAAACCTTATTATTAAAAGAGGAAATAAAAGAAGACATTATAAGTATTTTTGATAATTTAAGAGATTTTAAAGGTGATATTAAAATTGAATTATTACCAGAAATTAATAAAACTAACAAAATTGTTAATGAAATTGTAAAAGAAGTAGCCGATTTATATAAAATAAAAATAATTAATAATGATGGCTATGAAATAAAATTAATTGGTAATATCAATTTAAAATTAAGTTCATTATATATATAAGCAAAAATAGGAGAATAATCTCCTATTTTTTTATAATATTTCTCTCTTAAAATAACCTCTAGTTTCCTTATTAGGATTAAAATAATTAGTTTTAGTTAAAGATTTAAGCTTATTTAAAGCTTTTAAGGCGATGTCTTTTGTTTCAATTTCATTTTCAATAGTAAAATCTAACCTAAAATGAGTAATATAAGGATGTAATAAATCAATTTCATCAATTAAATTTAAAGGTTTACCATTTAATATTAAAGTATTACAATTCTCATGTATCAGTGGAAATGAAGCTGTATCATCAGCTAAAAAGAATTTGTTGTTTTTACATTCCCCACATAAATTTAAATGTTTTAAAGGGCAGTATTTAGTAGTCATTAAGGTCATATGACCATAAATTATTAAAGTAGTATTAGGATAGAAATTATATTTTTCTTTAAATTTTAAAACTAAATCTTTAATTTCTTTAAAACTTAGTTCTTGACTTAAAGTAACGGATTTACTATATTTTAAAAAGAAAGCTAAAGAATCATGGTTTAAACAATTAAATTCTTTATTTAAAATAATATTTTTTCCTAAATTTAAATCGATACTACCATAATTAGATACTAAAACATCATCTTCTTTTAATGTTTTATATTGTAAATAAGATGAATAATTATCTTTATAATAAACTTTAAATCCTAAGTTTTTTAAAACTTCATATTGTTTATCATTCAAACATGTACAAACGATATCTTTAGGCTCGATAAATGGCTTTAATATAGGCTTTTTAAAATCTAAAATACGACGATTTTGTTGTAGATTTTTATATATTACATCTAATATATCGCGTCTTAATTGATTTATTTTACTAACCGGCATAAATTTTGTTCTAATATTAGAATCAACTTCTAAAATGTTTAAATAAAAAGGTGTATCATTTAATTTATTAAATTGTTTTAAAATATCATCTTTACTTAAGCCTCTTGTTTTAGCATCTTCTAAACAACATGCTTCGTAGTTTAAATATATATCATCATAATTAATATTGGCTAAAATATTATTATCTTTAATTGTTAAGTAGATATTTAAAGGAATTTTATTAATATCATGATAGTTAAAATTTCTATTTTTAATAATATATAATTTAGTTTTTTGAATCAATTTAAAGTTAATAGGAAGATAACCAATTTTATTTAAAGAATTAACTTCTTTGTTATTTATATTTAACAATTTTAAAACATCAATATAATAATCTTTATCGGTAGTAATTCTGATACGATCATTTAATTTTAGTTCTTTTATTAATTCTAATTTAGCTAAATTATTTTGATAAGGGCTAATATAACCTATAAATTCTCCGACATTACCAGCTCTATTGCTAGAAACGACATTTCCCCTATCTTCATTATTTAAAAAACCTTTTGTATATTCACGATGAAAAATTTTATTTAATATATCAGTTTGATAGTTTAGATCATCAAGCTTTTTACGGTATGTTTCAACTAATGTTTTAACATATGATACATCCTTCATTCTACCTTCAATTTTTAAAGAATCAACAAAAAGTTCTAATAAATCTTTTATAGAAGAAAAAGTATTTAAATCTTTCATCGAAAGTAAGTTGGCTTTATTATAAATAACCTTATCATTTTTTATTAAACTATATTCACGTCTACAATTTTGTGCACAACGGCCTCTATTGCCACTTCTTAAAGTTAAAAGAGAAGAAAAGTAACAATTACCAGAATAAGAGACACATAAAGCGCCGTGAATGAAGACTTCTAATGGCATTTTTGAATTTTGTTTTATTTTTTTTATTATACTTAGGTCACATTCTCTTGCAAGGACACACCGTTTAGCATTTAATTTAGTAAAAAAATTGACATCTTCTAAACTTTTAACTCCAACTTGTGTTGAAATATGACATTCCATATCTACTAAAGAATTAATAACATAATTGATGATTGCAAAATCAGTTGTAATAACTCCATGAACACCAATTTTATAAATGGTATTTAAATAATCATAAACATCAGCTAATTCATTATCTTTAATTAAAGTGTTACAAGTAACATAAATTTTTTTATTTAAAACATTAGCATAATTAACAACCTTTTCTAATTCTTCTAAACTTAAATTTTTAGCATAAGCTCTAGCGCCATATTGTTTAGTAGCTAAATAGATTGCGTCTGCCCCACTTTTTAAAGCTTCAATAGCTATTTCATAACTTCCTGCAGGAGCTAATAATTCACATTTCATAAAAATCACCATCAAATTTTACCATTTTTTAATAAAAAATACAAAGAAATTGTCTATATATTATTGGTGATAAAATGAAATTAGAAGAAGTTTTATTTAAATATTTTAATTATAAAAGTTTTCGTTATCCACAAAAAGAAATAATAGAACAAATTTTAAATAAAAAAGATACTTTAACAATCATACCTACCGGGTTTGGCAAATCTTTAATTTATCAAATCCCAGGTCTTATTTTAGATGGCCTTACTTTAGTTGTAACACCTTTAATATCTTTAATGGTAGATCAAGTTAGAGAATTAAAAGAAAGAGGAATTAAAGCTTGTTATATTAATTCTAATTTAGATAATTTTTATATTAAAGAAATTTATAAAAATATTGATAAATATAAATTTATATTCGTTTCTGCTGAAAGGCTAGAAAATGAAATGTTTTTAAAATATATTAAAAATATAAGTTTACTTGTAATAGATGAAGCACATACTATTAAATGGGGTGAAGATTTTAGAAAAAGTTTATATCATATTAAAGACTTTTTAAATAAACTTTCAAAAAGACCTGTATTAGCTTGTCTAACTGCTACATTATCAAAAAAAGATATAGATTTGATTATTGAAAAAAGTGGCTTAATTGAGCCATATATTACAAATGTTTTACCTATAAAAGAAAATTTGAAATATAAGTTTTATTTTAATTTTAAAGAATATAGATTAAATAGACTTTTAAGGAAAAGAAAAAAGATGATAATATATATTTTAACTAGATATAAAACAGAAAAATTATATTACTATTATAAAGATAAAATAGAATGTTATATGTATCATGGTGGACTAACAAAAGAAGAAAAAAATAAATTTTATAATGAATTTAAAGATAGTAAAAATGGTATAATGTTTGCTACATCATCATTTGGTCTAGGTATTAATTTAATATTACATGATATAGTTTTATATGATATACCAATTAATTTAGCAGATTTAATTCAACAAGCTGGAAGAGCAGGAAGAGATGGTAAAAAAAGTACCTGTTATATTTTATTTTCAACAGATAGTATTGAAACAGGACTTAAGTTTATTTATGGTAGTAGTAATCAAAAAGAAAAAATTAAAGATTTAAATAAAGTTGTTGATTTTTGTTATGCTAAAGATAAAACTAAGTTTATTAGTGAATATTTTAAGATTAAATAATTCTTTTTTTATAAATATATTTATGATATTATATTTATGGTGATGAGGTTGAAAAAAATAAGTTTTATATTTTTAATAATATTTGCAATTTTTTCTTTAAATAGTTGTATTACTAATAATGAAATATCTGATTCAACTAATCAAATAAATAATAATTATGATTTAGAAACATTAAAAGTTGTTTTAGAAACTTTAAAAATAAATGAAACTGATAAAATAATAGAAGAAAATTTTTCACTTCCAAGAGAAGTTACTGCTTATGGTTATAAAGCTTCTTTGAAATGGTCAAGTAGTGATGAAAGTGTATTAAAAATAATAGATTATAATTGTCAAATTTATAGAACTTCTGAAGCTAAAAGTGTAATTTTAACTGCTGAAGCTACCTTTAATAGTGCTAATTTAGAAAAAGAATTTAAAATTATTATTAAAGAAAAAGAAGAACCAGAATATATTAATATTTTAAATTTACTTGCAAATAAAATTGAATTACCATTAAATAATAATATTGCTTATAATGATTTTATATTACCTGATTTTGTTAGATATAATCATTATAGGGCAACCATATCTTGGCAATCTTCTAGTGATGCTATAAAGATATATAATTATAATGTTAAAATTTTAAAATATGATACATTTGTTACTTTGACTGCTACTATTAATTATAATAATCAATATATGACTAAAGATTTTGTTATTTATTTAGAAAATAATAAATCATTTGTAGTTACTGAAGAATATGCTTATGATTATAATTTAGATATAATGGTATATGAAGATAAGATATATAATACTAGTTTAGAAGTAGCGTTATATATTGTTGCATATAATGAATTACCAAGTAATTATGTAACTAAAGATGAATTTAATAAGCTTGATTATAATAAAGAAAATATGTTAAGTTGCGGTGACGATCGGTTTATGAATTATGAACAATTATTACCACTAGATTATTATTATGAATGTGATATTTTATATAATGGTGGAAGTAGAAATGCTAAAAGACTTGTTTATTCCTTAAATACTTTAAGTGTATATTATACAATTGATCATTATGAAAGTTTTAATTATATTTATATAAATGGTAGTTCTAAAGGTTCTATATATATAATATAAGATAAGTTTAAGGCTTATCTTTTTCTTTTTTTAAAAAGTTAGCATAAACTAACTTTTTTTCATTTTAGATATTGAAAATAAAAAAATAATGAGTATAATCTCGTTTTCGACAGTTTTATAGAAAAAACGTGGCAGTTACCACGTTTTTTTGATTTTATAGTGTTGTTAAT
>CALUXR010000025.1 GCA_944324795.1 uncultured Acholeplasmatales bacterium
TAAGCAAAAAAACCAACTTGAAAATATTTTCATTAATCACAATCCTAAAGTTTGGGTTGTTAAATCCCAAAGACGGGGATTAACTACTAAATTATTTGAAAAAAATCTTTTAGATGAAGCCATTAGAGCGTTAGATGAGAATATTGGTAATAATGATTTGTCAGATCTTATGTAAAAAACGTTGACAAAAAGAAAATAAAGTAATATTATAATTTTAGAAAAACTTCATACATAAAATTTAAACTTCAGGGTAAGGTGAAATTCCTAATTGGCGGTATAGTCCGCGAGCTTATGCATGATATGGTGTAATTCCATAACCAACGGTTATAGTCCGGATGGAAGAAGTTTTTCCTATTTTGACGCCCTAAAGAGGCGTCTTTTTTTTAGGAGTAGAAAATGAAAAAAATTTCAGTAAAAAGAGTAGTTATGATCGCTATTTTTAGTGCTTTAACAACCCTTCTTTACATTTATGTAAAGTTTCCTTTGCCAATATTTCCATCATTTTTAGATGTAAATATTTCAATGATACCAGTTATCATTTGTGCTTTTGTTTTAGGACCTATAGATGCAAGTATCTGCGTATTGATTAGGTTTTTACTTAAATTACCACTTACTTCAACTGCTTATGTTGGTGAATTAGCTGATCTAATAATGGGCCTAGTAACTGCGATTCCTTGTGGTTTAATTTATAAAACTAATTTAAAACATAAGTCTTTAATCGCTTTTATAAGTGTACCTATTGTTTGGATTGCAATTGGAATAATTACTAATATTTATATAAATATTCCATTTTATGTTGATTTTTATTTTAATGGTGACATGACACCTTTAATAGGAATGTGTTCTGATGCCTTTAATTTAATTAGTTTTGGTCATATTAATAATATTACAGTAGATAATTTTATGCTTTATTATGTTTTACTTGCGGTTGTCCCATTTAATTTAATGTTATCGTTAATAGTTGTTATAGTAACAGCCCCTATTCATAGAAGATTAAGAATAATATATGATAAAATAGGTTCTTTAGACAAACAAAATGAAATTTAATTATAACATTTTATAAATATTTATGTTTTTGATATTTAAAAAGTAAGGAATAAGATTTAAAAATTAATAAATGAAAATATCTAGCAAAATGGAGTGAATCATTACCAAACGATTTAAAGATAAAACTTGAATAAGGAAATAAGATCCGGCTGAGCCGGTCATTTTCCGGTCGTTTTCCGGTCAAAAACCGGGATTTTTCTAATGGCCGGGGGAAATCCGGACTAAATCCGGTTTTTTTATGCCTAAAACAGAAAAATGTAGGTGGGGCATACTTTTGGGCTTACGTGCATAAGCAGTACAAAAAGTCGCCAAAACTTGACAATCAACGGGGGCTATAATTAATTTGATAAAAGGTAAAATATAAACAATTAGAAGTAAATTAGGGAGGATGAATTAAAATGAAACAAAAAATCATTAAACATTTATTGTTGATTTTTATTATTTTATTAGGTGCTTTTAGTGTTGCTTCTTGTGGTGGAACTAAAGGTAATGATGATGAAGGTGACGGTGGAGATAATAGTAATAATGTTACATATACACTAACTTTTGAAACTGTAGGTGGGTCATTAATTGATCCAGTTCAGGTTGAAAAAGGTAAAACAGTAACAAGACCAGAAGATCTGATTAAAGATGGTACTGATTTTATTGATTGGTATTTATCTAGTACATATGAAGGAGAACCCTATAATTTTAATAGTCCGGTTAATAGTGATTTAACTTTATATGCTAAATGGGCTGACGGAGATTATGCAGTTGTATTTGATATAGATGGTGGTTATCCTCTAATTGAATATGGCAATTATGCATTTTATGGAATTAGTACATTAGAAAAATTAACTGTTAAAGGTAGTATTTTAGGTAAAGGTACTTTCCAACAATCTGATTCTTTAAAAGAAGTGAATTTTGTTAGTGAAAATCCATATGAAACAGGGGAACAAACTTTCTGGCAAGATACAGCATTAGAAAAAGTTACTTTTAGTGAAGGCTTAACAAAAATTGGTAATAATGCTTTCTGTCTTGCAAGTTTATCTAAAATAACAATTCCTAGTTCAGTTGAAAGTATTGGTGATTATGCATTTTATGATAATCATAAACTTGATCAAAATGGTGAAAATATAAGAACATTTAAACAAATTAATTTTAATGAAGGACTTGTAAGCGTAGGTGAAAAAGCATTTAGTTATGCACAAGTAGAAGAACTTTATTTACCATCTACATTAGTTATATATGGAGAATATGCGTTCTACTTATGTGAAAAGTTAAAAACTGTAGTGTTTGCTGATGGTTCAACTGTTATAGGAGGTAAGGGGGCTTTTCAAGCTAAAGCTTTAGAAAAAGTAGTATTTGCTGATAATTGTATTATTAAAGAACTTAAAGATTATTGTTTTGGTAATACAAATTTATAAGAATTAACATTAAAAGAAGTCGAAATAATGGGTAGACAAGTATTTTATCATTGTAAAAAATTATCATTAACTATTCCTTATAGCAAGGATAATATACCAAGCGCTTGGAATATAAATTGGAATACTAGTGATGATTGTAAAGTAATTTATTCTTAATTTAAAATGAGGTCTTTGTTTTAAAACAAAGGCCTTTATAAATATAGTTAAAACGTTTTCATTTTATTTTAAAATTATAAATATAAAAAGAATTACCAATATTAAAAAAATATGTTATAATACATACGAATGTGCATATAAAAATATTTAAGAATAGGAGATTTGAAAAATTATGCCATATATTGTTGATGTTTATGCTCGTGAGGTAATTGACTCAAGAGGAAATCCAACTGTTGAAGTTGAAGTTACTACTGAAAGTGGTGCATGGGGACGTGCTTTAGTTCCAAGTGGTGCATCTACAGGTGAACATGAAGCTGTAGAATTAAGAGATGGTGATAAGAGCCGTTTTGGTGGTAAAGGTACATTAAAAGCTGTTAGTAATGTAAATGAAATTATTGCCCCTAAAATTTTAGGTATGGATTGCCGTGATCAAGTTTTAATTGATAAAACTATGATTGAGCTTGATGGTACTGAAAATAAAGGTAAATTAGGTGCTAATGCAATCTTAGGTGTATCTATTGCTTGTGCTAGAGCAGCTGCTGATTATTATGGTATGCCTTTATATAAATATTTCGGTGGTACTAACGCAAAACAAATGCCATTACCTATGATGAATATATTAAATGGTGGTGCTCATGCTGATTTCTGTATTGATTTCCAAGAAATCATGATTTTACCAGTTAGTGCTCCAAGTGTTCGTGAAGCTGTAAGAATGGGTGCTGAAGTTTTCCATGCTTTAAAAACAATCTTAAAGAAAGCTGGTTATAATACTGCAGTTGGTGATGAAGGTGGTTATGCACCTAAACTTGGTTCAAATACTGAAGCATTTGAAAGAGTAGTAGAAGCTATTAAAGCAGCTGGTTATAAACCAGGTGAAGATATTTGTTTAGGTATTGATGTTGCTGCTTCAGAATTCTATGATGCAGAAACAGGTAAATATACTTTAAAAGCTGATAAAGGTGTATTCACATCTAAAGAAATGGTAGATAACTACTATGTACCATTAACAGAAAAATTCCCAATAATCACAATCGAAGATGGTCTTGCAGAAGATGACTGGGAAGGTTGGAAATATTTAACTGATAAATTAGGTGACCATGTTCAATTAGTTGGTGATGATTTATTTGTTACTAATACTAAACGTTTAGCTAAAGGTATCGAGATGGGTGTAGCTAATGCTATTTTAATTAAAGTAAATCAAATTGGTACTTTAACTGAAACATTTGATGCTATTGAATTAGCTAAAAAACATGGCTATACAGCTATCGTATCACATCGTTCTGGTGAAACTGAAGATACAACAATTGCTGATATCGTTGTTGGTACTAATGCTGGTCAAATTAAGACTGGTTCAGCATCAAGAACAGACCGTATTGCTAAATACAATCAATTAATTCGTATTGAAGATGAATTAAATAAACGTGGTGAAGCAAGCGTTTCTGAATTCTTAGGCAAAAAATCAATCTATTGCATTAAATAATTTATTAAAAACAATTATTGAAGGAGTTTATTAAAATTCCTTCTTTTTTATTTATTAAAGTATTTAATTAAGATTCTATTTAAATAATGATTACATTTTTTGCATCTGAATTAGAAATTTGCTATAATTATGATAATGGAGGTGTATTTGATGATTACGAATTATAAAGATTTTAAAGCATTTTTAGAGACAATTAAAGATAAACCAAAGTTATTATTACATAGTTGTTGTGGACCTTGTTCTAGTTATACTTTAGAATTATTAAATAAATATTTTGAGGTTAGCATATATTATGCTAATGATAATATTTATCCTGAAAATGAATTTTATAAAAGGGCTAATGAACAAATAAAAGTAGTAGATAAAATGCATTATAATTCTTTTGTCATAATTCCTCCTTACGATCCTAAAAATTATTATGAAGCTATAAAAGGTAAAGAAAGTTTAGGTGAACATTCAAAAAGATGTTATGAATGTTATAAGTTTCGTTTAGAACAGACTGCTAAATATGCTAAGGATAATAATTTTGTTTATTTCACTTCAACTTTATCGATTTCACCATATAAAAATAGCGATTGGTTAAATGAAATTGGTTATATGTTAGAAGACAAATATCAAGTTAAATATTTATATTCTAATTTTAAGAAAGAAGAAGGTTATAAGAAAAGTATTATATATTCCAAAGAATATGGTATTTATAGACAAGATTATTGTGGTTGTATTTATTCGTTCAAGGAAGGGAGTGAAAAGCAATGAAAAGAGCATTAGCCTTATGTGGTGGTGGAAGTAAAGGTAGCTATGAAATGGGTGCGTGGACTGCACTAAGAGAACTAGGTATTAATTTTGATATTGTTTGTGGGACATCAATTGGTGCTTTAAATGCAGTTATGGTTGTTCAAGATGAATATAATAAATGCCTAAATTTATGGCGAAAGACTAGAAATGATACGATTTTAGCTAAACCAATAGCTATTGATGATGCTTCTTTAAAGAAAACATTTAAAAATATGCAAGATTTAATTCCTTTTTTAAGATCTTATATTAAAGAAAAAGGAGCGAATATTGACCCATTTAAAAAAACTTTAACTGAATATATAGACCCTGGTAAAGTCCTTGCAAGTCCCTTAGAATTTGGGGTTGTTTGTGTACATTTTCCAAGTTTTAAACCAATGTTAGTAAATGTTAAAAAACTTAAATATGATGAGGTCATACCATATATTTTGGCTTCATGTTCATGTTTTCCGCTATTCCCTGTTTGTAAAATTGGTAATAAAAATTTGATAGATGGTGGTTATTATGATAATTTGCCGATTGATTTTTGCTTAAATTATGGTGCGAGTGAAATAGTGGCTATTGATTTAAATTTTAATATAACCCATAAAGAATACTTAAACAAACCTTTTGTCAAATATATATATCCTTCATGGGATTTAGGTGGTTTTTTTAATTTTAATGAGACTTTGATAAATAATAATATGATTTTAGGCTATAATGATACAATGAAAGCATATGGGAAATATAATGGGTTTCGTTATACTTTTTATAAAGATGAAACTTTAAGTTTTATTTCTCATAAATTTATGTTATTATTAGCGATGGTTTTAAAAGATTTTAGAATTAGTAAAATTAAACCAAGAGAAGATATATCTTTATATGATATTTTAGAAAAAAGAGTTTATAGACCTTTAGATTATTTAGATTATTATACAAGGGCTTTAGAAGAAACTATGGAATATTTAAAAATTGATCATTTTAAGATTTATCAATATGATTTAGCTAAAGAATTAGTTACTAAAGAAGTTTTAAGTTTAGAACTAAAAGATATTGATTGGTTTAAGAAATATAATGAATTAAAAACTAATCAAAAGAAAAGAGAATTCTTAACTAAAATTGATATTAATGATGTTTTAGTATATTGCTTTAATCAGCTTCATGATAATAAATTTTTAGATAAAGAATTGGTTTTAAATATCTTAGCTATTTATCCAAATATAGTTTTAATTTTACTTTTAAAAATGGTTTGGAGTGATTTAGATGCAGAAGAAGAAAAAAACTTCGGTTTTACATTTGAATTTGAATCCTAATAGTAGATTTTTATTTATATCTGATATTCATGCTGATAAAGAATTGTTTAAAATGGCTTTAGATAAAGCTGATTTTAAAGATGATGATGTATTATTTATTATTGGTGATGTTATTGAAAAAGGTGAAAATAATCTTGATTTATTAGATTATTTATTAGAATTAAAAGAAAAATATCAAATTTATTTTTTAGCTGGTAATTGTGATGAAGTTCTTCGTTATATTATACCTCCTGTTGATAAAGATAATTTTTTATATTATGCGATTGTTAAAGGTAATTCTATAGTTAATGAAATGGCTAATAAATTAAATATTAAATTAGATTATAATATGGATGTTGATTTTGTTTGTGATTTATTTCATAGAGAATTTATTAAATATTATAATTTTATAGATGAGTTTTATGATGTAATAATATTGAATGATAAATATGTTTTAGTTCATGGTGGATTAGATGATGTTTCTAATATTCCTGAATATAATAATAGTCTTTTAAAGTATGATGGATTTTATCTAAAAGCTAAATATAGCCCTTATATTAGGATTGTTGGTCATTTTCCGGTCGTAAATTATACTACATCTATTCCTTGTAATAATCCTATATTTGATTTTAATAGAAATGTTATTTCTATTGATGGAGGAAATAAAGTTAAATTAAGTGGTCAATTAAATATTTTAATCTTAGAAAATGAAAAATTTAGTTTTTTATATGTCGATAAATATCCTAAACAAATATGTAAAAAGAATATAATATTACCTTTATCAAAACCTTGCCATATGGATTCATATTTAGGAAATGTAATTTATAAAGGTGAAAAACTTGGTGATTTTTATGTTGTTTATAATGAAATAGGTGAAAAAGCCTATGCTTATAAAACAAATGTTATTATCGATAAAGATAAATTTTTTTGTTATGATGCAACAAATTATATGATGCCTTTAAGAAAAGGTGATCGTTATTCAATAATAATAAAAGCCTGGCCATTTACAATAGTTAAAAAAGAAGGTTATATTGGATTAGTTTCTACAAGGTTAGTTGACGCTGATGAAGTTTAAATGTTTAGTTAATAATATATCTATTAGAGATTATTTTCTCTCTTTTCATTTAGGTAAAAGTAATATTTATAAATTATTTTTAGCTAATTTAGTATTAGTTAATGATAAATTAGTTAAAGAAAATTATATTTTAAAGCTAAATGATATAATTTTTATTAAACCATATTCTAATGATTTAACTCCATATGATTATAATTTAGATATTTTATATGAAGATGATTATATTTTAATTATTAATAAACCATATGGTTATATTGTTCATGGTGATATTAATTCTTGTGATAATATGGTTGCTAATTATTTTTTAAATAAAGGATTAAATATTAAAGTTAGACATGTTCATCGTTTAGATAGAGAAACAACAGGTATTTTAGTGTATGCAAAAGATATATTAACGGAAGCTTATTTTAATTATCATTTAGCTAATCATGACTTCAAAAGATATTATTTAGCTGTTTGTAAAGGTTATGTTAAAGCAAATCAAACCATTAATAAAAAGATTGCTAAAGATAGACATAATAGTAATAAATATTTAGTTTTAAATAGTGGTAAAGATGCTATAACTCATATTGAAGTTGTTAAAGCAAATAATCATTATAGTATTTTAAAAATATTATTAGAAACTGGTAGAACACATCAAATTCGTGTTCATTTAAAATATATTAATCATCCTTTATTAAATGATCCAATTTATAATCCTGGTGAAGGGAAAATGGCTCTAGAATCATATTTATTTACTTTTATTCATCCATATAATTTAAAAGAAATAACTATTAAATGTAAAATAAATCAAGAATTGAGGTGGTATTTTGAAAAATAAAATAATATTAATAATATCGACAAGTATTATTATTTTAGGATTACTTACTATTGTTTTATATAATGAAATACCACGGATAAAATATAAATATGATGAAGACTTAGCAGGTTATGTTATATATAAAACATATGGTAGTGTTAAAACATATGATATAAAGGCTGATAAAGAAATTGTTGGGATTGCTCGTGATGCATTTCGTAATAAAGATAAATTAGAATATTTAGATTTATCAAATACTAATATTAAAACAATAGGTAATTCAGCTTTTAGTGGCTGTCATAATTTAAAACATATTAAATTTAATGATAGTTTAGAATATGTTGATACTAATGCTTTTAAAGATAGTGGAATTATTAATCTAGATTTTAGTAAAACAGATTTAAAATATTTAGGTGGGGGTTGTTTTTTTGAAACTTATGATTTAAAAGAAATAACTTTACCAAATAATGAAGTGACTATTAGTAGTTATTGTTTTTATAATTCAAGTATTGAAAAAATTAATTATTATAATTTAAAACTTTTAGATTATTCTTTATATGGTATAAATGAAGATATATTAAATAAAATAGGTGATGAATAATGGATGAAATGCGTTTACAAAAAGCGATTGCTTTAAGAGGATGTTATTCAAGAAGAGAAGCAGAAAAATTGATATTAGATGGTAAAGTCATGGTTAATGATAAACTTATTACTACTCTTGGTAGTAAGGTTAATAATAATGATAGTATTAAAATAAATGGTAAATTAATTACTAATAAAGAAAAGAAATATTATTTATTAAATAAACCAAGTGGCTATATTTCAACCTATTATGATAAGTTTAAGCGTAAAAGTATTGCTGAATTATTTAATAATGATCTTAAATTAGAACAATTATTTCCTATTGATAAATTAGATTATATAACAAGTGGCGCTTTAATATTGACTAATGATAGTAATTTAGCGGGTATTGATTTTAGTAAAGTTTTAACAACATATGAAGTTAGAATATTTAATATTATTAATCAAGGAATTATAAATAAATTATTAAAAGGGATAAATGTTAAAAATGATATTGTTAAATTTCTTAATATTTCTGATATAAAATTAGATAAAAAAAATAATCAATCAAGCTTTAAATTTGATATATATATTAAAAATGATAAAATGCTTATTAAAATATTTAATGATTTAGGTCTTAAAATTAAATGGTTAAAAAGATTAAGTATCATAGATATTAAAATAGATGGTTTAAATAATAAAGAAATAAGGCCTTTAAAGATACATGAAATTAAAAAACTTCATGTCTTATAGTTTACTTTAAAGATTAAGATATGATATAATTAAGAAAGCGTAAGGAGTGAAAATATGGCTAATATTCAAGTGGCAATCGATGGACCAGCCGGTTCTGGTAAATCATCAATTTGTAAAATGGTTGCTGAAAAGTTAAACTTTACGCATATTGATACAGGAGCGCTTTTTCGCGCCATTACCCTTTATGCTTTAAGTAAAAAAATAGATTTAACTAAAGAAGAAAATTATTTCTTTTTAAATGAAATTAAACTTAATTATAAAGATAATAAAATATATTTAAATAATAAAGATGTTTCAAAAGAAATAAGAGAAAGTGACGTTACTAAAAATGTTTCCCAAGTTAGTAAGATGAAATCGGTTCGTAATAAAGTTCTAGATATAGAAAGAGAAATTGCTTCAAAAGGGAATATTTTAATGGATGGTCGCGATATAGGTTCAGTGGTATTGCCAAATGCCCAAGTAAAAATATTTTTAACTGCATCTATAGAAGCAAGAGCTTTAAGAAGATTTAAAGAATTAGAAGCAAAGGGCGAAAACATAACGATGGAAGCTGTTTTAGAAGATATTAAAATTCGTGATGAAAAAGATTCCACTAGAGAAATAGCCCCATTAAAACAAGCAAGTGATGCAATATTAGTTGATACCACAAACATGACAATAAGTGAAGTTTGTGATAAAATAATAGAGATAGTAAGAAATAAGGTAGGTATTATTATGGGTTTAGAAGAAAAAGAAATTACTAGTATGGATGATGTAGAATTTGGTAAACGTCATCGTAAGGGTGACATTATCGAAGCTAAGGTTGTTGAAGTTAAAGATGATGTATGTTACCTTGATGTGAACATGTTTACTGAAGGAAGAATTTATTTAAATCATTTTACTTTAGATAAAACACAAAAATCATTGAAAAACTTAGTATCTATTGGTGATACAATTAAAGTAGAAATTACAGAAATTAAAGAAGAAGAAACAGATGGTTTAATTTTATGTTCTCGTCTTAAATTACTTCGTAATGAGAAATTTAAAGAAATTGAAGAATTAGCTAAAGAAGGAACACCTGTTAAAGTTGTTGTTGCTAAAGAAGTTTTAGGAGACAATGCTGATAATAAAAATGTTTTAAAAGGTTATGTTTGTGATTTTGAAGGCGTTAATGTTTTCATGCCTAGATCACAAGTATATGGTAAATGTGTTATTGGTGATGAAATAGAAGGTATTTTTATTGAAGCAGAGGCTAAAAAACAAAAAGCTATTTTCTCTAGTCGTGAATATAAACAAAAAGAAATGCAAGAATTACAAGCGAATGAATTACAATCACTTCATGAAGGAGATATTAAAGAAGTAACTGTAGTTAAAATTGTTCCTTATGCTGCGTTTGTTAAATTTGATTATGTTCAAGCTAAATTACCTTTAGTAGAAGTAAGTCATTCATATATTAATAGTATTGAAGATGAATTACATGTTAATGATAAGATTGAAGTTAAAATCATTCAAATTAAAAATGATAAAATTATTGTTTCACGCAAAGCTTGCCTAAAAACACCAATGGAATTATTTGTTGAAGAACATAAAGTTGGTGATGTATTAACAGGTAAAGTAGTTAAAAAATTAGAAGATGGTAGAGGCTTAATCTTAGAAATAGCTAAAGATGTTAAAGGCTTATTAAGAAAAGTAGATTATAGTCATAATCCTAAAGATAATTATGCTGCATATGTAAAACTTGATGATGAAATACAAGTTCAAATTACTAATATTGATGCTAAAAATGCTAGAATTTCTTTATCTCGTAAATCATTGATCGATAATCCTTGGTCACGTGTTGAAGCTAAAAAAGGTGAAGTGACAAAAGCTGTTGTAAGCGAAATTATTAATGATGATATTGAAGATAAGTTCGCTGGTTTAGTTGTAACATGTTATGGTGTTGATGGTTTCATTCCAATTAAGGAAGCATTAGAAGTTAATGCTAAAGGAAAACTTAGTGATTATTATGCTGTTGGTGATGAAGTTATAGCCATCGTAACATATATAAATCCACGTGAATGGAAGCTTAATTTAAGTATTAATAGATATAAAAAAGAAGAAGAAAATAAAAAAACACAAAGTTTATTAGATAAACAAGATGATAGTATGCCTACAATCGGGGATATTATTAATGCTGATTTAAAATAAGGAGTGAATAAAGATGTTACCAAAAGTGGCTATTGTTGGTAGACCTAATGTTGGTAAATCTAGTTTATTCAACCGCATTCTTGGTGAAAGATTATCTATTACAGATGATACACCTGGTGTTACCCGTGATCGCATTTATGCAAAGGCAAATTGGTTATCCCAAGAATTTTATATAATTGATACGGGGGGCATCGAAATTAAAGATGCCCCTTTTCAAGTAGAAATTAGAGCTCAAGTAGAAATTGCTTTAAAAGAAGCGGATATTATAATATTTGTTGTAGATTGTAGAAGTCAATTGACTGATGATGACAATCTTATTGCAAAAATGCTATATAAATCTAAAAAAGATGTAATATTAGCGGTTAATAAGGTAGATGACCAAAAATTTAAAGATAATATTTATGATTTTTATGCTTTAGGTTTTAATGAATTATTTCCTATCTCTACTACCCATGGAATTGGAATTGGTGACCTGCTTGATGAGGTTATCAAACATTTTAATAATATAAATAACACTGATAGTGATGATTCAATTAAATTTTCTTTAATTGGGAGACCTAATGTTGGTAAATCAAGTTTAGTTAATGCCATATTGATGGAAGATAGAGTAATAGTTTCTAATATTGAAGGAACAACAAGAGATGCTATCGATGAAGGATTTGAATATGAAGGCGATAAATATACTATAATTGATACTGCTGGTCTTAAAAAAAGAGGAAAAATCTATGAAAATTTAGATAAATATGCTCAAATTAGAACTATAGATGCCATCATTAGATCGGATGTAGTAGTTTTAGTTTTAGATGCTAGTACAGGTGTTATTGAACAAGATACTCATATTGGTCAATATATAGAACAATATAATAAACCTTGTATTATTGTTGTAAATAAATGGGATTTAATAAAAAAAGAAACTAATACTATGCAAGAATTTGAACGTGATATTAGAGATAAATTTAAATATTTAGATTATGCTCCAATTGTTTTTTTATCAGCTTTAACAAAAGGCCGAATTAAAACCTTATATCCTATGTTAAAATTAACATATGAAGCATATAGAAGAAGAATTCAAACAAGCACTTTAAATGACGTGGTATTAGATGCTTATCAAATGAATCTACCTTCATTTTTCAATGGTGGAAAACTTAAGATTTATTATGCTACTCAAATAGGTATTTTACCGCCTACTTTCGCGATTTTTGTTAATGATGAAAACTATTTACATTTTTCTTATAAAAGATATTTAGAAAATCAAATTAGAAAAAATTTTGATTTCTTTGCAACACCTATAAAATTAGAATTTAGGAGGCGCGATTGATGAATATTTCAATAATTGGTGGAGGAGCTTGGGGTACTACTTTAGCTCAAGTCTTAGCTGATAATAAAAATAATGTATTAATAAGAGATATTAATTTAGATTTTGTTAACAAAATAAATGTTTGGCATTTTCATCCATCTTTTGCTGTAAGTATACCAGAAAGTATTAAGGCAACCTCAAGTTTAGAAGAAGCTGTTAATTATTCTGATATAATAGTATTATGTGTGCCAACAAAAGTAATTAGAAGTGTGATATCACAGATAGATAAATTAGCTAATTCACAAAAGTTATATATAAATGTTTCTAAAGGTATTGAACCTGAAACAGGTGATTTAGTATCTGATATCGTAAAAGAAGTTACAAGTCCTAATAAAATTAAAGGTTTTGTAGTTTTATCAGGACCAAGTCATGCTGAAGAATTGATTTTTAGAAAATTTACAACTTTAGTTAGTGCTTCAACAAATAAAGAATTAGCTAAGATGATTCAAGAATTGTTTGCTAATAATTATCTAAGAGTATATACATCTACAGATGTTCGTGGTGTTGAAGTTGGTGGAGCTGTTAAAAATGCCATTGCGGTTGTATCTGGAATTGCTTCTGGTTTAGGACTTGGCGAAAATGCTAGAGCGGCTTTAATTTGTAGGGGAATGAAAGAATTGGTTCAAATTATTGAGACTTTAGGTGGAAAAAAAGAAACAGCTTATGGTTTATCTGGTTTAGGAGATTTAATTGTTACTGCTTCTAGTATGAATAGTAGGAATTTTAAAACTGGCTTGAAAATAGGTCAAGGGCAAAGTGTAGTAGAAGCTGTTAATTCTTCTAGCCAAACTGTTGAGGGAATAAGAACAATTAATGCTTGCTATCAAATTGCTAAAAAATATAATTTAGATTTGCCAATTATTAACACTAGTTATGAACTTGTTAATAATAAAATTGATTTAAATGGTGGGGTTTCAATGCTATTAAATCGCAAATTGAAACCTGAAAATTAAAAAAAATAAGCTATAGCTTAAAAAAATGGGTTTTAGAGCTTGCAAAAAAATAGAAAATAATGTAATATAAAGCTAATCAAAAAGCTTAATTTTGATTAACTTTTAAAAATATATACGGAGGATATGTCATGAATAAAGCAGAATTGGTTTCTGTTGTTGCAGAAAGATTGAATATTACAAAAGTTGATGCTGAAAAAACTTTCGATGGTTTTCTTGAAGTGATTTGCGAAACACTTGGCGAAGGGGAAAAAGTTGTTATTTCTGGTTTTGGAACTTTTGAAGTTAGAGACCGTGTTGCAAGAGTAGGAAGAAATCCACGTACAGGTGAAGATATAAATATCCCTGGTCAAAAGAGTCCTGCTTTTAAAGCTGGTAAAGGAATGAAAGATGCTGTAAAATAGGGCTTAGGTCCTATTTTTTCTTTTTAATTATGCAAGAAGCTGTTTTATATATTTTAGAAAATAATTTAGAAGCATTAAAAGACTATCTAAATTATAATTCTTTAAATCAAGTTGATAAATTAGGAAACACTTTACTTCATTATGCCATTATGTATAATAAATTAGAAATATGTTATTTCTTAATTAATTCGCATATTTTTTTAAATCAACAAAATCATTTAGGAATGACACCTTTATTTTTAGCTATTCATAAAAATATGATTCCTTTGGTTAATAGCTTATTAAAAAATAATGCTGATGTATCAATTAGAAATGATAAAGGTGAAACACCATTTTATTATGCTTTTTTATATGGTAGGGCAGATATTATAGATTTATTTATAAGCTATAGAAAAGCTGATTTTAATCAAAAAAATGAAAATGGTGAAAATATTTTATTTGCTTTAGTTAGAAATGGTAATTTATCTTTATTAATTAAATATTTTAATCCCCTTTTAGCTAAAGAAACGGATGATTATGGTAATAATTTATTACATTTAGCAAGCTCTTGTTTTAATTTAGATATAGTTAAATATTTAATTAGTAATGGTGTTAGTGTCAATAAATTAAATAAAAAAAGAGAAACACCTTTATTTAATGCAATTAGAGAAAAAAATTATCAAATTATTAAATATTTATTACAAAATGGAGCTTTAACCGATTATAAGAATTATGGTGGTATTTTATTAAAAGATTATTTAGAGAATAATTGTTTTAATTTAAAAGATTATGATATAACTTTAAAATATAGAATCAATTATCCTCTTCATTATGCAGTATTGATGAATAATAAAGATTTATTTATTAATAATCTTAGCGATTATAATTTAGAAATTAAAGATATGTTTAATAAATCTGTTAATGATTTAATAAATGAGCTAAATTATACTTATTATAATACATATATTAAGCAATATAATCATAATAAACAAATTAAATATTAATTGCATGTTTTATAATAATGTGTTATAATCTTTTCTAGGTAAAGAGAGGTAACACCTCTCTTATTTTAATGTATTTAGGTGGTGATTTTAATGGAATTAGATAAAGTTAATGAAATTGTTTTAAAAATTATTGCTGATAAACCTTATAATTTATATGCTATTAAAGAAGAAAAGGTAGGTACAGATAATATTTTACAAATCTTTATTGATAAAGAACCAGCCATATCATTAGCGGAATTAGCTACTTTAAATGAACTTATTTCAAATGAATTAGATAAAATAGATGCTTCATGGCCACCTTATATGTTAGAAGTTTCATCTCCTGGAGCTGAAAAGGAATTAAAAGGGAATGATGATATTTTAAAAAGTGTTGGTAAATATATTCATGTTGAATTAATAGATAAGGTTTATGAAGGTTATTTAGAAGAAGCAAATGATTTAGAAATAATCATTAAAATTAATTTAAAAGGAAGAATTAAAAAGTTACCTATAAAAATAAATGATATAAAATTTATTCGTTTAGCAGTAAAAATATAAGGAGTAAAAAATGATTAGTAAGGAATTATTTAAAAATGTTAATGAAATTTGCAACGAAACTGAATTAGTAAAAGAAGATATTTATGAAATTATTAAAAAATCTTTAGTATATGCTTATAAAAAAGCTTTTGGTGATGATAGTTGTAAAGTTGTACTAAATCCTGAAAAACAAGAATTAAGTATCTTTAAAGTTCAAAGAGTTGTCGATAAATTGAGTGAAGTAGAACCTGAAGATGGAATCTGTGAAATTTTAATTGATGATGCTAGAAAATTAAAAGGTAAATCTAATTGTAAAGTTGGTCAAATAATTGAAACTCCAGTAGCTTTTGATGAACTTGGAAGACAAGGTGCTAACCAAATGAAATCAATGTTTAATCAAAGTTTGAAACAACTTCAAAGAGAAAAGGCTGAAGAATATTTCAAAAGCTTAGAAAATGAGATGATTAGTGCTAAAGTAATTGATGTCAAAGAAGATTTTATCATATTAGATATCGGTCGTAATGTTACAACTTATTTACCTAAAAAAGAATTATTAAGTAATGATAACTTAAAAGTAGGAGAATATGTTAAAGTATTTATTAGAAAAGTTGAACATACTAATAAAGAACCTAAAGTTTATGTTTCAAGAAATGATCGCAATTTTATTAATAGATTATTAGAAACTTATATTCCTGAAATTAGTGAAGGAATTATTGAAGTTAAAGGTATTGCTCGCGATGCAGGCGATAGGTGTAAAATTGCTGTTTATTCTAATGATCCAAATATCGATGCTGTTGGTTCATGTGTTGGTGAGGGCGGAAGTAGAATAAATGGTGTTATTGAAGCTTTAAATGGTGAAAAAATCGATATTTATGAATGGAGTCCAAATATTGAAAAAACTATTGCTAATAGTTTACAACCTGCAAAAGTAATTAAAGTTATAGATGTAGATGCAAAAACTAAAACATCAGTAGCCATCGTCCCTGATGATCAATTAAGTCTAGCCATTGGTAAAGCTGGTCAAAATGTGCGTTTAGCTGTTCAATCATGTGGTTGGAAAATCGATATTAAATCTGAAAATGATGCTAGTGAATAAGGCTTGGTGATTTATGATGAATCAAAGAAAACCTATTCTTAGGACTTGCATTATTAGTAGAGAAGTATGCGAAAAAAAAGATTTAATTAGAATAGTTAGATCTCCTGAAGGTTTAGTTCTTATCGATTTAAAAGGTAAGGCTAATGGAAGAGGAGCATATTTAAAGAAAGATCGAGATATTATTTTAAAAGCTAAAAAAACGAAAGCTTTAGATAAAAAATTAGAAGTTGCAGTTCCTGATAATATATATGATGAACTTTTAGGGTTGTTAAATGATGAAGGAAAAGAATAATATAGGCTTATGTTATAGAGCCGGGGAAATTGTAGTTGGCGAAAATTTAGTTATTGAATATTTAAGAAAAAATAATTTATGTTATATATTTTTAGCTAATGATGCAGGAAAAAACACTACAAAAAAAATCTTAGATAAAGCTAAGTTCTATAATGTAGAAGTTTCATTAGAGTTTGACTCTAATATGCTTTCAGAAGCGATAGGTAAAGCTAATAAAAAAGTTTTAGGAGTAAAGAAAAGTGGACAATCATTTTTAAAAATATTAAGAAAGTAGGTGTTTTTTATGCCTAAAAACAAAAAAGCAGAAAAAAGATTATCTAATGTTCCTCAAGAAGAAAATAAAGGGGAAAAAGTTGTTATATATAAACCTAATATGACAGTTTTAAATTTGGCTGAAGCAATTTCAAAACCTGTAGGTCAAGTAATTAAAAAATTAATTTCTAATAATATAATGGCTAGTCAAAGCCAAGTAATCGATCGTGAAACTGTTGAACTTATTTGTCTAGAGTATGATTATGAACTTAAAGATGAAGTTATAACTGATAAAGCTCGTTTTGATGAATTTAAAATAGAAGATGACCCATCATCTTTAGTTAAAAGACCTCCTGTTGTTACAATTATGGGACACGTTGACCATGGTAAAACAACTTTATTAGATACAATAAGAAATTCGCGAGTAGCACTTGGTGAAGCTGGTGGTATTACTCAACATATTGGTGCTTATCAAATTAATCATAATGGTTATGATATTACTTTTATTGATACTCCAGGACATGCGGCATTTACTGAAATGCGAGCTAGAGGTGCTTCAATTACGGATATAGTTGTTTTAGTAGTAGCGGCTGATGATGGTGTTATGCCACAAACAAAAGAAGCAATCGAACATGCTAAAGCGGCGAAATGTCCGATCATTGTTGCAGTTAATAAAATAGATAAACCACAAGCAAATCCAGATCATGTTATGGAAGAATTATCTCATTATAATTTAATTCCTGAAGCTTGGGGTGGTGACACTATATATTGTTATATTAGTGCTCTTAAAGGAAAAGGTGTTAAAGATTTATTAGAATCGATAGAATTACAAGCTGATATTTTAGAACTTAAGGCTAACCCTAATCGTCTAGCGATGGGAACAGTTATTGAAGCTGGACTTGATCGCAACAAAGGTCCTTATGCTACACTTTTAATTCAAAATGGTACTTTAAAAGTTGGCGATTCTTTAGTTTGTGGTGATACATATGCTAAAGTTAGAACGATGGAAGATGATCGTCATGTTCGTTATCAAGAAGCTAAACCTAGTCAAGCTTTAATGGTAACAGGTCTTGAATCTGTACCTAAAGCTGGTGATAAATTTATGGTATTTAATACTGAACAAGAAGCTAAAGCTATAGCTGAAGAACGCCGAATTATTCATAAAAATAGAGAAATTGAAGAAAATAAACCGAAAAATATTAATGATTTATTTAATCAAGTTGATGGTAAAAATAAAGAATTAAATATCATTATTAAAGCGGATGCCCAAGGTAGTGCTGAAGCATTAAAAAATAGTCTTTCTAAAATTGAAGTACCTGATGTAAATTTACATATAATTAGATGCAATGTTGGAACGATAACTGAAGATGATATCAATCTTGCTGCTGGTTCAAATGCTTTAATAATTGGTTTTAACGTTCGCCCTATGCCAAATGTAAAACAATCTGCTGCTAGTAAGAAAGTTCAAATTAGATTATATAGAATAATATATGATGTTACAAATGATATTGAAGCGGCTTTAAAAGGCTTATTAGACCCAGTATATGAAGAAGTAGTAACTGGTTATTTAGAAGTTAGAGAATTATTTAAGATTTCAAAAGTAGGTACAGTTGCTGGTTGTTATGTTACTGATGGTTATATTTCAAATACAGCTTTAGTTCGTTTACTTAGAGAAGGTATAGTTATTTATGAAGGTAAACTTGCTACTTTAAGAAGATTTAAAGATGATGTAAAAGAAGTAAAACAAGGTTATGAATGTGGCGTAAGAATTGAAGGATATAACGATCTTAAAGTTGGTGATGTTATTGAAGCCTCAATATCACAGGAGGTTAAACAATGAATGAAATTAAATTAAAACGATTAGAATCTTTAGCTTTAAGAGAATTATCTTTATATTTTTTAAATAGTAGTAAAGATGATGAATTAAAACAACTTTCAGTTACAGCTATAAAAATAACAAATGACTTATCTTATATGACTATTTATTATACTTGTTATGATAAAAATAAATTGCCAGAGTTTATAAACATTTTAGAAAATAAAAAAGGACAAATTAGATCTTATTTAGCCTCTAAAATTAAGGCTAGAAAAATGCCTGAATTAATATTTAAATATGATGAATCATTAGATTATGGTAATCATATTGAAGAAATAATTAAAAAAATAAATGAATAATGCTTTAATAAAGCCAAAAAAGAGATTCAAGCGAATCTCTTTTTAATTTATTTTTTTAAGTCTAATTTTATGAGATACATCTTTATCAAGTTCTTTAACTAAATCATTTAAATATGATGTATCATATTCACATATATTGCCTTCATCGATTAATTTAGCTAAATTAGGATCAATAGGCATTTTAATTAATGGCTTAATATTAAAATGATTAGCAATATCTAAAATTTTAGAAGCACCAAATGGTTCAATTATAGTATCACAGTTGGGGCATTTAATATAACTCATATTTTCGATTATACCTAGAGTATTAATATTCATCATATTTGCCATTTTAACTGCTTTACCAACAATCATTTGAACTAAGTCTTGCGGTGTAGATACAATAACCACTCCGTCAATTGGAATGCTTTGGAAAATAGTTAAGGCCACATCACCAGTTCCTGGTGGCATATCGATAAATAAATAATCTAAATCTTCCCATAAAACATCTTCATAAAATTGTTTTATAGCCCCACCAACTACAGGTCCACGCCATAAAACAGGATCATCTTCATGTTCTAATAATAAATTGATAGAAACCATTTTGATACCATTTTTACTAACTTGTGGGAACATTAAACTATCATTTCCAGAAATTCCCCCTTTAACACCAAAACCTTTAGGAATAGAAGGACCGGTAATATCAGCATCTAAAATACCAACTTTATAGCCATTATTCTTAAAAGCTAAAGCTAGAAGAGAAGTTGTAGCTGATTTACCAACTCCACCTTTGCCAGATACAACACCAATAATATGTTTGATATGGCTTTGTTCATTTAAGCTAAAATATTTAATTGATCCATCACATTTAGAATTACATGAATTACAATTATGATCACAACTTGCCATTATATTCCTCTTTTCTATTTTTTTATGCCTCTTAATTATAACAAAAATTAAAAAAATTAAAAGCTTATTACATTTTTTTTAAAAAAATATTAACTTTTTGTCTATATATAAATAGGAGGTAACGGGTTTTCGACACTATTCTATATAATTTTTCTACTTTCGTGAGATTTTATATACTACGTATATAAGTCTCACT
>CALUXR010000026.1 GCA_944324795.1 uncultured Acholeplasmatales bacterium
TTTTTTACTGTTTTTTTGAAAAAACGTGTAAGATCTATATGCTCGCAAACCCTTTATTTATAAGGATTTCTTGGAGGTGTTAAATAAATTGGTATCAAGCAGTTGATATTTACTTTATTTTCATTCATCTAAATCACTTCCTCATTAGATTTATATTATATAATAAGTTTTTTTAAGAAAAAGTAGATACAAATCTACTCTATCAATTATTATTTATCTATTTTTTCTAATAATAAATCAAAGTCTGATTTATATAATTTATCCTATTTTACTCTATTCCCTTATCTTTAAAATAGTAAGAATTTCTTACTAGTTGAATTTTCATCTAATTCATTAGTGTTATTATTTCATTAATGTCCATCATAATATTATTTCTAATTGTATCGAAAAGTTTTCCTATAGATTTTTGTGTTAACCATAAATCTCCATCTTCAAATCTAATTTGAACTCCTTTATTATGTATTTGGTTTTCAAATATTAAAAACTTTGCACTAGTACTTCTAATCATCAAATCTTTTGTCACAAAATTATCTATTTTGACGTCAAAATATTATTCAGTACAATATAAACTAAAATGTTTTACATTATTTTTAACTAGTTTTAATTCATTTCAAAAAATATATAAGAACTCAATGTTTACAAACATCTTATTTATAATGATTTTGTAAAGAGGTTATAAAATTTTATCAAGTAATTAATTCTTTATATTTATTCTAAAACTTCTTTTTTTGGAAAACCAAATTTATTAAAAGGATAATATCTAATTGTAACTTTACCAATAATATCATCACCATCTATAACACCAAACGTTCTTGAATCAGTACTATGTAATCTATTATCTCCAAAAACAATAAACTTATCAGCAGCAATTATAGCTTCTAATGTGTCATTATAGCCCATGCTATTTATAATTTTTTTCCAACTTGTAAAATCTAAATCACCTACTAATGTATCATTAACTTTTAATTTAAATTCTGAATTATTTATTTTTACAAACTCTATTTTATCGCCTGGTGAAGCTATTATTCTTTTAATATAAAATTTATCTTGATCACCATAATTCGTCGCATCTAAAACGATGACATCATCATTTTTAGGTGAATATGCAAAATGCCATAATAACACTTTATCTTCATCTGAAAAAGTAGATTCCATCGACCTACCATCGATTGTAACTGGTGTAATAATAAACATTATTATAAAATTAATAATAACACAAATAGTAGCTATAAAGCTTATAATATCATATATTTTATAAAATAAATAACTTTTTTTTAAGGCTTCTTTTTTAAATTTAATGATTATTATACCTATAATTAAAGCAGCGATACTAATAATTAATAATAAAATTAACCAAGTAAAATAATAAGCATTAGGGTCAATATAAACTTCATGATTTAAAATTGTGTCAGCTGTTAATTTAGCTAATTTATTAAATTTAGTAAAATTTAGGCAGCTATAAATCAATAATATTGCAAATAATAAAATTAAAGAAAGAGAACTAAATATAATTTCTCGAGCTATAAACTTTTGCCAAATCAAATTTTCTGATTTTAATTTTATTGCTTCTTCAATATAGCGTTTAGAATTCTTCTTCATTGCTATTTCTTCCAAACATTCTATCTAATTCACTTAAAGTTATTAAGACATCTCTTCCTTTAGTTGAACCTGTTTTAGGTCCTAAAATATGGCGTTGTTCTAATATAGTGACAATTCTTTGAGCTCTATTAAAACCAAAACCAAAACTATTTTGAATACCATTAATTGAAGCTTGACCTTCTAAAATACAATATTTAGCAACTTCATAAATTGTACTATCTGCTTCCATATTACTTATATCTTTTTCTTTAATTGATTCTTGTTGCATTTGCTGTTTTAAATCATTATGTGTAAAGATATAATTAGGACTTGCTTCATCTCTAATAAAATCACAAACAGCTCCAATTTCTTCATCAGAAATGAAAGCACCTTGGACTCTTATAGGGGCATCATTATCTTTAATTAACATATCACCTCTACCAAGTAAAGTTTCAGCTCCTGCTTCATCTAAAATAGTATTACTATCAACATATGACGCTACCTTAAAAGCAATACGACATGGAATATTAGCTTTAATAGTACCTTTAACAATTTCAACACTAGGACGTTGAGTTGCTACTATCAAATGAATACCTGCCGCTCTAGCTTTTTGTGTAATACGTTTAATTGAATCTTCAACATCAGCTGAACAAGTCATCATTAAATCTGCTAATTCATCTATTATAATTACAATATATGGCATAGGTTTAAATTCTTTTGTAGCTTTAGCTTTTCTATTATAATCTTCTAAATTTCTAACATGAGCTCTTGCTAGGTCTTCATATCTTCTTTCCATTTCATCTACAACCCATTTAAGTCCAAACGAAGCCATTTCTGGGTCACTTATAACTGGAGTTACAAGATGAGGGATTTCTTCATAAAAACTCATTTCAACTTTCTTAGGATCTATTAAAATAAGTTTTAAATCTTCAGGTTTATTTTTAGCTAAAAGAGAGATTAAAATTGTATTCATACAAACAGATTTACCACTTTTAGTTGCCCCACCAATTAAGACATGTGGCATATCATCAATAGATTTATAAATAGTTTCACCATCTATATTTTTACCAAGTGCTACTCTAAGTGGTTTATTGTCATTAACGAAGTTTTCATTGATTAAATCGCCAAAATAAACAGTATCAACTTTATTGTTAGGTACTTCAATTCCGACTGTTTTCTTACCTGGAATAGGGGCTAAAATACGAATTGACTTAGCACCAAGTTCCATTTGAAAATTATCATATAAACTAGAAACTTTATTTACCTTAACCCCAGATTGTAACATTATTTCATAACGTGTAAAAGCAGGTCCTTTAACATAATTTACAACTTCGCCTTCAATTTCAAAGTCTTGTAATAATTTATTTATAATATCTTTCTTTTCGACAAGCCATTCTGGTACTTCATCTGAAATAATTCCTGAACGTTTAAATAAATCAAGTGGAGGAAGTTGATATTCTTTATTTTCTTCTACTTCAGTTTCTTCAAATTCATCTAAATTAAAATTAAGATTTAATTTAACTTCTTCTTTAGGTTCGGTTTTAATTTCATTATTTATTTTTTCTTCCTGATTTTTAATTTCATTATCTTCAATATCATTATAAATTATTTTATTTTCTTCTTTATTACGATAATAAATATGGCTTTCATAAGGCTTTTCTTCTTCAACAGTTCTAATTTTAAATTCTTCGTTATTTTCTTCTTTATTTTCTAAATCATTATTATACTTAACGCCTAGAACTTCTTCTCTTTTCTTTTCATTTAAAATTTTAAAATCATAATATTTAGTCCCATGTGTCTTAATTAATTCTTCATCACTAATATGTTTTTCCCCTTTTGGCCTAAAAGCATCATAAGCTTTATCAACATTGATAGTACCTTTATTATCTGGTACTAAAATTTTATCTTTAACTTTACTACCAAAATAAGGAGATGCCGCAATAGTCCGCTCAAAGGCTGGTTTAGTTTTCTTTAATCCATCATATTTAGGATCAATTTGGGGAATTTTAAATTTTTCTTCAACCACTATTTTTTTATTTCTATTCTTCATTTAAAAAGTCCTCCTTTGAAATTTCATTTATTTCATTAGTTGTAACATCAATCTTTTCGTCATTTAAAAATACTTTTTTAGAATATATATTATAAGTTTCTTCACCAACAATACCAATGACTACTAAACACATTTTATTTATCAATATATTAAAAGTACCATCTATTACTAATTTTTTAGCCCACCACAAAGGATTAATTAAATTGATAACCTTTTTAGCAGCCTCATAGGTCGATTTTAATTTATATCTTTTAGTAGCTTTTATTATTTCATTTTCTTCTAATATCTTTTTAGTATCAGCCATATTTAATAAAGTTGATACTTTTATTTTTCTTAAAAAGCTTATGCCTTTATAATCTAAAACCTCATCTATTCTTTTTCTAATATATTCAATTAATAAAACCATTTCATCAATTGATAATTCAAATAGGGGGTGTTTAGAATTTGGGAAAAAATCACTAGCAGTATCAATTACTAATTTAGCACATAAATCATATGTATAACTTATACTTTTACTTCCTTTAGTCTTTTTTTCTTTAAAAGCTTTTTTAGTTAATTCGATTCTTTTAATGATTTCACTAGTTTCAATATGTTTTTCACTTTTAATGATTTTTTTACCTTTTTTTATATTTATTAAAACATATAATAAATAAATTAAAAATAAAATAATAAAACCTGTGACTACTCCACAGAAAAAGCCAATTAGCATTGACCAATCAAATTTAATTGTTATTGCTAGCATAAAATCCTCCATATTTATTATTATAGCATTTTTTATAATAAAAATCTCATAATTTAATAAAATAATCTTTTCAATTTTAAATAAATATGATATATTGCAAATGGTGATGAGATATGAAAAAAACTGTATTTCTTGATTTACAAAACACAATTTTACCAAATGTTTGCCTATTAAAGCCAAAACAAAGAGAAATGCTTAAAAAAATTGCTGAAAAATATAATTTAATCATTTCTTCAAGTGTTTTTCCAAGTGATCTAGATTATTTTAATGAATTAAATGGGCTTAATTTAAATTATTTGGCTAATAGTGGAGCCTATGCTAAAATTAATGGTCATATTTTAGAGGTTGATTTTAGTGTTGATTTAGCTAATTTAACAGAATATGAAAAAGATATATACTTCTTATTTTATGAAAAAAAAGGTATCTTTTCTATTTTTAATTATAAAGATACCTTGCGTAGTTTATATCCTATTAAACCTAAAGAAACAATATTCATTAAAACTTTCAAGAATTTTACATTAGATACCTACCCAGAAATAATTTGTTGTATGGAAAAAGGTAGTAGTATATTTACTAATTTTTATAATAAAGACAATATTAATAGAAAGATTATTGGTGAAGATAGGACTAAAATACTCTTTAGAATCTTAAGAAAAAATGTTAATAAAGGTTATTTAATACCAAAGATATTAAAACTTTTAAATGCTGATTTTAATAATACATTAGCTATTGGTGATAGTAGAGAAGATTTAGCATTATTTGAAAATGTAAAAAGGAAAATTGCTGTAGCTAATGCTGAAGATGATTTAATTAATAAATGTGAAGAAATAGTCCCATCATATTTAGAAGATGGTGCATTAAATTATTTAGTTAATAATGCCTGATTTTTTTAGAAGGAAGATTGCGTTTGTAGAAACTGATTTTCCTTCTTTTAATTTGTAATCAAAAGTTATTTCTTTATATTCATTTAAATAAGTTTCACTAAAATGATAATTAATAATACTATCTACTTCACAAAGTTCAAAGTCATGAGTTGAAATAATAAAATCATAATTTAATTCTTCTAATTTTTTAATTAACATTTTAGCCCCATATATTCTATCTAAAGTATTAGTCCCTTTAAATATTTCATCTATTAAACATAATTTTTTGTTAGATGTATTATCTTCAATCATTTCTTTAATTTTTTCTATCTCAGCATAAAAACTTGAAATACCACTTGCTAAATCATCTTTAATTCTTAGTGCTGTATAAAGCATAAATTTAGGAGCTTTAAAAGATGTAGAAGGGGTGATTTTACAAGCATTAAATAATAAAACAGCTTCAGCAATCGTTCTTAAGAATGTTGTTTTACCACTCATATTAGAACCTGTTATAATGGTTCCCTTTTCATAATTAAAACTATTAGGAACACATTCTTTAACTAATATGTTACTTAAATCACTAAATTCTAAATTTTCACTAATCTCCCCAATTGAATAATTATAATCACATACTAAATTTGCATATGAACAAATTAATTCTAAATCAGAAATATCAGTTAAAATTTCTTTAATTCTTTCTTCTTTTAATTGTAATTTATTAAATATTAATTGATATAACCCTTCAAAACAAATTAAACCATTAAAAATAATTTTAAATAACAAATTATTTTTATATGATAAAACTTGCCATAAATTGATCAATTTTGTTATATCTTTAATCGCTTTTTTTAAATATATATCATCGTATTTATTATTTATTTTTGTTAAATCTAATTTATTTAAATATTTTAAAACATTCCTAGTTTCACTTATACTATTAGCTAAAGAAGTGGTTGCTAGTGAATTAATATTATCTTTAAATAAAGTAGCATAATATAAATTTAAGACGAATGGAATAATTAAACTAAAGATAGGGATTATATTTAAACAACTTAAAATTATGATAATTATATCAATGATATATAAACCTATTAAACCAAAATGAAGATTTCTCTTAGGAGTAAATTTAGAAGCTAAGTTATTAATATAACTATCTTTATCTAATTCTACATCAATCTTATTTAAAGCAAGACTTGCCTCTAATTTAACTAAATCTTCTGACTTTCCTACTTCTTCTATACTTTTAGGATTTAAATCGCTACCATGACATAAACTTAAGGCTAAATTATAGCGACCAAGAACACTATGAGCACTACTTAAGATCGAAAATAGGGAATTTTTACCAAATACATCAATATCTTCAAGTAAATATTTATCTCTTAAAGATGTTTTAGAAAATATTTTTTTAAATTCTAAACCTTTATCTAAAAAATAATTATTATTACCATTTTTACGATATTCATGTTTTTTATATGCTTCTTCTTGTAAAGTTAAATATCTTTTTTCTATATAATATTTATTAGTTATTGGTAAATTTATAATAAATATTATTATAATTACAATTCCTAATATTAAATAAATAATATTAGTCATTGTAAAATAACAAATGAAAAAAATTACTGCTAAAACAATTAATAATAAACGAATTAAAGTTATGATATTAATTATTTTATTATTTTTATTTATTGCTAATTCTAATTTATCTTGTTCTTTAAATATATACATATAACACCATTTAAGAAAAAAATCTAAAGTATCCCCTTTAGATTTTATTTCCCCTTTTTTAAATTATTTATTATTTACGATTGGCTTTACATGCCAAATATCTTCATTATATTGTTGCATTGTTCTATCTGTTGTAAAATAACCTGATTTAGCAACATTTACAATTGACATATGTAACCATTTCTTTTGATCTTTATATAATTTATTTATTTTTTCATGAGCTTTAACATAAGAATCAAAATCTTTTAATACAAAATAATTATCATTATATAATAAATTATTTCTAATTATTTCAAATTCATTTGCAGGTACTTTATCAAAGAAACCATTAGTTAACTCATCTAAGACTAAATGTAGACGTGGATCATTTTCATAATATGTATATGGATTATAATCATGTTTAACATATTCTTCATTAACTTCATCAGCATTCATACCAAATATTACAATATTATCATCACCAACAAGTTCTTTAATTTCAACATTAGCACCATCAAGTGTGCCAAGAGTAACTGCACCATTCATCATAAACTTCATATTACCAGTACCTGATGCTTCTTTTGAAGCTGTTGAGATTTGTTCAGATACATTAGCAGCTGGCATAATAGTTTCAGCATAAGTTACATTGTAGTTAACAACAAATACTACTTTTAAGTATTTATTAGTTTCGCTATCATTATTTACTTTATCAGCAATTGTATTTATTAATTTAATAACAGCTTTAGCAAAAACATAACTTGAAGCAGCTTTAGCACCAAAAATATATGAAGTTGGATAGAAGTTTTCTCTAAATTCCTTATCTGATTTTAATCTATTATATAAATACATTATATGAAGAGCATTCATCAATTGACGTTTATATTCATGTAGACGCTTAACTTGAATATCAAATATTGAATCAATATCAAGAGAAACACCTTGAGAATTATAAATCTTACGAGCTAATACTTCTTTACGAGCTCTCTTCATTTTAGCAAATTTAGCTTGTAATACTTCATCATCAGCAAGAGGTAATAATTTTTCAAGTTTAGTCATATCAGATGAAAAATCATCACCACAATATTCTTTAATTATATCAACTAATTCAGGATTAGATTGAATTAACCAACGACGATGTGTTATACCATTTGTTTTATTATTAAATTTACCAGGATAGTAATCGCTAAATGGTTTCATTTCAATATTCTTTAAAATTTCTGTATGTAATGCAGCAACACCATTAACGCTAAATGAGCCATGAATACATAATGCAGCCATATGAATAGTATTATTTTTAATAATAGCTAATTGATCTAAATAAGGACTATTTTCACCATATTTAGAAGCTATTTCAATCATTAAACGACGATTTATTTCTTCACAAATTGTATAAATTCTAGGAAGTAAATTCTTAAATAAATCAATAGGCCATTTTTCTAAAGCTTCTGCTAAAATTGTATGATTTGTATATGCACAACAATTTTTAACTATTTTCCAAGCTTTATCCCAATCTAAATGTTCTTCATCAACTAAAATACGCATTAATTCAGGAACGATTAAAGCAGGATGCGTATCATTGATATGGAAACAAACTTTTTTATCTAAATTAGTAATTGTACCAAATATTTTCTTATGTCTTTTAATTGCAGATTTAACACCAGCAGAAACAAAGAAATATTGTTGTTTTAATCTTAAAGACTTACCTTCATTAGTATCATCACTTGGATATAAATATGAAGATATTTCTCTAATTCTTCTATGATATTCAAAAGCATTTTCGCTAGGATATGTAGAAGCTGGTTCAGCACTCCATAAACGTAAAGTATTTACAATATGGTTATTATCACCAATAATAGGTACATCATAAGGTACGGCTTTTACATATTCGGCATTTTTATGTAATACATTTAATTTACCATTTTCTGTATTCATTTCTATATAACCATAAAATGGTACTTCTACTGCATCTTCATCTTTTCTAATTTCCCAAACATGGACATCTTTTAACCAACGATCAGGATGTTCAACTTGATAACCATTTTTAATACCTTGTTCAAAAAAACCATAGCGATAACGAATACAATTACCATGAACAGGTAGGCCAAGTGAAGCAACGGAATCCATAAAACATGCAGCAAGGCGTCCTAGACCACCATTACCAAGACCTGCATCTGATTCTTGATGTTCAACATCATTTAAATCTAATCCTAAATCATCAAATGCCTCTTTAACAACATTATAAACGCCAGAGTTCATTAAGTTGTTTGTGATCATACGACCCATTAAAAATTCCATTGAAAAATAATAAACAATTTTTCCTTTTGATTTAGCTGTTAAAACATTAGTTTGATGCCAATCTTTTGCAACATACATTCTTAACATTTCACCTAAAACAACAAATTGTTGATATGGTGTAGAATCTTCAAAGTCAACAGCATATTTATTTTCAACATTATTAATAAAAGCTTTTTTAAAACTTTCTTTATCATTAAAATATGTATATTCCATTTATTATACTCCTTAAAATTTTAGATAATAATATTGGTTAAAAAACTAACCGGCTCATTATACTATAAAAACCTTTTTATTTAAATAATTTTCTTAACTTTTTTAAAAAATTTAAATATATAAAAACGTTTTAATCGCTTTTATACTATATAAAAACGTTTTTATAAAAAATTAACATTTTAAATTTCTCTTTTATTTATTAGCAAAAATACCACCACTTACATGGTAGTATTTATTGCAAATTAAATTATTTATCTTTTTCTACAACTTTTTTGTAGGCTTTTTCTTCATTCTTATTATATTATAAAAACAATCTAATAAAGCTTTTATTTAGGCTTTATATAATCCAATTAATTTACTAGGATTACTAGCTACAAAATTTAAATTACCTATATTAATATCTACTATTACTTCGCAAACACTTAAATTAGGAAGCGTAAAAGTATAAGCTATATAGCCATTATAAGTACCATAATAAGTAATATCTATTTGGTAATATTCGATAAATTTATTACTTAATGTAGCTTTTAATTGATATTTATTAAATATACCTAATAAACCTATTTCTTGAGGTTGATAATTATTATCTAAAATATCCTCATTATTCTTAATACCACCATTCTGATAATATGCTAAAGATTTTAAATCATCATAGCTAATATCACCATTTTCATATACTTCTTCTATCGAATAAATTTTTCCATAATCCCTAGTTTTAGAAAAACCAACAAAATATATTAATGGAAAAATTAAAATAATAGATACAATTATAATTATTATTTTCTTTTCTAAAAGAAATGCTAATATTTTTTTCATATTCATTAACCTTTCTTTTATATCTTTAATATTGTAAGGATAAATTTATTAAATAAAATATCATGTACTATTTATTTTTAGCACTTTTCATCTTTAAAATTGTAATGCCAAGAGGTGGGATAGTCATTTCAACACAATTATTATAACCATGACTTGGTTCTTTTATTAATTTAATAGTTTTGGTATTTATTTGACCTGAACCATAATATTTAGTATCATCAGAATTAATTAATTCTTCATAATCACGATCTCCTGGTACACCTAAACGATAGAAATGATAAGTATTAGGTGTACAGTTTAATACAATTACTAAATGATCATCAAATTCTTTTGCATAACGACAATAAATGAAAATTGATTGATTAGCATTGTTAGGTTCAACCCAACCAAAACCTTTAGGATCATAATCTAGTTCCCATAAAGCTTTTTCTTTATTATATAATTTATTTAAATCACTAATATATTTATTAGCTCCCTTGTGTGAATCATAATCTAATAAATTCCAATCTAAACCCTTATAAAATGCCCATTCACTAAATGGAGCTAATTCATTCCCCATAAAAGATAGTTTTTTGCCAGGATGCGTCATGAAATAGCCCATTAATAAACGGAAGTTAGCAAATTTTTGCCAATAATCCCCAGGCATCTTATTTAATAAACTACCTTTCATATGAACTACTTCATCATGTGAGAAAGGTAAAATAAATTGTTCATTATAATAATATAACATACTAAATGTTAATAAATTATGATGATATTTACGATAAATTGGATCTAATTTAAAATATTTTAAAGTATCATTCATCCAACCCATATCCCATTTATAATTAAAGCCAAGACCACCCATATCGCTTGGTCTAGTTACACCAGGGAAATCTGAACTATCTTCTGCTATCAATAATACTCTATCATCTTTAGCGAATAAATTATAAGATAATTCTCTTAAGAAATCGGTTGCCCCTCTATTTTCTCCTCTATTTTTATTACCTAAATAATAAATAATATTAGATACAGCATCTACTCTAAATCCATCAACATGATAATATTCCATAAAGAATAGGGCATTTGAATATAAGAAAGAGCGCGTTGTACCTTTGCCTAAGTCTAAATTAGCAGTCCCCCATTCATAATTTTCTCTATCTTGTTCATTAGGATATTCATATAATGGTGTACCATCAAACATATAAAGTCCATTCGCATCTTTACAAATATGACCAGGTACCCAGTCAAAAATAACTCCAATGTTGTTTTGATGACATTGATCAACAAAATACATTAAGTCTTTAGGTAAACCATAACGTGTAGTAGCTGAATAATAACCTGTACCTTGATAACCCCATGATGCATCTAATGGATGTTCATAGATTGGCATTACTTCAACATGTGTATAATTATATTTCTTTAAATACGGAATTAACATATCTGTCAATTCTTTATAAGAATAAAAATCATTATCTCCTTCACCAAGACGTTTCCATGAACCAAAATGTAATTCATAGATTAACATCGGACTATTATAAGTTTTTTTATGATCATACATATAAACTTCATCATGCCATTTATAACCATTAATATCATAAACAACACTATCTTTATTAGGTCTTAAACCAGAACAAAAGGCATATGGATCTGATTTATATAAAATATCATATCCAGTATTAATACAATATTTATATTTAGCAAATTCTAAATCACCATCAATCTTTAGATACCAAATACCATAATTATCAATTTTTTCCATATAATTTTGGTCTTTAGCGTAATTGTTAAAACTACCCATAATACTAATACTTTTAGCATTAGGGGCATAACAAACAAATTCACAGGCAATATTTTTGCCTTTTTTATCCTTTACTAGATGACTACCCATAACTTCATATAATTTATGAGCCTTTCCTTGGTCAAAATAATAAAGGAAATTACTATCAATTTTATCTTTTACTAACATTGCATCCTCCAAAACGTTTTCCTTTTTTATTATTATAACAAATAATATTTAGCTTTTAAAGTATAAAAAAAAGACTATTTTAAACTTTCATCTAATATAGTCTTAAAATCGTTATAGTTATGACCTTTTTTAATTAAATAATTATATATTTTTTCTCTTTTTGCTTTATTATCTAATTTATTATATCTTTTTAATAATTTATTAATGGTTTCATCTATATTATTAGTTGTTTCAATATCAATTAATAATTCATCAATAATATAATTATCTATTTTATCATTATAAATTAAATAATTTTTTATATAATTGACCCCATAACCTTTATTTAATAGAGAATTTATCTTCATTTGAGCATACTTTTTATCATCTAATGCTTTAATATTAATTAACTTATCTATTATATATGATATATCTATATCTTTATATTTATTATTTAAATATAATTTAAAATTATATATAGATTTAGGATATTTTAAACAATAATTTAAAATTTTATTATAATCTTTATTTAAATCATTATATTTTATAATTTCATCAATATTATCTACTATTTTACCTTTTAGAAGACGATATTTAAGAACAGTTTCTACTACAAATTGATAAATTTCATTATTAATATTAACTTCATATAAATCTTTTTTAATTTCTTTTATCGATAAAACAGTATTATTTAGGTTTTCTTGCATATTCTCCAACAACCTCTCGTGTACTAGTAAAGAAAGTGAAAGCTTCATTATCAACATCTCTAATAAGTTCTGCAAGTTTATAGCTTTCATTTTTATTTAAAACACAAATTAACATAGTCTTATCACTATTAGTATAGCCACCTTTAACAATACTTTCCGTACAACCACGACCAATTTTTTTAAAGATTGCTTCTTTAACCTCTTCTTTTCGGCTAGTGATGATATATGCAGTCCTTGAAGCTCTAGCATTTAAAGAAATTAAATCGATTAAATAAGCAGCAAAAAAGACACTAATTAGGCCAAATAAAACATATTCAAAATTAAAAGTTAAAGGAATAGTATAACTAAAACCACTAAGAAAACAAATGATAAAATCAGTTCCATACATACCAATTGAATAAGGAACATGTAAATATTTAGAAATTGATTTTTGAATTACATCAACTCCACCTGTTGAACCATTATTTTTAATACATATACCAACACCAAGTCCTTGACAAACTGAACCACATAAGGTAGTTATAAGCAATTTATTTTCTACAGTTTTAATAATTATATCTTGAGCCAAATTTAAATTTTCAAAAATAAAAATATAAGTCGGTGCAAGAAGACTTGCTAGAACAGTTTTAAAAAAGAAGTCTTTACCAAGTAAAATTAATCCAAGTAATAAACAAATAGCTTCAATTATATAAAGAAAGGTAGATTGACTCATATTAATCATTTCTAAAACAGGTTTTAAAATAATTGAAA
Organism: uncultured Acholeplasmatales bacterium; assembly: GCA_944324795.1. Taxonomy (GTDB): domain Bacteria; phylum Bacillota_I; class Bacilli_A; order Acholeplasmatales; family Anaeroplasmataceae; genus CALUXS01. The sequence continues at coordinate 13,646 of CALUXR010000026.1, forward strand.
TACCAGTAACTCCACCAGCAACTAAATTCATTGGGCTAAAGAAAAAATAATATGCTATATCCATTATAAATACGCCTAAGGCAATAAACAAACATTGTCTAATTTTAATTTTAAGTTGGGCCTTATTCATTTTTTTCTTTCTCCATTTTTAAATAACTTAACATAAAATTAATTAAATCGCCATCCATAACAGCTTGAACATTACTAACTTCAAAGTTAGTACGATGATCTTTAACAAGCGTATAAGGACAAAACACGTAAGATCTAATTTGTGAACCAAAATTAATACCTTTTTGTTCACCTTTAATCTTATTTAATTCTTCTTCTCTAGCTAATATTTCTCTTTCTAACAATTTTGATTTTAAAATTTTTAAAGCTACTTCTTTATTTTTAATTTGACTTCTTTCATTTTGACAAGTAACAACAATATTTGTTGGTAAATGTGTAATTCTAACGGCTGAATCTGTCGTATTAACTGATTGACCACCGGCTCCACTTGAATGATATACATCGATTCTTATATCTTCATCTTTAATTTTAATATTTAAATCATCATTAATTAGAGGGGCTACATCACATGAACAAAATGATGTATGCCGTCTTGCCCCACTATCAAATGGGGATATTCGAACTAAACGATGAACTCCTCTTTCTGATTTCATTAAACCATAGGCATATTTTCCTTTAATTTGAAAAGTGACTGATTTTAAACCAGCTTCATCACCAGGTTGAATATCTAATATTTCAAATTTAAAGCCTTGTTGTTGTGTAAAACGTTGATACATTCTAAAAAGCATTTGTGCCCAATCCATCGATTCAGTACCACCAGCCCCAGGATGAAGTTCAACAATCGCATCATTATCATCATATTTATCGCTTAATAGAGCCTTTTCTTCTGCTTTATCCAATTTGTTTTTAAAACTTATTATTTCTTCATCAAATAATTCTTTAGCTTCATTATCAATTTCTTGTAATGCATCTAATTCTTCTAAATTATTATAGGCATTTTTTATTTCTTTTATTAAATTAATATCTTCTCTAATATTATTTGCTTCATTAATTATGTTATTAGCTTCTTTTTGATTATCCCAAAAATTAGGGCTACCTATTAAAGCATCTAAAGAGGCTAATTTAGCCTCTTTAGTTTTTATTTGTAATGCTTCATATAGATCCGCTATTTTTTGTTTAAAAGTTTGCATATACTTATTAATTTCATAGCGTTCCATAAAACACCTACTTTTTTAATCCACAACAATTTTTATATTTTTTACCACTGCCACAAGGACATGGATCATTGCGGCCTACTTTTTTTGCCTCTTGTTTTTCTTTATTTACTTTAGGAGTAGGTTTTAAAGCATTATCAGGGGCATTTGTAGCTAAATTTTTAGTACTATCTTCATCACGATGAATATTTTGCCTAATTTGAACACGCATTAAATAACGTAATACTTCAAGTTTAATTTTATCCATCATCGCTTCAAACTTTTTAAATCCTTCTTGTTGATATAATTGTAATGGATTTTGTTGACCATATGATTGGAAACCTATACCTTGACGTAAACCATCCATATCATCGATATGATGAGTCCAATTATTATCTAAAATACGTAAGATGATTGTTTTTAAAACTTCTTCAAAAATTTCAGGTGGACAAGCTTCTCTTTTTTCATCCAAAATTTTTAAGGCTATATTATATAAATAATCAACTATTTCGTCTTCATCTAGCTTTTTAATTTCTTCAATATCAATATGATTAGGACCAAAATATTCAGTATTGAATGTATTGGTTATACCTTCATCATCGATATCATATTTATTATTTCCAACTTGTTTAATTTTACTAGAAATAACTAAAGAAATTCCATCTTTTATTAGGTTTTTAGCAAGTGGTTCAACGCTATCTTCACTAATAACTGCCGTTCTTTCTTTATAGAATATTTCTCTTTGTCTTCTTATAACATCATCATAACGTAATACATTTTTACGAGCGTCGTAGTTATTGCCTTCAATACGTTCTTGAGCTTGAGTTACAACTTTAGTAAACATTTTAGATTCAAGTGGCAAATCTTCATTACCATCCCCATTTAATCTAATTACCCAAGATAGTTTTTGTTTAAATGAATCGCCACCAAAACGAACTAACAAATCATCTTCAGCACTGATAAAGAATTGTGAAAAGCCAGGGTCTCCTTGACGACCAGAACGACCTCTTAACTGATTATCGATACGACGTGATTCATGACGTTCAGTACCAAGTACAGCTAAACCTCCAAGTTCCTTAACACCTTCACCAAGTTTAATATCAGTACCACGACCAGCCATGTTAGTAGAAATTGTAATTTGACCTTTTTGACCAGCTAATGCGACAATTTCAGCTTCACGCGCATTATTCTTTGCATTTAAAACTTCATGTTTTAAGCCAATTTTAGTCAATAGATTACTAACTAATTCACTAGTTTCAACATCAGCTGTACCAACTAATATTGGTTGACCTTTACTATGACGTTCTTTTATATCTTCAATCAAAGCTTTAAATTTAGCTTTTTTAGTTAAGAATAATAAATCTGGTTTATCAATTCTTATTACCGGTTTATTAGTTGGTACTTCTACAACATACATATTATAAATATCTCTAAATTCTTCTTCTTCAGTTTTAGCAGTACCTGTCATACCAGATAATTTTTTATACATTCTAAAGAAATTTTGATAAGTTATAGTCGCTACAGTAACTGTTTCTTTCTTAATTTCAACATTTTCTTTTGCTTCAATAGCTTGATGAAGGCCTTCACTATATTGACGTCCTTTTAAAATACGACCTGTAAAAGAATCAACAATTAACACTTCACCATCTTGAACAACATATTCAACGCCATTATGGAAAATATAGTTAGCTTTTAAAGCATTATTAATATGATGAATCAAAGTTACATATTTAATATCATAGATATTATCAACACCAAAGAATTTTTCAGCTTTATGAATACCACTATCAGTTAAAACGATGGTCCTAGCTTCTACATCTATTTCATAATCTTCATCTTTTAGTCTTTTTGCGAAAGTATCAGCTTGAATATATGCCATTGATTTATCAGTTGAACCACCAGAAATAATAAGTGGTGTTCTAGCTTCATCAATTAAAATACTATCAACCTCATCGATAATAGCATAATTTAATTCTCTTTGAACCATTTGTGACTTAAATTGAACCATATGATCTCTTAAATAATCAAAACCAAGTTCACTATTAGTAGAATATAAAATATCACAATTGTAGGCTGCTTGTTTTTCTTCTCGTGAATATTCTCTTAAATTTAGACCAACAGTTAAACCAAGAAAACGATAAATTTCCCCAATTTCACCAGTTGTTTCTCTTTGTGCTAAATATTCATTTACTGTTACGATATGTACACCTTTACCAGTTAAAGCATTTAAATAAGCTGGAAATACTGCCGTTAAAGTTTTACCTTCACCAGTTTTCATTTCGGCAATATTACCACCATGAATCGCAATAGCTCCAGCAATTTGAACAGGATAAGCTTTAAGTCCTGTAACTCTATAAGCAGCTTCTCTAACAACAGCATAAGCTTCAACTAAAATATCATCTAAAGTTTCACCTTTATTTAAACGTTCTTTTAGTTCATTTGTTTTATTTTTAAGTTCTTCATCACTAAGTTTTTGCATATCATCATCTAGTGCTAGAACTTTAAGAGCAATTTTTTCACATCTTTTTAATTCTTTATACCCAGAATCAAACAGTTTTTTTAACATGCTAATCCTCCTTTGCATACTTAGAAATTATACTATATTTAACATATTTTTTAAAGTAATAATTAAAAAAAATATCTCTAAGACGAGCTTAGAGATATCAAAAAGATAACTAAAATCTATTTTTCTTTTGTTTCGATAATAGCATAATCACCATCATCACGTAAATAGATAACATTAGTTTTATGAGTAGAACTATCTAAATAAACGAAGAAATCATGGCCTAAAAGTTCCATTTGATCGATCGCTTCTTCTCTTGACATAGGTTCTAGGTCAATATTTTTAGACTTAACTAATTTAGGTTCTTTAACATTTACCCATGCTTGTTCTACTTCCTTTATGCCATCTTTATTAGAACGATCACGTTTAGTTTTATATTTTCTGATTTGTCCTAAAAGTTTATCAATTGAAATATCAATTGCGGCATAAATATCTTTTTCTTTAGCTTCAGAACGCAAGATTGCTTGTTTCGTTGGCAATGTTATTTCAACTTTATGGTAAGTAGGATAAACTTTACATACCACTCTTGCCACTACATCCTCATTTTTGAACAAATGATCTAATTTTGAAAGCTTCTTTACAGCATATTCTTCATTAGACTTAGATGGTTCAAAACCGTTTTTTCCAACAACTTCAATTTTAATCATACTTGGTTCCTTTCCTAGTATAGTTTAAATTTAGGTTTCCCTAGACTATACCTTTTAAAGGTAGATTTAATATTAAATTGTAATCGTACCTTTCCTGTCTTAATTATATCATTGAAACGCTTACATTACAAGTAATTTATCTAAAGGAAACTAAATATAAATCATTATTATTTAATTTAGCTAATATATTATAAATATCTAAATCTGAAATATTAAAATTATCAATTAAGATAAATTCTTTTATTTTCTCTTTTAATTTCTTTAAAATAATACTATATTCAAAAATTAAATAATCTATATATTCTTCCTTTATATTTTTATATAAATGAATTACATATAATTTATTTCCATCATCTAAAGGAATAGTTTCATAATTTATTTCTAATTTAAAATTATTTAAACAATTTGAACAAAAATATATTTTTTTCCTAATCAACAATTCATGAAACTTTCTTTCTTTAATAAAATATTTATTACAACATTTACAAATCAATTAAATCACCCATTTAATATATAGACAATTTAATTATTTTTTTAAAGAAAAAAGGAGATTTCTCTCCTAAAATTCTATTTTAACATCTTCACGTTTAATATCTTCAGCTTCAAAATATTCTCTTTTTATAAATTTATTGCCTGCTACAAGACTATTTGGAAATACTGATATAGATTTATTATAACTAGCAACATTAGAATTATAATTAGATCTAGCAGCTTGTAAATTTTCTTCAATTTCAGCAATTTCATCTTGTAATTTAATAAATACACTATCAGCTTTTAAATTAGGATATTGTTCTACTACTAGATTTATCTCTCTAGCTACATCATTTAATTTATTTGCATAATCAGCTTTTTCCTTCATTGAGGCATTTTTATTTAATGTACGCATATTAGTAACTTCTTTTAAAGTTTCATTTTCATGTTTCATATAACCTTTTACAGAAGCTAACATTTTAGTTAAATCATCATAACGTTTAGTTAAATAAACATCTATTCTACTAGCTGAATTATCAATATCTTCAAGCATTCTAATAAATTTATTTTTAGTAGATATGTAAAATATTATAATCATTAAAGCTAATATTATGATAGCTGCAATTAATACTATTAAAAATATTGTTAAAGCATTTATTAAAAACATAATTTTCACCCTTTTTATGTGATATTAGCATATTTTTTAATTTATAACAAGTATTATTTTAAGATTCGTTTTAACTCATCAACTTTATCTAATTTTTCCCATGTAAAATCAGGATCTAATCTACCAAAATGACCATAACATGAAGTTTTCTTATATATAGGACGTTTTAAATCTAAATGTTCGATTATACCTTTTGGAGTTAGAGGGAAGACTTTTTTAATAGCACTAACTATTTCATCTTCACTAAAATTAGATGTATTAAAAGTATCAACAGCAACACGGGTTTTCGACACTATTCTATATAATTTTTCTACTTTCGTGAGATTTTATATACTACGTATATAAGTCTCA
>CALUXR010000027.1 GCA_944324795.1 uncultured Acholeplasmatales bacterium
ACAACACTATAAAATCAAAAAAACGTGGTAACTGCCACGTTTTTTCTATAAAACTGTCGAAAACGAGATTATAGCATACCCGCCGTAAAACACACAACCCCCTGAATGTAGTAAAAGTACATTTTTCTAGTAGAACAAAAATTCTAAAGTCTGTCGCTTTAAACTAATTTTTCTCTACTAATAAAACACATAAAAAGAAAAAATGCCCGATTTCTCGAGCAAATATCTTTCATTTTGAGACCATTAATTGTATCAAAATGTTAGTTATATGATGGCGGAGTAAGAGAGATTTGAACTCTCGCACCAGTTACCCGGTCTACTTCCTTAGCAGGGAAGCCTCTTCAGCCTCTTGAGTATTACTCCATTCCTGTCAAGCGCTTCTATATTATACAAGAATGCTTGACAAAATGCAATAGCTAATTTAACAATTCTAATTGTAATTTATGATGATCATAATCAACATCTAAAACTTTAACCTTGATTAAATCACCAACACTTAATAATTCAGATGGATGTTTAATGCCAGTTTTATGCATTTTTGAAATATGAAGTAACCCATCATATTTAACACCACAATCAACAAAGCAACCAAAATCTATAACATTACGAACCGTGCCTTCTAATTCATCACCAGGTTTTAGATCTTCAAAATGTAAAATATCACTTCTTAAAATTGGTGTAGGATATTCATCTCTAATATCTCTTAAAGGTTGTACAAAAGCTTCACAAATATCATTTAATGTATATTCATCAATCTCTATTTCTTTTAATAATTCTTTTTTATCTAATTTACTAACTGCATCCTTAATTTCTTTACTACCAATAGCATCTTCTGTTAAGCCCATATAATTTAAGATTGCTCTAGCTTTATCATAACTTTCTGGGTGAATAGATGTCATATCTAATTTTTCTATTGGTTCTGAAATACGTAAGAAGCCTATTGCTTGTTCATATGTTTTAGGACCTATTTTCTTTACATTTTTAATTTCACTTCTTGAAGTTATTTTACCATTTGCATCACGATATTTAACTATTTCTTGAGCTGATGCTTTAGAAAGCCCTGAAACATAGGTTAACAAACTTACAGAAGCTGTATTTACGTTAACACCAATATTATTAACAACATCTGTTACAACATTATCTAAGGCCTCTCCAAGTTCTTTTTGATTAACGTCATGTTGATATTGACCAACACCAATGCTCTTTGGGTCAATTTTAACAAGCTCAGCAAGTGGATCTTGAATACGACGAGCAATACTTACAGCACTACGTTCTTGAACCTCAAAATCAGGGAATTCTTCTTTTGCAATATCGGAAGCACTATATACTGAAGCACCTGCTTCACTAACAATTATATATTTAATATTTAAATTATTTTTCTTTATAACATCAGCAATAAAACTTTCAGTTTCTCTTGAAGCTGTACCATTACCAATAGCTATAATTTCAACTTTATATTTTGTACATAATCCAACTACAGTTTTTTCTGATTTAGCTAAAAGTTTTTCATCAACTTCAACCCCTTTAGCTTTCTCATTAGGATAGATTACTCCTATTTCTAAAACTTTACCTGTAGGATCAACAACAGCAAGTTTACAACCTGTTCTAAATGCAGGATCTACACCAAGAACAACTTTACCTTTTAATGGTGGTTGTAATAATAAATTCTTTACATTTAATGAGAAAACATCAATTGCTTTGCTTTCAGCATCTTCTGTTAGCATCGATCTAATTTCTCTTTCAATTGATGGAGATATTAACCGTTTATAACTATCTAAAATTGCATCTTTTATTTCATCTATAAACAACAAATGTTTTTTATGAGTAACTTGATATTCTAAATAATCAATATCCCGTTCTGGTTGCAATGTTACACTTATAGTTAAAATTCCTAAATCTTCGCCTCTATTCATTGCTAAAATACGATGTGGTTTAATATAACTTAAACCCTCAGTATTTTCATAATACATTTTAAATTTAAGATCAGTATCTTCAGCGTTCTTCTTAAGCTTAGAAGAAATTTTCCCATAACGAAGAGATTTTTCTCTAATATATTTTCTATAAGTTGCATTATCAGAAACTATTTCAGCAATAATATATTTAGCTCCTTCAATAGCTTTTTCATATGTCAAATCATCTTTTAAATATGGTTTTACAATATCTTCTTTGTTCTTACCGTAATTTGGTTCTAACATTTGTTTAGCTAAAGGTTCTAAACCAAGTTTAATAGCTTCAGTGGCTTTAGTTTTCTTCTTTTCTTTATAAGGACGATATAAATCTTCTACTTCAATTAGTTTAGTAGCAGCTAATATTTCTTGTTTTAATTCTTCTGTTAATAAACCTTTTTCATCAATTAAACGCATTACATCTTCTTTTCTTTTTTCTAAATTAACTGCATAATTATATCTTTCACTTATATCTCTTATTACTACTTCATTTAATCCACCAGTTAATTCTTTACGATAACGAGCAATAAAAGGAACAGTTGCGTCTTCAGCTAAAAGATTTAAAACTGCTTCAACTTGTTTTGTTGTGATATTTAATTCACTAGCAATAGGTTCAATTAATTTTTCTTTCTCCATGATACCAAAGAAGAACGCTAAAAAGCGTTCTCTTATCCTTTCTGAATATTATACATTTAAATTATTTATTAAGTCTTTAGTGTTCTTTAAAACATTAATAAAGCCTGCTATAGTACTAGCATTAAAACTTGTTGATTTATTAGAACTAGCAACAATATTTTCTAATACTTTATTTCCATCATTTGCATCAATAGCACTTTGAATAGAGCTATAATAAGTACTATCATAGAAGAATAATAATTGTGGAGTAAAAGTAAAATTACCATAATTATCATTTTCTAATATTCCACTATTAGCTGTAGTACTAGCATCTAACATATAAAAGCCAATATCATAGCTTTTATTACTAATAGTTGTAATTAAATTGTTTAAATTTGTAGTCACACTATTTTTATCACTATCAGATAAATCATCAAATGTTTCATTTTCATAAACGAAAATAAAATTCATTTCATATACATCAAGTTTAGAATCAATTTGTGAATAATTAATTTTATATTGTTCATATATTTCTTCTGTAAAATATTCTGGTGTATCTTCATCTTTATCAAATACACCCACACCCCATAAAATTAATACAACTATACCAGCAATTACAATAAGGCCTAAAACAATAATTAAAGACCAAAATAATGTTTTCTTTTTCTTCTTATTTAAATTATCTTGACTTTTATCAACATATTTATTAGCACGTGCCAAAGTATATTCCTCCTTTAAAACATAATAATTATAATAAATTTAAGCTAAAATAGCAAGAATTAAATAATTTCACAAATGGCTATACTATAATCATCTTCATGACTTATAGATATTAAAAAATTAAAATTTAAAGAAGATTTTACATATGGTTTTCCATCTTTATCGTTTAAAATACTAAAATCTTTGAAACCATAACCATAATTTTTTCCCATAGCTTTATAAATTGCTTCTTTAGAGGCAAATCTACTAGCTACATATTCTATTTTCCTTTTTCTAGAATTAAATTTATTATATTCTTCTAATTCTAAATCACTTAATATTCTATTAGCTAATCTTTCTAAATCTAAAGCTATCCTATTATTATTTACTAAATCAATTCCAATCATTATTATTCCTCTTCTTACTATATTCAATAGCTATTTCCTTTATTTTTCGCAATCGATGATTTAAACACGATTTAGTTATTTTTTGCTTATATTCATCTTCTAAAATCTTACATAATTCAACTAGACTAGATTCAGGATTTTCTTTTCTAATTTTCATAACTATTTTTAATTTATCATCTAAATCATCTAAAGGATAATATTTTTCTAAATATTTAATATAACGAATGATATTTTTACTAGCATTATTAGTCTTACTTTGATTAGCTATATCAAAATTAATTTCTCTTTTAGTTTTAGCTATCATGTTTCTTTTAATGATGTCTTGTTCCATATTGAATACCGCAACATTAACTCCAATGATTCTTAATAAATCACAAATACCATCACGATCTTTAATATAAATAACATATTTTTCTTTTCTTTTGCTGATTCTAGCATTTAGATCATAAGAATTAATTAAACTTTGAATAAACAAAGCTTCATTATCATTTTGTAAACACCATTCTAAATGATAATTACTAGTTTTAGGATCATTTACAGAACCACTAGTAATAAAGCTAGCTCTAAGATATATTTTTTTATAATTATCTTCATTATATATTTCTAATTTATTATTTGGTTCTTCTTTTAATAATTCAAATTCTTCTACTAAATTTATAGCATTATTAATTTCTAAAACATATAAATTAGGCTTATCAAAACGCATTATTTGTTTTTGATATAAATTATATTTAATATTAGGATGAATATTAGTTAACAATTTTATAACATAGCGCATAATAGGATTACTTTTAGTTTGAAATAGCAATTTAAAATCATTAAAAGAAGCTAAATTTAATTCAAAACCATTATGTAAGATAGCCTTTAAAGCTATTAATTCTTCACCTAAAGTTAAAGGCAGGCGTGTTAATTCTTCTTTAACTTCTAATGCAAAACTCATTTTATTCTCCTATTTTTTTAACTAATTGAAACATAGATTCAATAAAATAATCTGGGTTTTCTTCTTGTAATTTATATGCCCTACCATTATCTTTTTTATAAGCTATTGCACAAACCTTAATACCTGCAGCTTTACCAGCTTTAAGGTCAGATACACTATCTCCAACATAAATTGCTTTTTTAACTTTCATTATAACTTTAGCTTTTAAAATGCCTTCTGGGTCTGGCTTTGGTTTTTCTACATCATCGCCACCTAATATAACATCAAAATATTTAGCTATTTTAAAATATTCTAATGCATGTATTACTAAATCTTTCTTTTTAGAAGATACAACACCTAATTTATAATTATTTTTATGTAAATATTCTAATGTATCTTTTACACCAGGGAATAATTTAACTAATTCATCATGTTTAGCAATATTAAATTCTCTATAATAAGCAATCATTTCATTAATTTTTTCTTCATCTGTTGTATATTTAGAAAATGTTTGATGTAATGTTGGGCCAAAGAATGAATCTAATTCAGCATCAGATAAATTATGTTCTGGATAAAAATGTTCAAATGTATGAATAAATGAACGATAAATCAATTCTTTTGAATCTAATAAAGTACCATCTAAATCAAAGATTATTCCTTCAACTTTATTTTTTTTAACAGTCTGAATTAGTTCTTGATAATTAACTCTATTAAAGAATTTCCTTTTTAATATTAAGAATAAAATACCACAAACTATAAATATTATAGACATTACAATACTTACTCTAATATTACCAATTAATAAAACTTCACCTTCATGACGGAAACTTTCTGTTATAGTTCTAACTATACCATACCAAATAAGATATAAACCTAACATATCTCCTGATTCTAATTTTTTAGATTTTCTTCTTAATATTAACATAATGATTAAACCAACTAAATTTAACATACTTTCGTATAAGAACATAGGTTGGAAATAACCAGCAGCTAAATTATCTAAAGGATGGCTAATATACATATTTTCTGTTATAAAACGTGGGAAAAATGCTTCAAATAAACTAGGATTACTAATAGCAGGTCCATATAATTCATGGTTACAGAAATTACCCCATCTACCAAATATTTGGCCGATTAAAAAACCTGGGGCAACAACATCTAAGGCTTTAAATAATGGTATTTTGTTACATTTACAATAAATAAATAAGACAATTAAAGCCATAATAATACCACCTTGAATACCAAGGCCAGCCCAACCATCTTTTAAACCAAGCACATGGCCAATAGTTGGAAATTGATCTAAATTAAATAAAACATACCAAATGCGCGCTCCAATTATCGCACATGGTAAAATTATTAAAATCCCCGTATAAATGAAATCAGAATAAATACCAATTTTCTTGCCTTCTTTAACACCAGCAATAACCGCAACAACAACCCCAAGTAAAATCCATAAAGCATACCAATGGACACCAAAGCTAAAAATACTAAAAGCGATCGGATCAATTATAAGAGCATCTTTGCTTAATGTTAAATCTAATATTAATAGAACTATAAAGGCAAAAATACCAAAAATTATAGATGTTGAATATCTAAATGAATACGTCTTTTTTCGCTTACTAAAGACATTTTTTATTTTATATGTAGGATATTTACCATCAATTTTAATATACGGGTATAAAGTAGCTAAACATATTACAATAATACAAGAAATATATAGAACATAAATCATTATTCTTCACCTCTCGCTTTCCTATTCACTTTATCAACAAACGTTTTAGCATCGTTATAACCACCATAAATTTTTAATTTTTCATTTAAAACAGCTGATTCAACTAATAACGCAACATTTCTACCTGATAAAACTGGAATTACCATTTTCGTAATTTCTGTGTCAAAGAAACGAATTGTTTCTTGTTTTAAACCTAAACGATCATAATATTTATCTTTGTCCCAAGCTTCAAGCTCAATAACTAATTTTACATTTTTTTTAGGTCTATATGATGCCGAACCAAACATATGAACAACATCAACAATTCCGATTCCTCTTATTTCCATATATCTTTTTAAAATATCAGGGGCAGTACCAATCAAATTACCAGGTTCTTTTTCAAATATTTCTACTAAATCATCACTGATTAATTGATGACCTCTTTTAATTAAATCTAGAGCTGTTTCTGATTTACCAATGCCACTATGACCCATAATCAAAGTCCCAAGGCCATGAATATCTAGAAATGTAGCATGTAAACTTATTCTAGGAGCTAATATTTCTTGAAGATATGTATATAATTTAGATGATGTAGCAGTAGTAGATAAATCACTTTTAACGATTGCGATTTGATACTTTTTAGCTATATCATTAAAATATTCAGGCAAATTGACATTCTTAGATATAACTAAAAGAGGAGGTTCTAAACTAAAGATTTTTTCTACTCTTTCTTTTTGTAATGGTAAAGATAAAGACTTTAAAAATGTCGTTTCTTTAGTTCCTAATAAAACAATCCTCTGTGGTTCATAAAAATCTAGATAACCACAAAGTTCCATTCCTGGTCTACAAATCATATCTTCTACAACTAATTTATCTAAACCATCTTCACCATATATTATTTCTAATTTATTATCTTCTATTATTTTTTTTACTAAAACACCTTTTTTATCCATTTTTCCTCCAGTTTAATTCTTTAATATTTTCTTTAAATATTGACCTGTATATGATTTAGAATTTAAAGATACTTCATAAGGTGTACCACAAGCTACTAAAGTACCACCCTTATCGCCACCTTCAGGACCTAAATCAATAATATAATCAGCTGATTTAATGATATCTAAATTATGCTCAATAACGATTAAAGTAGCACCATTGTCACAAATTTTATTAAAAACTGTTAACAATTTTTTAATATCATCTGTATGCAACCCGGTAGATGGTTCATCTAATATATAAAGTGTTTTAGGACTTATTCTTGAATATAATTCACTAGCTAATTTAATTCTTTGGGCTTCACCACCAGACAATGTAGTTGATGATTGACCAAGTTTCATATAACCAAGGCCTACTGCCATAAGAGTTTCTAATTTATTTTTAATTTTTGGAAAAGCACTAAAGAAATCATAAGCTTCTTCAATCCGCATATCTAAAACATCAGCAATATTCTTATCTTTATATTTTATTTCTAAAGTTTCTTTTTGATAACGTGTCCCATGACACACTTCACAAGGCACATAAACATCTGGTAAGAAATGCATCGATATTCTTTTAACACCATCTCCACCACAAGCTTCACATCTTCCACCTTTAACATTAAAACTAAATCTACCTTTATCATATCCTCTAATTTTTGCTTCATTAGTTTGGCTAAATAATTCTCTAATATCATCAAAAACACTTGTATAAGTAGCCGGATTTGATCTAGGTGTTCTACCAATTGGCTGTTGAGAAATTTCAATAACTCTATCAATATTTTCTAAACCTGTTATTTTCTTAAACTTTCCAGGTGCTACCTTCTTAGCTTTATATAGTGTCTTTTGACAATATTTTAATAATATTTCATTAACTAAAGTTGATTTACCACTACCTGATACTCCTGTTACACAAATAAATTTACCAAGTGGAAAGTGAATATCAATATTTTTTAAATTATTTTCATTAGCACCATAAACAACAATTTCTTTATCATTGCCAGGTCTTATCTCTTTAGGTACTTCAATTTTTAATTCACCTTTTAAATATTTACCAGTTAAACTATTATGATTAGCCATAACTTCACTAGGTGTCCCAGCTGCTACGATTTCCCCACCATGAATTCCAGCACCTGGCCCTACATCAACTAAATAATCAGCTGAAAGCATCGTTTCTTCATCATGTTCAACTACAATTAGCGTATTACCTAAATCACGCATTTGTTTTAAACTATTAATTAATCTAGCATTATCTCTTTGATGAAGGCCGATAGAAGGTTCATCTAATACATAAATAACTCCTGTAAGTTGACTACCTATTTGAGTAGCTAGTCTAATTCTTTGAGCTTCACCACCAGATAAACTAGTTGCACTTCTAGCTAAATTTAGATAATCAAGACCCACATCAATTAAAAACTTTAAACGATCTTTAATTTCTTTAATAGCTAAGGTTGCTATTTTTTGTTTTTCTTCTCCTAATTCTAATTTATCAAAAAAATTATATAATTCTAAAATTGACATTCTTGATAAATCATCAATATTTTTATTATCGATATATACGCTTAAAACTTGTTCATTTAGTCGTGCACCATGGCATGTTTGACATACACTTTCAACCATGTATCCTTCAATCCATTCTCTAATCCAATCTGAATTAGTTTCTATATAACGGCGTTCAAAATTATTTATTATACCTTCATATTGTTTATCTTTATAAGATATTCTTCCACTTGTTGAAATAAGTTCAAAATGAATTATATCTGGTGAACCATATAATATAATATTTTGTTTTTCTTTTTCTAAGTCTTTAAAAGGTGTATCTTTATCAATATTATAATAAGCACAAACTTGATCTAATTCAGCATAATTCAAATTTTCTTTATCTTGATTACGATATGGCACAATGGCGCCATTATTTAGGCTTCTTTCCTCATCAATAATTAAGTTTCTATCAATATGTAATTTATAACCTAAACCATGACAATCAGGACAAGCACCAAGCGGATTGTTAAAAGAAAATAAACGGGGTTCTAATTCATTTAATGTAAAACCACAAATAGGGCAGGCATAATTTTCACTATATAAATCGGTGATATCATCATGCATAATTTTAACAAAACCACCACTAGCCTTAAATGCTAATTCAATAGCTTCACTTATTCTACCTCGATCATCAGATTTTAATTTTAATCTATCAACAACTAAATCGATATTATGTTTTTTATTTTTATCTAATTTTATATTAGGATCATCTAAATCATATAGGATTTCATCGATATAAGCCCTAATATAACCATCTTTTAAATATTTCTCTAAAAGTTTTTTATGTTCTCCTTTTTCTTCTCTTACTACGGGAGCTAAAATATAAATTCTTGTCTCAAGTTCTAAATTTAAAACTTTCCCAACAATTTCATCAACACTCCAAGCAGTAATAGGGATATGATGATTAGGGCAATATGGTGTTCCAATACGGGCAAACAAAACCCGTAAATAATCATGAATTTCTGTTACTGTCCCAACTGTTGAACGTGGATTATGACTAGCTGTTTTTTGATCGATTGAAATCGATGGTGATAGACCTTCAATTGAATCAACATCAGGTTTTTCTTGTAAACCTATAAACTGTCTAGCATAGGTAGATAAAGATTCAACAAACCTTCTTTCTCCTTCTTGATAAATCGTATCAAAAGCTAAACTTGATTTACCGCTACCTGATACCCCAGTCATAACAATCAATTTATTTTTTGGTAAACGTAGAGAAACATTTTTTAAATTGTTTTCTCTAGCACCTTTTATATCTATAAAATCCATTTATATCATTCCTCTAAAAGCTTTATGAATTCATCTTCATAAATCACTTTAATCTTTAATTCTTGTGCTTTAGTAAGCTTACTACCTGCATTTTCTCCGCAAATAACTAAATCACATTTTTTAGAAACACTAGATAATACATTAGCTCCTAACAATTCTAATTTAGCCTTAGCTTCGTCACGCCCCATATTTTTTAAAGTTCCGGTTAAAACAACTCTTTTACCACTAAAATAACTATTAGTTCTAACTATCATACGGGGATAATCCATCCTTAAACCAAGCATTTTAAGTTCAGCTATAAGTTTAAGATTATATTCATCTTTAAAATAATTAGAAAAGTCTCTAGCTATTACTTCACCAATATCATTAATTGTTAAAATATCCTCATATGAAGCCTTTATTATGTCATCGATAGTATTAAATTTTTCACATATTATTTTAGCTACTTTACTACCAACATTAGGAATACCAAGGCCAAAAATCAATCTATCTAATGTATTATTCTTACTATTTTCAATATTAACTAAAAGATTATCGATACTTTTTTTACCAAGTTTTGGTAAAGCCATCAATTCATCTTTATAATCCGCTAATTTAAATATGTCGCTAATATTTCTTAAATAACCTTCATTATAAAATAATCTAACTAATTGTTCACCTAAATTTTCTATATTATATGCCGGTTTTGAAGCAAAATGAATTAAAGAATTAATAATTCTTTCTTTACAATTAGGGTTTTGACAATAATAATCAGCTTCTCCTTCAAGCCTAATAAGTTGACTATTACAACAAGGACAATTTTTAATCATTCTAATAGGTTTAGCATCTTTTAATCTTTTTTCTAATACAACTCCTACAACTTCTGGTATAACATCACCAGCTTTATGAATGATGATTGTATCTCCTTCACAAATATCTTTATTAATTAAATAGTCTTCATTGTGCAAAGTAGCTTTAGAAATTGTAGAACCTTGAACAAATACAGGATTAAAATTCGCAACAGGGGTAATCACACCACTTCTTCCTACTTGAAATGTAACATTTAACAATTTAGTTTCAGCCTCTTCTGGTTTAAATTTATAAGCTATCGCCCATTTAGGAACTTTAACTGTATAACCTATTAAATTATGATATTTAATTTCATTAACTTTAATAACTACTCCATCAATATCATACGGCAAATTATCTCTAATAGTCTCGATATATTTAATATATTCTTTGATTTCATTAGCATTTTTACATACTTTAGCCTCTTTATTAACTTTAAATCCTAACTCTTTTAGTCTTTCTAAAGCATGATATTGGGTATCAATATCACCTAAATAATAATAAATAAAGGTGTCTAAATTTCTTTTAGCTACAACTTTACTATCTAGTTGTCTAATAGAACCGGCTGCTGCATTTCTACAATTTTGAAACAATTCTTCATTATTTTCTTTTCTTTCTAAATTTAATTTAACTAATGAGGCTTTAGGCATAAAAATCTCGCCTCTAACTTCTAAATCAGGTTCATAAGGAATTGTTAAGGGAACACTTTTGATCGTTTTAACATTATTTGTAATATCTTCACCAATAAGTCCATTACCTCTAGTAGAGGCTAAAACAAGTTTACCTTCATGATAGCGTAAGGCAACAGATAAACCATCTATTTTAAGTTCACAAACAAATGTAGCATCACTACAAACTTTAAAAATCTTCTCACAAAAGTCGTCTACTTCTTCTAAACTAAAAATATCACCTAAACTCATCATGGCTATAGTATGTTTTACTTTACTAAATTTATCTAAAACAGCCCCACCAATTTTAACTGTTGGTGATGTATCTGATTGATATTGGGGATATTTTTCTTCTAATTCAATCAATTCTTTCATTAACATATCATATTCATAATCAGAAATAGTTGGTTTATCTAATACATAATATTCATAACCAGCTTTATTTAATTTATCTCTTAATTCTAAAATTCTTGTTGATATATCCATATTGACAACTCCTTTAAAATCTTTTTTTATTATACTATTTTTTTTATGATTTATGTAGTGTTTTTTACAAACTTTAAAATGAATAATAAATGTGCTAAAATAAGCTTAGAAGGTGATTGAATTGTATCCATTAGAAATTAAAAACTTAACTAAACTATATACCTCAAATAAAGGAATAAAAGATATTAATTTAAAACTTAATGAAAAAGAATGTGTAGCTATAATCGGTAAATCTGGTAGTGGTAAATCTACCTTATTAAAAACTATTTTAAATATTATTAATAAAGATTCAGGTGAAGTTTATTTTTATAACGAACCTTTAAATAAAGATTATGAAGCTATAATGAATATTGTCGGTTATTTAAAAGATTCTCCTAATGATTATCCTAATTTAACTATAATAAACTTTATTAAAATTGTTAATCGCTATTATAATTTAGACTATACAAATGATATATTAGAATACTTAGATGAATTTAATTTAAATAAAGATAATAAAATTAGTGAACTTTCATCTGGTGAAAATCAAAAATTAAGTCTAATTTTAGCCCTTTTTTATAAACCTAAAATTTTATTATTAGATGAACCAACTAATCATTTAGACCAAATAACTATAACTAAATTACAAAATATATTAAAAAAATTAAAGTATGAAGGCACTTCTATTTTAATATGTAGTCATAGTCTTAATTTTATTTTAAATTTAGCAGATAGAATCTATTTATTAAATGATTTTAAATTAATTGATATTAAAGATGAATTATTAAAAAAAGATTATAAAAAAATAACCATCACAAGTAATTATAATTTAACTTTTAAAGATCTAAATATTAAAGGTTTTAATAGATTAAATATTATTAACAATTCTGCAAATTTTATCTATAGTGGTGATTTTAATTTTTTATTAAAAAAACTACAATCCCTAGATATAATAGATTTAACTATTGAAAATCCTAGTGTAGATGATATATTAGGGGGATTAATTAATGGTTTATAAAAATATATATTTAAATTATTTAAAGACTTGTTTAATCTTTTTAATAATTATCTTTTCTACTTCATTTATCTTTTTATTATTATTTAATAATTATAAAAATTATCAATTTAATTTAATTAATATTTTCAATTCAATTGATAAATCAACTCTAAATTATTTAAAAATCAGTTTAAAAAGTTTAGATAATATTAGTTATTATTATTTAATATATTTAAATTTAGGTTTAATTTTATATTCTATGCTTTCATGTATACTTGGAATCAAAACAATAAAAGATGATGAAATATATAAAAATCTTTTTGTTACTATGCCATTTAAAAAGAAAAATCATTTAATAAAAAAAATAATCTTAGCTTTATTAAATATATTTATGATAGATTTAATGATGTTTTTATTTCTTGGTATTTATTTTAAAATATTTGATATAGATAATGCATTTTTAATTAGTTTTTTATTGATGCTTGCTGATATTGTTATAGAAATAACTATTTATAGTATTACTATCGCTATTAGTGCTTTTATTAAAACTAATTCTATTATATATTTAACTAGTTCTTTAGTTTTAATATTCTTTATAATTATAAATATCATTTATAAAATAACTTCATTTAAACCTTTAGCCTTCTTATCTCCTTTATGTTATTTCGATTTTGTTTCTATAATCGATAATTTATCTTTAAGTCTTGATTATTTTGCTAGTATGATTATTATTAGTACATTTGGACTAAATTTAGCTATTTGTGAATATAGGAGGTAGTATTATGTTTTTAATTAATTTTAAAAAGAATCTTATTAAAACTATAATTCTTTCTTTTTTAATGATTTTATTTAGTGTTTTAATAATAACTTTAAATTTTAACAATAATAATATTAGTTATAATGATTATTTAAATTTACCATTTTATTTTAAATTAATCTTTTTAATATTTATCCCTATATTTAATGAATATAATTATTTATTTAGTTTTATTATGTTTTATTTTTTAATAATAATTATAATTTATTCTATCTATCTTGCTAGAGTAAAATATTATAATATAATATCACCAGAAAATATTTACAAAACAGAAATAAAAGCTTTATTAAGCCGTTATTTACATATAGCAATATTGATATTTTCAACATTTTTTTCTTTGATTATAACTAGTTCAATTTGTTATAAAACCTTCTTTATAAATAATATTATAGAATTTATTAATTGTCTTATTTTAAGCTTTTCAATTTTTAATATTTTTAATTATAAATTAAACAATAAATTTAAATATATTAATTATTTATTATTATTTTATATAATTATCTTATTTATTTTAAATATTTTTATTAACAATGATATAATTTATTATTTTTCGCCTATTAATATTTTATTACAAACAAACAATAATTTTTTTAGTTTAATAATAATTTTAGTTTCAGGCTTAATAATTAATTTAAATATTTATCTAAATGCTAAAAAGACATTTTAATTAATATTATATTTAAAAGCGTATTACCTAATACGCTTTTTTAATCATTATAATGAGCTTTTAATAAAGTTATTTCTTTTTGATATTCTTCTAATGTATCACAAGGAGTTTCTAAATACATCGGCAATTTTTTTAATTTAGGATGATTTATAATTTTATAAAATGCCTCTAAGCCTATTTCACCTTCTCCAAGTTTAGCATGGCGATCTTTATTAGAATTAAATGGCATTTTTGAATCATTTAAATGGATTGCTTTTAATTTATCTAAACCAATAATATTATCAAATTCTAATAAAACACCATCTAAATTATTCTTTATATCATATCCTGCTGAATATACATGACAAGTATCTAGGCAAACACCAAATTTATCTTTATAAATCAATTTATCTAAAATGGCTTTAATTTCTTGAAAACTACGACCAATATCACTACCCTTACCTGCCATAAGTTCTAATAAGATAATTGTTTTTTCATCTTCGTTTACTACATCGTTTAAAGTTTTAGCTATTAAATCGATTCCAATCTCTACCCCTTGACCCGTATGAGCTCCTGGATGTAAATTATAATAAGGATTATTATATTTATTCAATCTTTCTAAATCGCTTATTAAAATCATTTTAGCAAGCTCTCTAACACGCTCATCTTTACTACAACAATTTAAAGTATAAGGGGCATGACACAAAGGCATATATATATTATTTTCTTTATTAAATTCAACAAATTTTTGATAATCTATATCATCATATTCCTTTTGCTTAAAACCTTGAGGATTACGACTAAAGAATTGAAATGTATTACCACCAATACTATCTATTTCTTTACTAGCATTATATAAACCTTTACTAATTGATAAATGACAACCTATTTTAAACATATCTTCTCCTAAATAATTTTTATTAATTTACTATTTTTGTCTTGATTTTCTTGATATTTTTTATAAATACTTAAAATATGAGTATTGCTGACTTCCCATTTTTTAATTCTTTTTGCACTATATATAGCATAAATACCGAAAGTTATATAAGATAATGCTAACCATAATAACCATTTTTTAATTAAATCAAAAGACTTACCTATAAAAATTAATCTTTCTCCATCATATATTAAATGATGATAATACCATCTTTTTTTAAGACACATTGTAAATGGTATTGCGATAAAGAAAGTGGCTATATTTATAACTAAACATAAAAAAGATAACAATAAATCTATTATATAAAAACCATCAAAATTACCTTTATCTTTATTTTGATAATTTTTTAAATGAGTATTAGAAGCTTTAAATTTTCTGATTTTTGAAGGTATGAAAAAAGAATAAATTCCAAGTGTTAAAATAGAAAATAAAATCAATTTTAACCATTGAAATATTAAACCTTTAGCAGTGCCTGTAAATTCTAAATTATAATTATCATAAGTAATACATTTTGCTTCTTGTTTTAAATCTTGACATTTTACATATGGATATGCTAATCCTAAAGTAATAATTAATAATAATTTTCTTTTTATTTTATTTAATAAATTTTTAAAAAAATTACCATGAAAATAACTATTTAATATTTCATCTTTTTGATTATCTTTTTCTATTTCAATTCTTTTTAAAGCTTTATAATCATTATTTTTAAAAGCTATATTAATTTCTTTAATTAAGTCATTTTTCTTAGTTTGATTTAAATTGCTTTCTAAAATTAAATCATATAATTCATCACATTTAGAACATAATTTTAAAAATTTTTTATTTTTTATTTTTAAAATTAATAAACTAAATAAATAAATTAAACTAATTATTAAAGTTATAATTAAAGCTTTTATTTCTTGATTATAAAGATTTAACTCTTCATTATTATTTGTTTTATAAATAATAATCAATATAACTATTAAATAAATATTAAATAATAAACTTAATATATAACTTCTTAAAATCATTATTCTTCTAGTCATTTTATCATTTAATAAATATATAATAAAATAAATTATTATTAGAAATAATAAAGGTATACTTATAATTATTAAATAATTACCCTTTTCCTTAAAATAGAAAATTATTCCAACTATTAGTAAAGATATAATTATTATAGATAATGATATAAATAAATATTTTTTAAAATAATTGAATTTATTCATATTAAACCTCAAAGAATCTTTTTATTTTCATTAATAAATCAAAATCATTTTGATAATTAAAATTAGAAGCATCAACATCTATAACATTAAAACTAGTTAAATCTATATCTCTACCTTTAGCTAAATATTCTTTAAATTTATTAAAATCAGTTAAACCAGCAGATTGGTGGACAATATGTCTTTTTTCATATTTAATCCGATGCATGAAGCGTTCATATAAAATATCATAATCAGCTTTAAATCTTAAAATTAAGATATCTAAATCATTAATTTCTTTAAAATTATAGATTCTTTTTATATCTTTATCTTTAAAATTAGCTTCTAATATTAAAGGTAAATTTACTTTTATTGCTTCATCTAAAACATAAAACATTAAAGACATACTAGCATTAGATAATTTTAAATTTTCTTCTCTATTTTTAAAACCTATTTCATCCCCAAGTATTTCTTTTAATCTATCTTTAGTCAATAACATTATTTGTAATTTATCACTTAATATTTTGGCATATGTTGATTTACCTGTTGCTAAATCACCTGTTAATAATAATACTTTTTTCATAAAAACCTCCACAAAGAAAATAGCATCTTAAAAGATGCTTATTCTTCAATTTCCTCTAACATTTTATGTTTTAAATTAGATAATTTTTTAGTTAAATCAACATAATAAATTTGAGGATATTCAAAACGTTTAACTTCTTCCCAAATTGTTTTAAATTGTTCAACTGAATAAGACCTAATTTCTTCAAGGGTAGGACATTTATAAACTAATTTACCTTTTTTAAATATTGGTTCTAATAAAGGTCTTAAAGTATAAGTTCCACCTTTAAAAGTTTTATTTTTCCAAGTATTCATTTGATGATAAATAGTTAAATCTTCTTCTTCATTTAATTTTTCTGTATGTAAACTCATGACATCAGCTAATGCCATCTTTGTTTCTTTATCATAAATTCGATATAAATCTTTATAGCCTGGGTTTGTAATCTTTTCGACATTTTCTGATCTTTTAATTTTTGGGACTGCTCTACCATTGACATAAATACTAGATAATTTATAAACACCACCAAATACAGGCGTAGTTTTTGAACAAATTAAATTTTCTCCAACCCCAAGAGAATCAATTTTAGCTCCTTGTTTTAATAATGAAGCTATCAAATATTCATCTAAGCTATTAGAAATAACAATTGTACAATCATTCATACCAGCCTTATCTAATTCTTTTCTAATTTTTTTAGATAAATAAGCCATATCACCAGAATCAATTCTTACACCTTTTAAACGGTAACCTTTAGGTTCAAGTTCTTCTTTAGCAGCTTTAATTGCGTTAGGTAAGCCACTTTTTAATGTATCATATGTATCAAGTAATAATACAGCATTATTAGGATATGATTTACAATAAGCTTTAAATGCTTCAAGTTCTGTATCAAATGATTGAACAAATGAATGAGCCATTGTTCCAAGGGCAGGCATATTAAATTCTTTACCAGCATAAGTCGTTGCCGTACCTACAACACCACCAATATAAGCCGCACGAGCTCCATAAATCGCCGCGTCAAAATTATGAGAACGACGAGCCCCAAATTCCATTATAGCTCTTCCTTCTGCTGCTTCAACTATTCTATGAGCTTTAGTAGCAATCATCGTTTGATGGTTTATGCATAAAAGTAATGCAGTTTCTAATAATTGAGCTTCAATAATATTACCTTTTACTCTAATTATTGGCTCATTTGGAAATACTGGTGTACCTTCTCTAATAGCATAAATATCACCTTTAAATTTAAAATTCTTTAAATATTCTAAGAATTCGTCAGTAAATTGTTTCGTATTTTTTAAATATTCTAAATCACTTTGAGAAAATTTAAATCTTTTAACAAAATCTATAACTTGTTCTAACCCAGCACATAAAGAATAACCGGCATTATCAGGATTTTTACGATAAAATAAATCAAATGTTACACATTCATCCATTTTTCCTTCATTAAAATAAACTTGTGACATTGTAAGTTCATAAAAATCCATAACTAAAGATAAATCTCTATTATCCATTATAATCAGCTTCTTTCATATTATTTAATGTATAAATATTATACACTTTTTAATTAATTTGACAATAAAATTACTATTTTGTAATCTTTATTATTGATGGATGGCTTGCTAGTAAAGTTTTAATACCATATGGAACTTTAAATGCTATTTTAATATAATTGCCATCAACACGGGTTTTCGACACTATTCTATATAATTTTTCTACTTTCGTGAGATTTTATATACTACGTATATAAGTCTCA
>CALUXR010000028.1 GCA_944324795.1 uncultured Acholeplasmatales bacterium
AAAATTAACAACACTATAAAATCAAAAAAACGTGGTAACTGCCACGTTTTTTCTATAAAACTGTCGAAAACGAGATTGTATATTATTTTTAACATTTTCGCAATATTTAGGTAATATAATTTTTACTATTCTCTTTATATATCAAAAAACCAGTCTTTAAGGCTGGAATTAAATTCTATTTTTAAAAAAATCATTTATTTCTTTAACATAATTACCATAAAATATAATATGATGATTGCCATATGGTCTATTTAAAAAATATTCAATATTATTATCTACTTCTACTTCAATTTGTGTTCTACATAGATTAGTTTCATTTAAATTTTTAATTATTTTACCACTTGTTACAAAATAATCTTTTAAATTTCTACTCAATTTAAAAATAGTAATAACATCTTCTTTCATCTCACCCTTAATAGCTACCCCTATATTAGATTCATAATGTGTATCTAATTTGTAAGATTTAGTCATGTTTAAAGGTACTGTACAATGAGCAAATATCATTTTCTTATTTATAATATCTATTCTACTAGGATTAGCCATAAATGAAGGTTTATTAAACAATTCATTAACTAAATACATACTGATAAGGCTTGGTATATCTCCTTCACATGCTGATACAATACCTAACGAATTAAAATAGGCAAGTCCAAGACATGCGGTGGTATGAATAGGATTAAGCAAGTCAAAACATCTAATTGTTAAGCCTGATAAATTATATTTATCTTTAATTTTTTGTAGTACTAAAGTTAGCTTTTTCGCATCATTAAGATTTAATTTATCGTTTTTAACATCTAGTAATATATCTTTAAATTCTATTTTATTATATTCATTTATAACTTCATTAATAGATATATCTTTTAAAGTTATATTATATAAACTTAAAGCGTCTTCATAATTTATATCACTAGCTATAAGCCAATCACTTGGCCTACCAATAACTCCTAAAGTTTTAGGTTTTAATTTAAAACTTAATTCTTTAATTCTTCTAGTAACATATGAATTACTTCCATGTATTACTTCACCTTTTAAATTTCTATCTTTAATATATGATAAAATTTCTAGTGAAGCAGCTAAACTATTATTACTACCATATGTTAACAAATAATATGGTTCTTTTAATTTAGTTAAATTATTTAAAAATATTTGTTCACTTCCACCGCTTTGAATTAAGATTAATGCTAAATCAGAATTATATAATTCATCAATTTTACAAATATTAATATCAGCATTTAATTCTTTTTTTATATAATTTAATAAGTTTTTAGTTTCTTCATTAATAAGATTTAATTCATGTAAATTAGAAACAATTGGAAATATATTAATCTTCATAAATTCTCCTATACAATAAAATATGATACAAATAATAATATAATTAAAAATAAAAAATTAATACCTAAAAACATTAATAAATAATTTTTGGTATGTCCTGGATTAACTTTACGATAAAAATTTAAAGTAATAAGACTAGCAAGGCTAGCTATTGGTGTACCAAGGCCACCTATATTAACCCCAATTAATAAAGCTTGATAATTAGTTGTAAATTTTGATAATAAAATGGCTGATGGAACATTACTTATAATTTGACAAGATAATGTACTAAATATTAAGACTGATTTGTTTAATAAAGTTTCAAATAAATTTCTTACCGCTTCTATTCTTGATAAATTACCAGAAAATATAAAAAAGGCAGTAAATGTTAAAAGTAAGCCATAATCTACATGTCCAAATGATTTATAATCACAAATGGCTATGCCTATTATTACTGCAATCAACCCATAATAATAAGGGAATATATTAAAAACAATTAAAATGGCTATTATAAATAATAATGAATAAACAACAACTCGCCAAATAGATGGTTTAAATGGGTTTGAATATTCAACTTCAATATCTTCTTTTTTAACAAAGAAACAAGAAATTATAATTAAGATTAGTGCTACAACAAAAGGTATAACCATCGTTTTTAAAAATTCATTTAATGGCACATTAAAATATGAATAAATATATAAATTTTGAGGATTACCAAAGGGGGTAAGCATACCGCCTAAATTAGCTGCGATATTTTGCATAATAAAACAAAATGCATAATATTTCTTCTTATTACAGCTAGATAAAACAAAATACCCAAGTGGTAAAAATGTGACTAAAGCCATATCATTTGCCATAATCATAGAACCAAAATATGTGATAAATATTAAGGCAGCAATCGCGTTTCTAATATTGCCAAATTTTCTAATTATTATATTTGCAAGATATGTAAAAAAATGAATGTGTCTAAAAGCCGCTACTACTACAAGTGTACAAAATAAGCAAGATAAAGTTCTTAAATTATCTTCACCAAAATATTCTAAATATCCCTTATCAAAAGGAACAAAAAAACATGTAATAATAGCTGCTATAATAGCTATAATTAAAACAAAATTCTTCTTACAAAATGGCCAAACATAATTTTTTAATATAGCCATAAAATCACTCCCTAAACGCGATATAATTATAAACCTATTTTAAATATTTGCAATAAAAAGAAAAATCACATTATTAAAAATGTGAAAATTCTAAATATTACTTTATAATAACTTTCCAAAAGCCATTTTTATTTGAACCAATTCTTTTTATATAACCATTTTTTTCTAATAATGCTAATTCTCTATAAACAGTCGATTCAGATTTGGCTAATGATTTGGCTAATTCTTTTCTTGTCAAGTATGGGTTGTTTTTCAATAAATTTAAAATTGTTGGTTGTTCATCTATATCATTTGTTGTTTTAAATGGAATATTTACCCTTATAAAATTAGGGGAAAATTTAAATATTTCTTTTGGATAATATTTTAAAACCCTCCGAATACCAGTACTAAGTCTTTCAGCAAGACCTAAGTCTCTAAATATTCTAATTATTGTAGGATTAACTGGTAATGAATATCCATTTAAAAAATCCTCTCTAGTAAAGCCATTAGGTAGTCCTCCAAAAGAAGAAATTTCAAAACGATTAGGAAATTCTTCAAATGTTGGTAATCCGTTAGTACGATAATCATTATGAACTATAGCATTCACTACAATCTCTCTTAATGCAATTGGATTAAACTTTTTTATGTCTTCACGACCATTTGGCACTATCTTTGTATATGTTATGTTTCTCATTTGTAAAAAATCAATTATTTCTAGTGCTGATTTTAATATTGACTGATTAGTAAATGTTTTTTGTTCTATCAAATCAAAAACATCTTCATTAGAATATCTAGCATATTGAAACAACAAATTATTTTGTTCAGAAAATAAAAACGCAACATAATTAAATTGATTATCCATAGTATAAAATTCTAATTGTTGTAGTAAATTTTTCCCAATTTCATAACCTTTTTCTCTATATTTTTCTATTAAAAAATCAAATGTTAGCTGCTTAATCGGCGACAGAATATTAGTTAATATTTTTTTCTCACGTTTTTGAAACAAATCCATAATCAAATCATCTGTCATCTTTTCAACACTCGTTCCAATTCTAATATAACATCCTTCACTAGACATACCAAATTTTTTTATATAATATGGTTGTTGATTACCACCAGAAATTATTATTTGAATATATCTTTTATCAGCTTCTTCTAGGGTAATTATTTCAAATAAACCTGTTGTAGATGGCGATATATTTTGTTTAATTCTATCTTTAATCTCTAACTCTGTTTTATCAATATCACTAACACCAACAACCTTACCATCAGCATCAATCCCAATATAAATCATTCCGCCATGTTTAGTATTTAAAAAACCAACAACTTCTTTTTCCAATTTGTCATTAAGATTTTTTTTAAATTCAATTCTTTCTGTTTCAATCATATAGCCATCCTCCTCAACTATATTATATCATGAAGCAATAAATGAAGCAATAAATGAAGCAATAAATTGAAATAGCAGTTTTTTGTACCATTAAATGTTTTTATATGACATATTAAAGTTTTCCATAATCTCAATAGTTCTGTTTATTTCTATTAAATAAATTTTATCTTTATATGGTGTATAAAGTGTTCTTAAACTAATAAAAACAAAGAATGACGGAATAATCACAAAATAATAAATAAAATTATCATCATATAAAATTACATATGATTCAGATAATGAAGCAATAGCACTTATTATTAGAGTAAATATTATGGCAAAAATAAAACTAAATACTCTACTTATTACACTTTTCTTATACAATTTAATTTTACCTATAATAGCAATTAATGTAATACATAAATTAAAATAAAGAAAGAAAAATGTTTCATAATAAAATTTTGAATTATTAATAATAACTACATCATTAGGCATATTAATAATTAAATCTTTAATATATTGATCATATATATCACTATAAAAATAATTATATAAATATGAAGATGAATCTTCTAAATGTCCTTTAATACCATAAATAAAGAATAAAAAAGATGCAACAAAAATAATAAATTTAATAAAACCATTCTTAAATAATATTAAAAATGTAGTTAATAATAAACTTAAAACAATAAAGAAATTACTTTCATTAACAATAAAATAACTAGCAACAATAGCTAATACTAATGCTATAAAGAATCTAATAATTCTATTTAACATAAAATGAGTTTTCTTATTTTTCAATGCTTTAATATTTTTAGTATATATTTTAATCCTATTTATTATTTCTTTATTTCTAGTTTCCTTATCTAATACATTTACATTATTAACTACTCTTTTATCACCATCATATTGCATATAAATTCTCTCCTTGTATAAATTATATCAAAATATTATTTTTTCAACATTATGTTTTTATTAAATTAATTAATATTGAGATAATAACATATTTTTAAAAATCACCACTATCATTAATAACAAAATTTCCACTTAATGATTCTAAATTTAGAATAGCTTTAATTGCAGTAGATACTGCTTCCCCTTCAGTTACGTACCATCATTAGTTATATTTAATTTATCTTCATTAATTGTTATTTCATATGTGCTATATTCATATGAACCATCTTTTAAAGTGTATGCAATAATAACATTTCTAACTTGTGTTAATTCAGATGTTGCATTTGATTCTTTTCTTTTATTTTCTTGTTCAATTTTTTCTCTTTCTATTTCACTGTTTTTAATTATATTATCAACAATAAAATAAGCAATTATACCTAATATAACAACGATTAAAAAACATCCTAATATAATTAATGTTTTTAACCATTTATAAATACTTTTCTTTTCATTCATATATTCACCATAAAAAAGACCAAGCTAAAGCTTAGTCAATTCATTTTTAAAAAACAATTAAATTATTTAATAACTACTGTATTCTCAGAAATATCCCAAACAGCAACAATTCCTTCTTCATAAGTGTATTCTAAATCACCACTAGCATTGATAGCAAAAGTTCCACTCAATGATTCTAAATCTGGAATTAGCGCAATAATCGGACTAACATTTGCATCTTCAACTGGACTAGCTTCTCCTCCATCATTTTCAATTTTTGAAGATGTTATAGAAATAGTATTATCATCAAGAGTAATCGTATATTGTGTGTTTTTTTCTTCAGCTTTAACAACATACGGCCCTTCTAAAGTGTATGCGTTGATAACATTTCTAACTTGTGTTAATTCAGATGTTGCATTTGATTCTTTAGCTCTTTGAGTAAATCCTAAATATCCTACAACTGTAACTGTTGCTAATATTGCAAGAATTGCAATTACTACTAATAGTTCTACTAAAGTAAAACCTTTTTTATTGTTCTTTTTCATAAGTTTTTCCCTTTCTTTTTTTCTTAATTTGATATTATTTTAACATTTTGTACATATTTTATCAATAAATTTATTAAAACCTTTATAAAGTTATTTTAATATAGTAACAGAACCACCCATATAAATAATCATTTTAATAGCTTGTTTTGAATAATCATCAGCCACTACATTTAAACCTTTATCTAATATGCCATATGCTAAAACTTTTAATCGTTTAGTATCTTTTGGTAATAAATTTTTTCCAATTAATTTTTCTAATGTAACTTCATCTTCTTCATCAAAATGTTCATTTAGTATTCCAATATTAATAATGGCTTGTTTACCTAATTTTTTACCATTTTTATAAGATATTTCTTCTTCTACTTCATCATCAGTTACAAACTCATCTACTTCCTCAGGTTTTATTTCAATTTTTGGTTTTTCTTTAATTTCTTTACCTTCAGGAACTTCTTGTTTTATTTTATAAGCTTTTATTAAACCTTGTTCTAATAATAGTTTAAATGAACGTGGTTTTAATACTTCAGTATAATCAATTTCTTTAATTTTTTCTTCTTTCAATTTTACAATTTCATTATTGCCCATCAATATTTCTATTAATTGTTTTGCATACATAACAGATCTAGGTGATAAAACCTTTTGCAAAGATGGTAATTCTTCACCTATTTTCTTTTCTGATACATCTTTTAAATGATATTTAGGATCTTGATCGTACGGATTTAAAGCATAATATAAATAAATTTTTTTACCACGAACAAACATTTTAGCTAACAATTTACGACCAATTGAATATCTAACACATTTAAAACTTAATCTTGCATGAACATTTTTATAACTTAAGAATTCATTGTTTATTTCTTTATAAATAGGTTTTAAATTAGATTGTAAGACGATTTGCGCATTAAATGATTTATTATAAATTGTAGTTTCAACAAATTTAGTACTTGTTGTAGTAACAACATTTAAATCATTAATTTCAGATTCTTTTATTAATTCTTCATTAGTATATTCACTTACTTCTTGAACAATAGTTTCTTCATTAGATTCAACTGTTTTTTCATTTTCTATAATATTTATAGTTTCAGTACTTTCTATTACTTCTTTATTTTCTTCTACAATTTCTTTTACTTCTTCTTGAACAACAGTTTCTTCATTAGATTCAACTAATGTTTCTTCTTCTAAATTATCATTTTCAACAACTTTTTTATTTTCATCATTTATTTTTTCTTTTAATTTGGTTTTCTTTATTTTACCTTCTAAACCAAGTCTTTTCTTTTCATATTTATGTAAGAAAATTAATATTAAAATTAATAAAATAATAGCAATAATACATGTTATTAAAAATGGTATAAATTGTTCTATCATAATTTCACCTTTTAAACCCTTTCTTTAATTTCTATTACTTCCTCTAATTTTTCATATTCTTCTATTGAAGTTTCCCCTGCTAATACTCTAGTTTTAGCATTTTCTAATAGACTTCGCATATTTTTTTCTAAATATTCATTCAACATATCGCTTGTAAAATTAGGATTCATAACAATATCTCTAACTTTTTCATCAACTACCATTATTTCAAATACTGCTGTTCTACCATAATAACCAGTATGATTACAATAAGGACAACCATCTGCTTCATAAATCATTCTTGCTTCTTTTAGATTTAGCATTTCCATTTCTTCTTTAGTAGTTAAATGTTTTTTTTTACATTTTGGACATAATTTTCTAACAAGTCTTTGACTAATGGCTGCTAAAAGAGAATCAGCAACTAAATAACGAGGAATCCCCATATTTATAAGTCTTGTTACAACCCCGGCTGCGTCGTTTGTATGAATTGATGATAAAACTAAGTGACCGGTAATAGCGGCACGAGTGGCTATATCAGCCGTTTCTTCATCCCTTATTTCCCCAATCATAATGATATTTGGGTCTTGACGTAGTATTGAACGTAAGGCTGTCGCGAAAGTTAAATTAGCTTTAGGATTAACTTGAACTTGATTTACACCAACGATTTCATTTTCTACCGGGTCTTCAACTGTAATAATATTAGTATCTTCATTATTTAAATTTCTTAAAAAAGCGTATAAAGTTGTTGATTTACCACTACCCGTAGGACCTGTAAGTAGAATAATACCATGAGGCCTTTGAATCATATCTTTAATTAATATTTCTTCTTCACTATTAAAGCCTAAAGCACTTAAATTTGAACTACTATATGAAATATTATAAATTCTTATAACTATTTTTTCGCCATATAAGGTTGGTAAGGTAGAAACACGAAAATCATATTTTAAATCACCAATTTCCATATTTATTTTACCATCTTGAGGTACTCTTCTTTCGGCAATATTTAAATCTGACATAATCTTAAATCTTGCTAAAACAGCTGGATACATATTAGTAGGCATTGTATCTATCGTATTTAATTTACCATCAATTCTATATCTAATTCTTACATCTTCATTAAATGGTTCAATATGAATATCAGATGCTCCTCTTGAAACGGCTTCTTTTAAAAGCGAATCACAAAGTTTAATAACAGGGGCATCAATTGTAACATCTTTAGTAGTTTGTTCTGTTATATCTGCTTTATTAGTTGTGAAATCATTTAAAACTTGATTTTGTTGAATTTTATTATCAATATAGTCAAGAATATTTTGCATTTGTGATGGAACTATTAAGCTATAAGTATATTTTTTAGCTACATAATATTGTAATTCTTTTATTTCTTCTATTCTAAAAGGATTACTAATTAAAAATTCAATCTCTTTATCAGTTTCTTTAAATGGTATACATTCATATTCAATTAATTTTTCTCTTTTAAATTTGTTTATTAAATCTAGATTTAATTCTGTTAATTGACATGTTGTATATTTAATATTTAAAAAATTAGCTAAATCAATATAAATAGCTTCTTCAGTCAAAGTTTTATTTCTAATTATTTCTTCATATAATGTACGACCATTTTGTGAAGCCTTATTAGTTAATTCATTTATTATTTCAGGTTTTATTTTTTTCTCATTATTTATTAAATAACGACTAAATAATTCATTAAATAACATATTTTTCCTCCCTTAAATGCTTTGCATCAAAGAAATTATTGGTAATAATACAGACAATATTACTATACCTACAACAAAACCAAGAAATATAATCATTAAAGGTTCAATAGCTATTGTTGCTTTAGCAATACTTTGATTAACCATATCATCAAAATAAGTGCTTGTAGAACGTAAAACTTCCTCAATATTACCACTTTTTTCGCCAACATTGATCATCTCAGATAACATTGGTGGAAATAACTTAGTGTTTTCAATAGCGACTGCTATTCTTCTACCTCTTTTAACTTCAGCTATTGTATAAATAAATTTATCTTGAAAAACTTTATTTCCAAGCATTTTTCTTAAATTATCTAAACAATCGGTAATAGTCATACCACTACCAAGTAAAATAATAAAAGCTTTAGAAAAACGTGCAGTAATCAAATTTTTGCTAATAGCACTAACAAAAGGAATTTTCAATTTTAAAAAATCTTTAACATATTTTCCTTTTTCTGTTTTCTTAAAGAATAGAAAACAAATTAATACTATAGCAATAATCCCTATTATAATAAATAAAATATTGTCTCTAATAAATAAAGACATATTCATTACAACTCTAGTTAAGGCTGGTATTTCACCACCAAGTTCTGAAATAGTATCTTCAAACTGAGGAATGATAAATAATGTAATAAAGAAGAAAACGATAACTGTTAAAATCATTAAAATAATCGGATAAGTAAGTGCTGATTTAGCTTTTCTTTTAATTAATCTATCATTTTCATAATAATCTGCTAAACTTGTTAAAACTTCATCTAATTGACCAGATTCTTCACCAATAGCAATCATATTAACAAAGAAATCTGGAAATACTTTAGGATGTTTTCTAAAAGCTTCAGATAATAAAACACCTGATTGAACGTCATAGTAAACTTGCATTAAAACTTTTTTAAATGCTTTAGTAAATTTTTGATTTCTTAAAACATTTAAAGCATCGCTAATAGGAATAGAAGCTTTAATCATTACCGCAAACTGTCGTAAAAATGTAATTACTTCATTCATTTTAACTTTACTAGATATTGCTAAAAATGTATTTGGTTTCTTTTCTTTAACTAAGCTAGCTTTAACTAAATAATAACCTCTTCTTCTTAAATTAGCTTTTAAACTAACTTCATCAACCGCATCTAAAACAATTTTTCTTCTAACACCTAAATCATCTAAAACTTGACACTGATATAAAGCCATCTATAACACCATCCTTAAATACCAATCAATGATTGTATTACCATATAAATAAGCAAGGAAAATCCCAAGTGCTAAATAAGGGACAAAAGCTATTTCACTTTCTCTATTTTTCTTTTTAATTATAATTAATGTAACTTCAATAATAGCACCAATTACTGAACCAAACAAAACGCTAAGAAGTAAATTTTGCCAGCCAAGAAGTAAACCTGCCGTCCCCATCAAATAGACATCGCCAAGACCTAAAGCTTCTTCTTTTGTAATTAATTTAGCAATTATCCTAATTAATAAAAAACCTAAAAAGCCTACTGCTAAGCCAATTAATCCATCTGGATTAAATTCTAAATTAATAATTTGCGGTATAATATAACTTGCTGCCGATACTAAAAATAATGAAATTAATGATAAATCATAAACATAATGTGTCTTATAATCAAGACCTGCCATTATAAGTAAAATAAAACTTATAAAAAAACCAATAATAGTGTTATAACTGATTTTAAATTGTAAGAAAACAAGTAAAAAAATAAGTCCACCAAGTATTTCAATTATAAAATAAAAATAACCTATTTTAGATTTACAATATCTACATTTTCCTCTTAATATAATAAAACTTAAAATTGGAATATTATCATACCATTTTAAATTATTATTACAATTACTACAATGACTTTGTGGTTTAACTATACTTTCCCCATATGGTACTCTAGCAATAATTACTCCTCCAAATGAAGCTAAGATAGCTCCTAAAATAAAACTAAATATTGCTAGAATAATATTCATAACTTACCTCTACACTATAAACCTTATCTTGTAATTCGGCTTTCCTTTTATTAATAATCCCTGTATAACGATAAACTATTGTAAGCATAGTGATAGTAGTTAATGTCATAACTAATGTTAATATTATAGTTATTAATAAAGCATAACCTTTTTTCTTTTTCATTAATTACTACCTCCAGGACCATAATTTAAATTTTCAATAACATAATAATCACTATAATTATTATAAATAGAAATTATTAAATTATTATTTTCTTCTTTAATACTTAAAGTATATTTATCTTCATTATTTACTAATTTATATTCACTATTATAATAATATTTATCACTAATACTATTAAAATATTCATTTTGCCAAATAGCATCATCTTTATCATATAATTTATCAATATCTAAACAAATGGATTCAAAATATAAATATTCTTCTTGTTTATTATAAGCTTTTACCCCAAGAAAATAACAAGTTATAATAGCACCAAAAGTTATAGAAAAGAAAGCTAAAGCTACAATTACTTCAACTAAAGAAAATCCTTTTTTCATAATTTAATACCATTATTAAAATAATTTTCAAAATTAAAATAATATTCAATAGGTTTTAACCCAAATAAATCTAAAGTCATCTCATCTTCAATACCAATTAAGACAGTAGTTGTAGTTTTCTTTTCTAATTCAAATTCATGTTTAGAAACCATTAATAAATATTTATCAATAATATCACTAGCATTATTAACATAAAAATCACATATAGTTGTAAGATTACCAGCAAATGAATTAAAGATTGTACAAACCTTATCCTTTACATAAACACCTGCAAAATCACCTTTAACTTCTAAACTAGCTAATCCAAGCAATAAATTGCCAAATAAATTAACACTACTAATTTTATAATTTAATAATAAAGCTAATTTTTTAAAACTATTAATAATATTATTAGGAATAAAGAAAGTATAATAAGCATATCCTAAAGCATGTTTATATATTGAATTAAATGTTAAATATTTATCTTTAATACTATCAAAATCTTCTTTTAAATTCTTATGATATATATTATTAGCCCTACTACTAGACATTTTAGGTAATGATATAACATTTTTAAAACTTTCATTAATTTGTAAAACTAAATCAATATCAGTAACTACAATATTTTCATTTTTAATAACTTCCGCTAATTTTTCAATATTTACAATAATTCCATTTTCAACTTGATAATCAGCTAAATTAATTTTGATCATTTGTTCTAATTTAGAATTATTATATTTATATATTTTTAAAAATGGATTTGCTATATTAGAATATAAAAAAACTGTTTTACGTTTTTTATCAATCTTTATTTTACTTTTAGTAAAAGATATTTTAGGTTCTTCTTTTTTATATTCTTTTAAATCAACTTTTCCTTTAACAACTTCATTAGAAACTTCTTCTATATTTTCAAACTTTCTAATCATTTCAGCTGTATTAGTTTCATCATGAATAGTCATTTCAACAGCTTTTAAGCCTTTATGATTATTAGTTGGATATAATTCATAATAATCATCACCAATTTTAACTTTACGTAAATTATATTTACTTCTTGATTTATTAAATTGATAAAGTTTAATGATTATAACTATAGAAACAATTATAGCTAATGTAGCACAAACAATTAAAATTATATATAAAATATTCTTATCCATAAGCCTCACCTAATTAATTAAAAATTCTATTTGACATTCTTCATCTTCTTTTAAATAAGTAATAATACACCTATTATTATTAAAAGTTATATTAGTAATAGAACTATCATAAACAATTTCTTTATTATTTATAATAACATCACCATCAACAACATTAACACTATTATTAATATTATTATCAATAATATAATCTTTAACTATAAATAATTTATAATTATTGTTCGATTCATTTAAAACTGTATTACTTATTTTACTTATAAAATAGAAAGAAGTTGATACCATACCAAGCAAAATGGCCGCTATAGCTAATGCTACAATCAATTCAACTAACGTAAAACCTTTCTTCAAAACGACCACCTCCGCAATTACTTTGATTATAACTATTACTCAACATTTTTTCAATTAATATAAGACTATAATTAACTTTTTTTGTAAAATATTTTAATAAATTAATATTTTTGTTTATATATTTAAAATATATATTTACCTATATATATGTATTAATTAAAGTAAAAAATATATAAATAATTTATTTATAAATATTTTTACAAAATAAAAGGTAGACATAAGCCTACCTAATATATAAATTATTTAATTAATTTCTACCTTTTGCATTAATAGCAGCAAGTTCAGCTAGATAAGAATTATAATATGGTTTTGCCTCTTCTGATGTTATAAAGTATTCATATTCTTTATCTTCTTCTCCACTTGTTTTATAAGCAAAATCTTCTCTATTTTCACAAATAACATATTCACTTGAATAGGTATTATTGCTAAAAGAAAAATTCTTAGCGCCAAAATATTTATCATCGTTGCTATTAGTAGTTAAACTATTACCATATCCATAAGAAGTGCCATAACAACCTGCCATTTTAAAATGTAAATAAACTGCAGTTAAACCATATTGGAATGTATTATTGCTAATAGTAATTTTATCATTAGCTTGCCAACCACCTTTTTCACCATCACCATAGGCATTTTGGAACATAATAGCTATACCTGCTCTATTATTATCTATATCATTTTGTAATTCAAAATAATTACCACTAATATTTATTTCCCTTGCAGGAGAAATATTAATACCTCTTAGACAATTTATAAATTTATTATCTAAAATTTCTATCTTTTTTATATCATAAATATTATTTGCACTACCCATACTAAAGATATCAAATCCCATACCATATTTTTCTGAATATTGGAATGTACAATTTTTAATTGTAAAACTTTCTATAGTCTTACTTATTTTAGCATCACTATTTAACATTAATGTGAAACCATCAAATATACAATTTTCAATAGTTATATTTTTAACATCAGTATATGTTGACATATCAGGGCTTATTTGACCTGTTCCTGTAGCAGCTTCATATTTAAATACTTTATTGTTTAGTTTTACAGTTGAATTATCAGTTTCAAAAGCATTAGCTATTTGTTCTTCTTTAGTACTATCTCCTTCATTTAAATCAATTGCAGGTTCAGCCATTATTATTAAATTAGTTTCTTGATTACCCTGAATAGAACTTAATCCATTACTTTCAAGAGGAATTAAATAACCATTCTTTAATTGAGATTCTTTACCACTAACAACACTATTACTTGTTTCTAAATATGAACCATTTAAATCAATTACACCATTTGTAGGAATGCTTGTTAATTCAAAAGAATCCATTAAGAAATATTCCCCTACTAAATTAGTATTACCAACAGCACTTAATTCTTCTTGACTTCTTATAGGTGTAACTAAAGACTTAATATTTCCACTACCATCATAATCTTCAGGCCACATAACTTGGCTTGAGTTTGCATCAACTAAAACGAAATGATCTGTTTCTGAATCCCAGGCAAAGAAATGTCCTTCACTTCTAGGACTAATATTAATTAAATCATATCCATTAGCAAATAAATCAGCTCTAGCTTCACTAAAAGATTCATTTCTACCATCTAGTGCAGCTTCAGCATCTAATATTGAATTGAATAATGTTACATTTGTTTGGTCTACTGAAAAATCAGCTTTTTTTGTAAAAGCTATATAGCCAACTACAGTAACAGTAGATAATATTGCAAGAATTGTAATTACTACTAATAGTTCTACTAAAGTAAAACCTTTTTTAATTATTTTTTTCATCTTCTTTCCTCCTAATATTTGAGCTTATGCTCTCCTTTATTTAATGTTAACCCCCCCGTTTTAATTTCAACAAAAAGAGTTATCTTTATAAGAAAACGAAAAAATATTTTAGTTTTTTGCGTTTTTAGTTTACAAAAATATCTTTTAATAAATTATATTTATATCAAATTCAATATTTTTATTCTTTTACTAACAAAAAAATGCTGACTATATAATCCAATGTCATTAACTTTGTTGGCGCTAAAATAAGAATGTACATTCAATATTAGCCGAATGAGAGCGAAGACAAAAAGTTGGACTTAAAGAAAGGATAACTATGTACGATATTAAAACTATTAAAAAAGCTCTCAGGTTACTAAAGAAGTATGACTATAAATTTATAAAAGTATCACAAGAATTAAGTATTAAGGTTAATACATTAAGACTATGGAGAAAAAAAGAACTTAACAATTTACCTTTAGTAAATAAGAAAAGAAATAAACCTAGTAAATGGTCAAATGAATATAAAGAACAACTTTTAGATTATTATTTTAATCATGGAGAAAATTTAATGATAGTCTTTAGAAAATTTGGTGAACCATCATATAGTACAATTAAACGATGGGTTAGTTTAGATAAGAGATATAAACAAAAACACTTTGTTAAAAAAAGAGAAAGCTGTTATACTACTGATGAAAAAAAGACATTATACTTGAATCAGCCACAAGAGAAAACTCGCTAGTTGATGTGGCTGACAAATATGATATTAATAGAGGCACACTATATTATTGGCAAAATAAATTAGTAGGTGAGGTTATGAAACCAAAAAAGAACGAAATTATAAAATCCTTAACTAAAGATGAAT
Source organism: uncultured Acholeplasmatales bacterium (assembly GCA_944324795.1). Classification (GTDB taxonomy): domain Bacteria; phylum Bacillota_I; class Bacilli_A; order Acholeplasmatales; family Anaeroplasmataceae; genus CALUXS01. The sequence goes on from CALUXR010000028.1 coordinate 15,450, forward strand.
TGTTGGAAGAAATCGAAAAATTAAAAAAAGAGCATTTAAAATTAGAAATGGAAAATAAGATATTAAAAAAGGCTAACGAACTATTAAAAAAAGAAATAGGCACTGATTTTAATCATCTTACAAATAAAGAAAAGACTATTATTATCAGTGCCTTACAAACAGATTATAAAATAAGTAGTTTAATTAATATATTAAATCTAAAAAAATCCACGTATTATTACGAAATTAAGCGTTTAAAATATGATAAATACGCAAATATTAGAACTTATATAAAAAATACTTTTAACAGTAATTTTAGTTGTTATGGATACCGTAGAATGAAAAAAGCATTAGCTATAGAATATAATATAAATATTTCTGAAAAGTAATTATTTGTCTTATGCGTGAAGAAAATTTAATTGTCTATATTCCTAAATCAAAGAAAAAATATTCCTCATATGAAGGTGAAATAAGTCAAGAAGTTCCAAATATAATAAATAGAAATTTTAATTATACCAAGCCATATGAAAAAACATTAACAGATAATACTGAATTTATATTATTTGATGGCAAAGTTTATTTGTCACCATTAATTGACTGTTATAATGGATTACCAATAACTTGGACAATTGGTAAATCTCCTAACTCTAACTTAACAAATACTATGCTTGAACAAGCTAAAATTATAATTGGTAATCAACGTACAATAATTCATAGTGATAGAGGTTTTCATTATAGAATTCCTTCTTGGATTGAAAGGATGGATAAATATGGTTTTGTTAGATCAATGAGTAAAAAAGGATGTTCAGCCGATAACTCTATGTGTGAAGGATTCTTCGGAACGATTAAAAATGAATTCTTTTATTCAAAAGATTGGTCTAAAACAAAATGTGATGAATTCATAATCGAGTTAAATAAATATCTTAATTGGTTTAAAAATAAAAGAATTAAACTTAGGTTATTTAATTTATCTTCTATTTGATATATACTATAAAAAGTCTAAAAAAACATCTTCACTCTCATTTGTACATTTTTCTATTGACATTAACATTCTATTAAACACATAATTAGCTCAATTAAATTTATATTTTACTTTTTTGCCTATTAATAGTTTCTTTGAATATATGGATAGTTTTAATTATTTTTAAAATATATAAGAATTTATCTAAAAAAGACAGGTGTATTTAATTTGATATACAAATTTATTCATACACCTGTCTTTATAATTAGATTAAATTTAAAATAAATGATTAATTAAAATAATATAATTGGTTCTAAGCTAAACTTACAACATATGCAAAATCATCTATTGTTGTTCCTTCAACCTTTTTAGATACATATCCATCAGATACAAAATTAGCAATAGGATTTTCTGTACTACTATTAGATGGATCATAGTTTTCGAAAGTTCCACCTTTTACAGAAAAGACTCCATTAGATTTATCTACTAAATTTAAAATCCAATAAACACTATTCCAAGAAAATTCAGCAGAAAAATATCCACCCTCAATAGTACATGTAGAATTATTATCTAACTGAACAACAGTTAATCCTCCATGAAATGAACCACTTTTTATAGTTAAATTGCTATTATCACCTAATCTAAATGTATAACCAATAGATTTTGCATCATCAGATAAATAGTTAGAATCAAAATTCATAACACCATTACCATATATTAATAAACTTGCACTTCCTGATAAATCAAATATGCCACCAATATACCCACTTTCTAAGATTCTATTTAAGTCAAAAGAGTATGTTATAGTCTTTTCATTTAAGTTTAAATGATATGTGTTTTTACTTATTATTAAAGAATCATCCAGTACAATATTATCAATTAAGTTTAAATATATTTCACCACTTATTTTTTCATTGACAATATTTAATAATTCCTTCTCATTTGAAATTAAATATGGACTTTCCTCGGTTCCTAAACCACCAGCAAATAATTTTAAAGTATCTTCATCGACAACTGTCGTTTCATTATTAGTTTTACCACTTGTAATGTTACCTAATGAAGTTGAAACACTTTCATTAGTTGCAGAAACATTAAGTGACTCAGTTGCATTATTTACAACCTTAACATTTTCAGTTGTTATTGATGTTACTATTACATTTGATACAGTTGAATCATTCTCGGCAACAAACCTACCTTGTTGTAAATATACATTACCTAAAATACTACCATGTTCATGGTATGATTCATTATCTACAGCTGTAATTTCTAATGTTTGTGCTGTTGCATAATGATGTACAGTAGCATTTTCAGCATCAACGTTTAATGTGCCACCATTAGTTCTAATAGTAACAGTAATATTTTCATCAGTAACAAAATTTATAGTTGTTATACCATCATAATCACCAGCATCAAAGCCATTTGCTACATTAACTATACCATCAGTATCGTTATATTTACTTCCTAAATATACTGAATAATTATCTTGTAATTTAAATAATGTAGTTTCATCATTTACAATAACCCATAATGAAGGATTAGATGTAGCTTCTAAACTATCAGCTGCAACAATGATAAATCTATTTTCTTCTTGATTCCATAAGAATTCATTTTTAGCACTTGTTGGTGTTAAATTTTCAACTAGGAAACCAGAATCCTTAACTTGAATTAAAGCATCATACATTGTGTTTGGCTTGCCATCGATTGCTTCATTACCTTGAAGTACAGTATTTAATTGAGCAATTAGGCTTTCATCATTTGACTGTTTAGCTTTTTCAGTAAATGAAAGATAACCAACTACAGAAACAGTAGCTAAAATTGCTAAAATAGTAATTACTACCAATAGTTCTACTAGTGTAAAGCCTTTTCTTTTTTGTTTCATAATAAACTCCTCTTTTATCATTTTTTGTAAATAAATTATATTCCCCTCCAACGTATTTTGTCAATATTTTGAGATTTTTAATCGTGAATTATTTGTAAAAAATCTTGTGACTTAATGATAAAAGTAGAGTTTCTACTCTACTTTTGTTTAAATATAATTTCAATTTCTTCACAGCTTACTAAAATCTTTTCAATAAATCTACCTACTAGCAGTCTTCCTAGGCTCTTGTTTCTCATTACTTCTTCGACTTTAAGCTCATATTTATCTACAAATTCATCTTGATAATCTAAGAGCTTTTTTTGTTTTACTTTTAAATTTTCCAAATCATTCTCAATTTGGTCTTTCTCTTCGCTATATTTTATTAATCTTTCTTCGTATATATAGGTCAATTTTGTGCTATTTAGTAAGCGTGAAATATAAGACGTATTAATATTTAAGCTCCTTATTAATATAATATAAATAGAATATATTAGTAAGGAG
>CALUXR010000029.1 GCA_944324795.1 uncultured Acholeplasmatales bacterium
TTATGTGTACTCATAACTATAAAACAACTAAATGAAAGGAGTAAGTATAATTATTAAGTACATTTTAATTATACTAGAATTATATGAAAGAATTAGAAAATTATATTATTAAATATGGTAAAGTAGTTAGTGATGACATTTTAAAAGTAGATAATTTTTTAAATCATAAAATTGATATTAAATTAATAAAAAAGATGGCTGAATGTTGGTATGATGAATTTAAAAATAAGGGAGTTAATAAAATTTTAACTATTGAAGCATCAGGAATTGCTTTAGCTACAATGGTTGCTGATAGATTTAATGTTAATTTAGTTTTTGCTAAAAAAAGTAAAACAACAAATATGTCTAACAATTTATATCAAGCTAAGGTATTTTCTTTTACCCATCAAGTAGAAAATGTAATTTCTGTTGATAAAAAATATTTAAATAAAGAAGATAAAATATTAATAATTGATGACTTTTTAGCAAATGGAGAAGCAGTATCTGGATTAATTAATTTAGCTAAACAAGCAGAGGCAGAAGTAGTAGGAGTTGGGATAGCTATTGAAAAAGGTTTTCAAAAAGCGGGAGATAAATTAAGAAGTGAAGGAATTAATCTTAAAAGTCTTGCTATAATAGATAGGATGGATCCTTTAAATTCTGAAATTATTTTTAGAAAATAAAAAAGCACTACAATGTAGTGCAAATTAAATAAGCATTAAACAATAATAAGCAATAAAGAAAATGCTTAAAACAAGAATTAATGGATGAATGTTTTCTTTAAATTTTTTTGATTTATTATAAGTAACTAAATTTATTATTGTTAAAGTTATTGTAGCAAAAGCTATACCATTAATAATAGAATATGTTAGAGGCATAAACAAGATTGCAAAGAAACTTGGTATTGCCTCTTTTAAATTTGTGAAATCGATGTTTTTTATATCAGCTAAACTAGATACACCGATCATTATTAAAATACTTGCTGTTACTTCAACACCAATTAAACTTAATAAAGGTGATAAAAACAGAGCTAAAATCATTAAAATTATAGTTATTAAATTAGCTAAACCAGTTCTAGCTCCCTCTTTAACGCCTGTTGCAGTTTCAGCTAGAATACAAGTTGGACTAGTACCACAAAAACTAGAAATAAATAAACCAAGGCTATCGGCTAACATTACTTTATTCATTTCTTTTTGATTATTTAAATTTAAGTCATCAGCAGTTATTATAATGCTACCTAATGAGGAAAACATTGCTAAAAATGTAATTGAAAATAAAGCTATTATAATATTTATAATATCTTTGGAATTAAAAGTTGTAAATCCATTAATAAAACCGCTAAAATACGGCATTTCTGGCAATGAAAAGATACCGTTATAATTGATGCCATCGCCAATTGTAGCATTTAATATTAATGATGTTATTAATGTTAAAATTAAGGTTATCATGATACTGCCTTTAATATGTAAAATGGTTAGTATAATTATAATCATTAAACTTATTAAAGCTGTTAATGTTGTGGGATTTGTAAAATCACCAAGAGTTATTAAAGTTGAATCACTACCTACAATTAAAGTTGAATTCTTTAAACCTACCATTGCGATAAAAAGGCCGATCCCAATTCCTATTGCTTTAACTAGATATGATGGCATAGCATCTAAAATTTTAATTCTTAATTTAGTTAAAGTAAGTATTAAAAATATAACAGCAGAAAGAAGTGTTAATGCCAAGCTTTCAGAAAACGAGAAACCTAAATTAGAACAGACGGTAATGGCTATAACTGAATTTAAACCCATTGCTGGGGCCATTGCTAGTGGTTTGTTTGCTACAACCATCATAATTATTGTTGCAATAATAGCACAAATTACGGTTCCACTATATAAAGAAGCTTTATTCACCTCGTCATTTGCTATTATTTCTGGATTTAAAAATAAAACATAGCAAATAGAGAAAAAAGTTATGATTCCTCCAAGTATTTCCTTGCTTATAGTACTATTATTTTCTTTAATTTTAAATATTTTATTTATAAAAGACATGCTATCACCAATTTGATTATAACAAATTTAATATATAATTTTAAGATTTAATTGAAAATAAAATATTCTTAAGGTAGAATATAACATATTTTTAGAGGAGAGAGAGAGAAATGTTTAAAAGTTTTATATCTTATTATAAACCATATAAATTAATATTTACCTTAGACATGCTAGCTTCATTCTTTGTATCAGCTATAGCTATGATCTATCCTATTTTAACTCAAGTAATGTTAGAAGATTTTATACCAAATCAAAAAATTAATTTAGTTATAATCTTTGGTATTACATTGCTTTTCTTATATTTAATAAGAATGTATTTAAAATATTTTGTTCAATATTATGGTCATTGTATGGGTGTAAAAATGCAAGCTGATATGCGCCGTGATATGTTTAAAAAGCTTGAAAAGATGCCATTTTCCTTTTATGATGAACATGAAAGTGGTAAAATTATGTCACGTCTTGTTAATGACTTACAAGTAGTATCAGAACTAGCTCACCATGGTCCTGAAAATATCTTTATTTGTGGTTTTATGATTTTGGGGTCATTTATATATTTAGCTATTTTAAATTGGGCTTTGACTTTAATTATTTTTGCGTGTGTACCTGTACTTATCTTTATATCTTTATTTATGCGTAAAAGAATGGATGATGCTTTTACTAAAACGAGAATAGAAACAGCTGTTATAAATAGTAATTTAGAATCTTCAATATCTGGTATTAGAGTAACTAAAGCTTATAATAATGAAGATTTTGAAGAAAAGAAATTTCAAAAAGGAAATGATAATTTTGTTAAAGCTCGTTCAAAAGCCTATAAAAGAATGGGACAATTTGGGGCTTCAACAGGTTTTATAACTGATGTTTTTAATGTTATTGTATTACTAGCTGGTGGAATATTTTTATATTTTAATAAAATTAATTTCGCTGAATATAGTGCTTTTATTGTTTCAGTTAATTTATTTATTACACCTCTTACAACTTTAATTAATTTTGTTGAAACTTATCAAGACGGAGTTACTGGATTTAGAAGATTTTATGAAATTATGCAATTAGCTGAAGAAAATGATTATAAAGAAATTAAAAATCTTAAATTGAGTGGTGATATCAGTTTTAAAGATGTTTCTTTTAAATATAATTCTAGTAATGATATTTTAAATAATTTTAGTTTAGATATTAAAAAAGGCGAAAAAGTAGCTTTAGTTGGTCCTTCTGGGGGAGGCAAAACAACAATTTGTCATCTTTTACCACATTTTTATGATATAAATAGTGGTGATATTTTATTTGATGATATAAGTATTAATAAAATATCTAATTATGATTTAAGAAATAATATTGGCATCGTTCAACAAGATGTTTTCTTATTTAATGATTCTATTAAAGAAAACATTCGTTATGGTAAGCTTTCAGCAACAGATGAAGAAGTATATAAGGCTGCTAAATTAGCTAAAATAGATGAAGATATATTAAAAATGCCAAATGGTTATGATACTATAATTGGTGAGAGGGGAGTTAAATTATCAGGTGGTCAAAAACAAAGATTAAGTATAGCTCGTGTTTTCTTAAAAGACCCTAGCATCTTAATTCTTGATGAAGCTACAAGTGCCCTTGATAACGCAACAGAATTACAAATTGAAGAAGCATTGGCGGAACTTTCTAAAAATAGGACTACTTTAGTAGTAGCTCATAGATTATCAACAATATTTAATTCTGATGTAATATGTGTAATAGAAGAAGGAAAATTAAAAGAAAAAGGCAATCATGAAGAATTATTAAAACAAAATGGAATTTATAAGAGATTATATGAAAGCACAATTAAATAAAATTTTAGCTTTAATTTATTTAACTAGTATAATTTTAATTTCATTTATTCCTAATACTATGGAAGCTTTTATGCATTTTGATTTATTAATATTTAATATTATACAAATCATTTCTTTCACAAGCTTTTTATGGATTATGCTTGGTCTATTGTATGAAAGTAAAATGGCTAAATTAAATGCTTTTTATATTGCTTTACCTTTTACTTTATTAAGATTAATTTTTCTTAACAATTATATTTCTTTATATAATTTTGATATTTATTATAGTGTTATTTTCTATATTAATTTAATTATAGAAATAATATTATCAATCTATTTATTTATTACATTAGATAATAAAAAATATCATTTAAAGTATTTATTATATCAATTAATAATAACTATTTTATTTATTCCTCAAAATATTTTTACTCCTTTAGCTTTAAGATTAAGTAAATATAATTATTTTGATTTTACTAATTTTAGTATTTGGCATATTTTGTTTTTGCTTTTATTTATTATTTCAGCGATTACTTTATTTTTATATTTAAAAAATAAAAATAGAAGACAAATTAAATTAATATTATTTTCATTATCATTAATTATTTTATTTAATATATTAACTAGATTTTCATATACAAAGTTATATGATTATCAAGAGACAAGAGGAATATATGGAGCCATACCTTTATATATTTGTAGTTTTGGTTCAATAATATTACCACTTGCTATTTATATTGATAATAGAAAATTATCTAGCACATTATTTTTAATTAATTGTCCGGGAGCAATTATCGTATTAGTTAATCCGACAACAGGTATAACAGATATTTTTAATTATAATGTTTTACATTTCTTTTATATTCATATTTTATTATTTGTAATAACTTTAATGTTACCTATTTATTTAGATGCTAAACCAACTAAATATAGTTTAATATATGCAGGTTTTTCATTAATAATTTATTTTACAATTATTTCTTTAATTAATGCAGGAGTTTATTATTTTACTAATTATGATGCTAATTTCTCTTTTGTAACAACAAGTCCAATCGATGTAGGAATTGAAAAATATTTACAATTTAAAATGTTTGGCCTATCTTATTCAATTTTATATTTATTTATATTATGGTTAGTTCAATATATATTAGCTATTTGTACTTATATGATTTATAAATTAGTTAATAAAATAAAAGTAAATAAAGAAATATTATTATAATGGTTGAAAAAATCAACCATTTTTAATTGCTAAAAATATGAATTATATTTATAATTAAATTGATATTAATAAAATATAATGAGAGGTAAAAATGGAATTAAAAGTAGCTTTAAAATTAAATAAAGAATATTTTTGGGAATGTTTAGGAACTTTTTATAATTTAGAAGAATTAAATTATGATAAATTAACAAGAAAAGTAATGGCTAATATGATCATTTCTTATTATAAAAATAATCCTAATATGATATATGAGATATTAAATGATAAAGAAATTGATTATTTAGCTAGATTAGTAAATAGTGATGAAGATAACGAGTTAACATATTTTATTAGTTTAACTTTTTTAAGTATCTTGAATGAAGTAACTTTTAAATATGAGATTTTAGATGATTTAAACGAACTTATTGAAGATAGAATTAAATATTATTATGAAAATAAAGAAGAAATAGAAAAAGAAAAGGAAATCATTTATTTAGCCAAAGGTTTATTTGTTGCTTATGGCGCTTTAACAAAAAAAGAATTTAATCAACTGATATCTAAATATACTAATAAAAATAGTGAAAAACTATTAAATCATCCATATTTAAAACGATATATAGAAAAAGATAATAAAAATAATTATGCATTAAAACAAATTTCTAATACAATCTATGTTAAAGAAATATTAGATACTCATGCTAAAGAATTTAAAACGATTTATGATAAAGATGTTTTATTAAGTTATGGTAAATATGGGTTTAATGTTTTAAATAAAAATTATTTAAAAATTAAAGATGAAGAAATATTTGAAACAATAGAAGAAAACCTATCTCTCTTAGCAGTATATGCTGGTTTAAAATTGATTGTTGAAGGAATGGAAAAAATTGAATATGCATTAGATTCTTGCAGTGACGAGTTAAGATTGTCAGTTCGGTGTTTTTTATGTGATTTACCTTATTTTTTATTAAATGATAATGATAATTCTCGTGCTACAAAAGAAGAAACAGAGGTGTTTTATAATGTTTTCCATAAATTATTAATTTTTGGCGCTAATTATTATAATATGAAATTAGAATATGGATATATAGATGGTAATTTTACAATTAATCAAGAAGATTCTTATCATATATTAGAAAAAATGAGTAAGCAAAGGTTTAAAATTGTTAATGATTTCATTTTAAAAGAAGATTTAAATGATGATGAAAAAGAATTTGCAAAAGGTTTAAAAAAGGCTATATTTGGTACATTTATTGTATATAAACATACTAAAAACGGTTCAATTTTTGTTAGTAAAAATAATAAATATTATTTAGTTAAAGGATTAATTAGTAAAATTGATTCAATGTTACCTTATAACATTCCATTTGGAATAGTTACAGCTATCGTCCCACTACATGATAAAATTGTTTGTTGTGGTATTTGTAATTATATACCTGTTAGTTTAGGACCAGGAATTAAAAAGCAATTAGATATTTTATATAAAGAAAATATTGATAATATTATTACTAAATTATAGTTTTTTTAAATTATAGAATAGAAATAGTGGTGAATGAAGCTTATGATTAAAAAAATAGTTTTATAATTTTATCATTAATTGTCTTAGTAGAGAAATAAAAGTTGAAACAGATGTAGTTTTGACATTATGTAAAATTGATGATAATTCCACATATCTTGTTGCTGATGGAACTGTATTACACTCTAAAAATTAAACTTATAACGTATGGTTTAGGTTCATCCTAAACCATATTTTTGTAAACGTTTTTATAATTGTGAATTTTTAGCTTAAAATCATTAATTTTTTATTATATTAATGTTATAATATATTGAATATGAGCTTTAGAGGTGTAGTTTTTGCAAAAGATTGCTGTTTTGATTAATAAAAATGAATATAAGTTAAAACAAATATTAAATTTTAAAGAGTATCAAGTTGAATATTTAGATATTCCTCTTTTAGAATTTAAGCAAAATTTGACTAAGTTAAGAACTGATATTTTGATAATTAGTAAAGAATATTTAGCTAATATGATTAATTTATTACAAATGTTAGTTTTTAATAAAGAAATGTTAATTATTTATATTTCTAAAAATTTAGAATATGGTTTATTATATAATATTTTAAATGAACCTAATTTTATTTTATTAGAAGAAAATAACGTTTTAGCTTTAAATGATATTTTAAGATATGCTATAAAAGCATATAGAGAAATTAGATTATTAAATAAAAAAGTGATACGCCTTGAAGATGATTTAAATTCTTCTAATTTGGTTAGAGAAGCTAAATTAAAAATTATGAAAGAAAAAAAATTGTCAGAAGAAGAAGCTTATAAATATATTATTAATTTAGCAATGCAAAAAAGAATTAAAAAAAGCGAATTAGCCAAGCAAATTATAGGAGGACTGATTTTATGATTGCTAAAACAAGGGCAATAAGTGATGTGTTAAATATGACTACATCTTTGCCTACTATTCATTTTACTAATCCTAAAAAGGTTTATGTATCTATTACTAATGCAAGATGTAAGAGTGCAGAAGTGTATGTAAAACCTGGGGATAAGGTAAAAATTGGGACTGTAATTGGAAAAAGAGATGGTGGTTTTTTTGAACAAAATATGCATTCTACTGTTAGTGGCACAGTATTAGGCACAGTTAAAAAATGGCACCGTACAGGGAAAATGATTGAGTTCATTGAAATTGAAAATGATTTTTTAGATGAATATGAACAAACTATTTATGAGCGTAGTGATGAAGAAGTTAATAATTATACTAGAGATGATATTATTGAACGTGTTAAAAACAATGCTGTTATTGGTCTAGGTGGTTCAACATTCCCAAGCTATGTAAAACTTCAAGGTTGTAAAAATATTGATACTTTAATTATTAATGGGGTTGAATGTGAACCATATTTAACAACTGACCATAGAGTTATGCTTGAATATCCTAATAAGATAATGGAAGGTATCGGTTATCTTTTAAAAGCTACAGGAGCTAAAAAGGCTTATTTATGCTTTAAAAAGAAATATGATGATTTATATCAAGTATTATCAGCTGTAAGAAAAAGACATATGGATTTACCAATTGAGGTAAAAAGAGTTGAAAATTTCTATCCTCAAGGATGGGAAATAGCTCTAATCAAATCGGTTACAGGTAAAAAAATTCCTCATGGTGAATTACCACAAAATCATGGGGTTATCGTGTTTAATGCATCGACTGCTCTTGGTATTTATAGAGCTGTTAGACTTAATATGCCTGTTATTGAACGTAATTTTACTTTAACAGGGGATGGAATTAAATATCCTTCAAATATTCGTATGCGTATTGGTACACCACTTCAAGATTTATTAGAAATATGTGGTGGTTATGTAGATGAAACTGACAAAGTATTAATTATGGGTGGTCCGATGATGGGGGCTTGTCTTTTAAAGGATGATGCAGTATGTAGTATGTCATGTACATCAGCTATCATCTTACAAGCAAAAAACTATAAAGAAGAACCTTGTATTCGTTGTGCTTCATGTGTTTATTCTTGTCCTTGTGGATTGCAACCTGTTTTAATAATGAAAGCTGTTAAGACAAAAGATATTGATGCGTTGAAGAAATTAAATGTTAAAAGTTGTATTGAATGTGGTATGTGTGGTTATACTTGTACTTCAAAAATCAATTTAACTGATTATATGCGTCAAGCAAAAAAACTTATAAAGTAGGGTGAAATATATGATATTTAAAAGAGAAACAAGTCCTTTTATAAGAAAAAATGTTTCTGTTAAAAGAATGATGTTAGATGTTATTATAGCATTAATTCCTATTACCTTATTTGCGATGATTCAAAATGGTTGGAATGGTATATATGTTATTTTAGCTTCTATTATTACAATGCTTTTAACAGAATTTATAGCAGTAGCTTTAATTAAATGGCCTGATGGAATGCCAAGAAAAGAAATATTTACAAAAGTTGGATTTAAGAAGATAGTAGAACAATTTAATATTAACAATATTTATTGTCCTTTAATTTCCGCTTTAATCTTTTCTTTATTACTTCCTGCCGCAACTCCTGTATATGTAGTAATAGTTGGAGCACTTGTTGGTATATTATTTGGTAAATTAGTTTATGGCCCTTATGGCAGCAATATCTTTAATCCTGCTGCTTTAGGTTTTGTCTTTGTATTGATTTGTTTTAGTGGTCAATTAGATGAAGCTAGAAATGTAATGGCATCTGCTATGCGACCTGATGTAGTAGTAGATGGCGTTATTGCTGGTGGTACACCTTTAACTCAAATTAGTGGCAATTTAGCTAATTTTGCTAATGCATTACAAACTTATAGTTTAGCTGATTTATTCTTTGGTAATGTACCAGGAGCTATGGGCGAAGTTTGTTCATTATTAATAATTGTAGCCTTCATTTATTTAGCTATTAGAAGAGCAATCGATGTAAGAGCTACATTAGGTATGATTTTAGGTTTTGGTTTAGTTGCTTTAAGTGTTGGTATTACACTTTATTGTATAAATGGTACTAATGTAGGAGAATTCTTATTATATCAATTACTTGCAGGTGGTTTATTATTTGGTTCAGTATTTATGATAACTGATCCTGTAACAAGCCCTGTTACTAAATTTGGCAGATTATTTTATGGCATATTTGCTGGTTTAATGGTAGCTTTAATAAGATATATTGGTGCTTTTCCTGAAGGTACAGCATTTGCTATATTATTAGCAAATATTATAGCTTCAGCTTTAGATTATTTTATGCAAGGAAAGAAAAATTCTTATTCTTGGATTCAACTTACAGTTACTTTTGTAGTAATAATATGTATATGTTTAATTGTTTGTTTCACAGTAGCAGGTAGAACTCCTATGCCTGAAACAAATATGGTTTTAGGAGGTCTCCTAAAATGAAAAAATATTTAAAAATTACATTAGTCTTATTTTCAATTTGTTTAGTTTGTGCCCTAGCTACAGCAGGAGTTAACTTATTTACAGCTCCTAAAATAGCTGAGTATCAAGAAGAACAAAAGATGGCAGCTTATATGGAATTATTTGAAGGCATGTCAGCTAGCAATTCAGAATTTATAAATGAAGGATTTACATCAAGTTATGTAAAAGAAAAAGTAATAGTAAAAGATGAAGCTGGTAATAACTTGGGTTATGGTATGCAAGTTAGTGGAACAAATCAATATGGTGCTATTACTTTAGTAGTTGCCTTAGATAATGAAGGTAATTTAAAAAGTATTAAATGTACTGAAAATGGTCAAACTAAATTAGCTACAGAACTTACAAACTGGGCTCAAAATGATTTTACAAGCGGTATGAGCGCTGAAGAATGTCAAAATGTAGCAGTAGTAAGTGGTGCGACTTATGGTTCTAATTTAATTAAAAATTTAATTGCGGCCGCATTTGCTGAAGCAGGTATTATGTCTCCAATCCAAGAAAAATTAGTAGGTATCTTTGGTGATAGTGTAGATATGGGTAACACGATAGAAGACACATCATTCATTTATGCTCAACAAATTACACTTGGGTATGAAGTAAAAGATGGTAATAATAATGTTTTAGGTTATTATTATGAAGTGAATTTAAGTGGTCAAATATATGAAGTTGCTTTAAATAGTGATAAAACAGTTAAAACAAGTTCTAACAATACAACGATAGATAATGTTGTTATTAATGAAGTTAATAATAAGTTTGATGAAACATTAGCTAACACGATTATGTTTGGTGATAATTTAACAATAGAAGAACTTAAAGCAAGTGTTGGTGGTGTTGATAAATATCAAACAATCAAGCAAAATGATAATGAAATTGGTAAGACTGTCAGTGTTAGTGGTTCAAATAGTTTTGGAGCAATCAAATTATACATAGGAATTAAAGCTGACAGCACTTTAGCTGGTATCTTTATTATTGAAAATGGTCAAACTGGAGGTCGTGCTGATTCATTATCAGATTATATGAATAGTTTTACTAGCGGTATGACTGGTGAAGAAGCAGTTAGTGAAAATGTTTATTCAGGTGCTACTTTTGCTTCAAATACAACTCTTGATTTAATTGCTACAGCCTTTGAACAAGTAACAGGTCAAAGACCAGTTAAGACATATAATGCTTATTATAAGGAAGCATTTGGTGAAGATGCTACATTTATAGAATTAAAAGACTTTAAGCGTGAAGAAGTTATTGATGGTGTTGCAGCCGTTGATGATACAAACAGTGTTCTTGGCAGTGCTTATGTAATTAGAGTTGAAAATACATATGGCTATAATGTGATGTGTGTAATATTAAATTCAAATGGTACATTTAGAGATGTTCTTGATATTGAAAACAACCATTCTAATGTTGATAGTTGGACAGAACAAAATCCGGATGTATTTAAAGATGGAATGACTTCAAGTCAAATTTCAGATATTAAATATGATGCAGTAGCAGATGGTTCATTCACTATTGAAAGCATTAGATTATCTATTTTAATTGCAATGGATGAATTTAATGGTAGATCAACACAATCTGTTACAGATGAAATATATATTAAGAAATTCTTTGATAATGCAGTTTATGGTAGATCAGTATTAGTCGGTACAGTAAGTACAACAAGAATTTATGATGTTTATGGCTCAGCCAATTATCAAGATGGTGTATTAATTGGTCATGTATACTTTATTGCTAGTGAAGCAGAGGACACAATGATTAATACAGTTATTGCCTTTGATGCTAATAATAAATATTTAGGTTCATACTATATTGGGTCTGGTATTAGTTTAGTAATGTATGAAGAACAAATTAAGACTATATTTGCCAATGCTGATATTAATACATCAATATTAGAAGAATCATTACTTGCTTCTGATGTAGAAGTTGCAGCAACTATCAAAGATGCAAGCTCTAAAGATTTAGGTTATTTCTTCATAGTAAGTGGTTCTAATTCATATGGTCTAATTAGTCTTGCTATTGGTATTGATACGGAGGGTAAATTAGTAGGTATTAGCCCTATTTTAATTAACCAAACTAATGGTAGAGATCAAACAGTTAAAGATTATTTAGCTAAATTTACTGTGGGGATGACAGCAGAAGATGTAACTAAAGTTGACACTGTATCTGGTGCTACACTGGGTACACAAGTTGTTAAAGAATTGCTTGCTAAATCATTTAGTTTAGCCACTTCGTTAACAGGAGTTAATACAGAATTAACAGAATATGATGATAAAATTTCTGAAGTTTATGCAGGATATGATACATCTAAATCTAAAGTTATTGAAGAAATAGTAAATCCGGAATATGTACAACTTGTAGTAGAAGTTAGAAATAGCCTTAATTTATTATTGGGTTATGCTTACGTAGTTTATTTAACAAATATCTATGGTACTAGTGATGGTGATCTAGGTTATAATAGAATACTTGTGACTTTAAATGAAGACAATACATTTAATAAAGTGGTAGATCTTGGCAATAATCATTCTGATGTTGATGATTGGACAAGTAAAAATCCTGATGTATTTAAACCTGGTATGACAGCTAGTCAAATTGATAAGATTCAATATGATGCAGTGGCTGATGCTTCTTATACGATTGAAACAATTAAATTAGCTATAAAATTTGCTATGCAAGAACGTGTAAAGAATGATAATGATCAGACATTATACGATGCCTCAGCTAGAATAGTATTCCCAGGTTTGGTTCTTGGTAGATCTGAAGCATTAGCAGATTTACCTGAAGGTATAGATTTTGGTTACCGTATTGTAGGTGCTACAGGCCCATTTGATGGATATTCTGCAAATGTGTTAGGCTACTTCTTTGTTGTAAGTGGAAAACATGAACGTGGTGATTTAACTCTTGGTATTGGGGTTGATACTAATAATAAGTTAGTAGGCATTAATATTATCAAGAATGGTCAAACAGTAAATTGGCCACAAAAGATTGCTGATTATGTTGCAAGCTTTACTGCAGGTATGACAGCTAGTGATATAGCTAATAAAGATACAGTAGCTGGTGCTACGCTTGGTACACAACTTGTTAAAGACTTACTTGCTAAAGCATTTGAAGTCGCTTCTGAATATAATAAGATTTATCCATTAATTTCTAGTGTTTTTGAAACCTTTAATGCAACAAAATCACCATACTTTACGATAGACCAAATTTATAATACTAAAAATGTTTTAGCTGGTCTTACTTTAAATGAAGAAATAAAAGATGGAGATACTACAAAAACTAATCTTTTGGGCTATGCTTATATCATTTATTTAACAAATATTTATGGTGCAGGCGATGGTAGCTTAGGATATAATAAAATGTTAGTAATTTTAAATGCAAATAATACATTTAATAAAATATTTGATTTAGAAAACAATCATTCTGATGTTGATGATTGGACAAGTACTAATCCAAATGTATTTAAACCTGGTATGACAGCTGAAGAAATTAATAATATTAAATATGATGCAGTTTCTGGAGCATCATACACAATTGAAACTATTAAATTAGCTATTAAAATAGCTATGCAAGAGAAAAATAAAAATGAAAACGATCAAACTGTGTACGAAGCTGCAGCTAAAGTTGTATTCCCAGGTATGGTTGCTGGTAGATCTGAAATATTAACAAACTTATCTGAAGATATAGATTTTGGCTATCGTGTAGTTGGGGCTACTGGACCATTTGATGATAAATCAACAAGCAATTTAGGTTATTTCTTCGTTGTAAGTGGTGAACACAAACGTGGAGATTTAACTTTAGGTATTGGTATTGATAATGAAGGTAAATTAGTAGGTATTAATATAATTGAAAATGGTCAAACAGCTAGTTGGCCACAAAAGATTGCTGATTATGTTGCAAGCTTTACTGCAGGTATGACTGCTAGTGATGTTGCAAATAAAGAAACAGTAGCTGGTGCTACTCTTGGTACTCAACTTGTAAAAGATTTATTAGCTAAAGCATTTAATGCTTATGAAACTCTAAAAGGAGGTAATAACTAATGGAAAAAGTTAATCAAAAGAAGAACTTTTTAAAGGGTATTATAGTTGAAAACCCAGTACTAGTTGGTTTACTTGGTTGTTGTCCTACACTTGCTACTACTACATCAATTGAATCAGCAATAGGTATGGCAATATTATTTCTATTTGTTTTAATTGGTTCTAATGTTTTAATTTCTTTACTTAGAAATATAATTCCTTCAGAAGTTAAAATACCTGCTTATATAGTTATTATTGCTACATTTGTAACAATTGTTAAAATGCTTTGTGAAGCATTCTTACCAGAATTATATTCAACTCTTGGTGTATTTATAGCTTTAATCGTTGTTAACTGTATAATTCTTGGTCGTGCTGAAGCATATGCAAGTAAAAATGGACCATTATCAAGTTTAGTAGATGCTCTTGGAATGTCAGTTGGTTTTGCACTAGCTTTACTTTTAATGGCAGTTATTAGAGAATTCTTAGGAACTGGTGGTTTCACATTTGGTAAAATCTTTACTTTCTTACCACTAGTTTCTTGGACTCCACTTTCTGAATATGCGATTCCAATGCTTGTTCAATCTCCAGGAGGATTCTTAACTTTAGCTTGTATTTTAGCTGTGATTCAATATATTAAAAATCATAAGGCTGAAAAAGCTGTTAGAGCTGAAAAAGCAAGAATTGAAGAATTAAAAAAAGCAAAGCTTGCTAAAATGGCTGAACAAAATAAAGCTAATGTAAGCTCTAATATTAATCCTCAAGTAGAAGTAAAGGAGGCAAAATAATATGTTTTTAGCATTTATCTTAGGTATTGTTAATGCTATGTTAATCAATAACGTAACATTATCTCGTTTCTATGGTATTTGTCCATTCTTAGGTGTATCTAAAAAACCATCATCAGCAATTGGTATGGGTGCTGCAGTTGTATTTGTTATTGTTATTGCAGCGGCAGTATGTTGGCCAATTTACAACTATATCTTAGTGCCTGCTAACATAGCTTTTATGGACACACTAGTTTATATTTTAGTAATTGCTTCTTTAGTTCAACTTGTTGAAATGATTATTAAAAAATATAGCCCAGGCTTATATAGTGCTCTTGGTGTTTATCTACCTTTAATTACTACTAACTGTGCAGTACTTGGTGTAGCTACTGAAAACAGTAGTATGGGCTATAACTTCCTTGAAGCTATGGGTAATGCTCTTGGTACATCTCTTGGTTTTGCTTTAGTAATATTCTTATTTTCAACAATAAGAATTAGAATGGAATCTTCAAATATTCCTAAAGCATTTAAAGGAATTCCTATTGCTTTAATTACAGCCTTTATTATGGCTCTTGCATTTATGGGAATTAGTGGAATGATTCAATAATGTGGTCTTTAATTTTAGGAATTATAGTTATTATTTTCTTAATAATTTTATTCTTTGTAACCTTTGTTATTAATAAGAAAACACCAGTTCCGCCAGAATGCAAAGATTTAGTAGATAGTGTTAAATGTGAGAATTGTACAGAGATAAGTTGTGCTTTAAATAAGATTCATGAAGAAGTAAAAAAGGAAGGTAAATAAAATGGATGCATTAACAATTTTATGGGCCGTTTTAATATTAGCCGGCCTTGGGGCATTATTTGGATTTGGTTTAGCTATTGCTGCGAAAGTCTTTTATGTTAAAGAAGATACAAGAGTAACAGATATTACAGCCATTTTACCAAATGCTAACTGTGGTGCTTGTGGTTATCCTGGTTGTAATGGTTATGCTACAGCTATTGTTAAAGGTGAAGCCCCTAATTTAGAATTATGTAAGCCAGGTGCTAAAGCTGGTGTTCCTGCTAAATTAAAAGCTTATTTAGCTGAACATCCTGCAGACAATGATAAAAAATATTAAAATTATAAAACGTCTATTTTAAATAATAGGCGTTTTAAATTATACAAGTTGCATGATAATTTTATTATTGATATAATAGACAAGCTAGAAAGCGAGGAAGATGATATATTGAAAAAAATATATAATGCTATATTAATGTTGCTTTTAACATTCTTTTTAGCTAGTTGTATGTATGATTTAGATAATGATAAACAGCAAAATAATGACATTGGAGAATATGAGGCTTATAGTGGTTATTTTTCTAGTATGGGAACAGTTATAACACTTCAAGTGTATGAAACATCAGAAGCTAAGGCAAATGATATATATAATAATGTAAAGGCCATTTATGATAAATATGATAATATATCAGACGATGGCTACGATTCTATTTTTGGTCAAAATTATGAAAGTGAGCTTGCTATCCTAAATAGAGATAGAGAGCTTAAAGTTTCAAATGAATTATATAATCTACTTAAGTTTGCTGTAGATATGCAAGATGAAACAAATGGCTATTTTAATCCTTTTATGGGAGAATTAAACCATGAATGGAAAGATTATATTAATTATAATGGTAGTATGCCAAGTGATTTTGAATGTAGTTTCTTTACTAATATTGCAAATTATACCTACTTAACTTTTGGTGATGATAATTTAGTTACTATTTGTAATGATGAAACAGAAAATACAGCTTTAATAGATTTAGGTGGTATAGCTAAAGGTTATGCCACTAATGAAGCATATAAATATTTAAAAGAAAATGTTAAATATTATTTATTAAATGCTGGATCATCTAATTTATTAATGAGTGAAAAGCCAAATCAAGAAAATTATAAAGTTGTTTTATCGTATGTTTATGGCTATCCTAATTCTAATCCTAAGATTGAAATTGTTGATGGTTATTGGTATATAGATGGTAGAAACACTAAATTAGAAGCTCTTGATAATGCTAATTCAAGTTATGGAAGCGAGTCAGCAGATAAAATAAAAAACGCTAAAGATGGCGATTTATATTTTTTAATTAATTCACAAAATTCTAATATTTATATTAGAGAAAATGGTTATTGGCGAAATAAATTAACTTTAGGGCTTTGCAATTTAAATGTTAGAAATAATGCAGTAGTAACATCAAGTCCTGCAGAACAAAATAGATTTGAAAATAATATCTATTATCATCATTTAATTTCACCATTAACCGGAAAACCTGTCAATTATGTTAATAGTATAACAGTAATAGGCGAAGATTCAGGCTATTTAGATGCAATGTCTACAGCTTTATATGTTATGAGCGATGATGTTAGGGAAAAATATATAAATGAACATGATTTGAAAGTTATAATTAGCAATAATGGTCAAATAAGTTATGTTTCAGAAGGTATAGATTATGAAATTTAGATGGTATGATTTAATAATAATTATTGGTATTATTATAGGAACATTAATTTTATCAGCCTTCATTTATATTAATCCTACAAAAGGTGAAATGAAATATATGGTTGTTAAAAAGGAAAATGAAGAAATATATCGTCTTAATTTAGGAACTATTTTAGATGAAGTTACTATAACCATTGATGGGAAAGTTACTGAAATGACTTTAGTTTGCGATAAGGATGGATGTTATGTCTTACATTCAGGATGTCCCGATCAAGTTTGTGTTGAACGTGGTAAAATAATTGATAGTGGGGATTTACCAATTATTTGTATGCCTAATGAAATTAGTATTAGTATAATTTATGAATAGAAAGAAAATTAGAAAAATAATTACATTAGCTTTTTATTTAGCTATTTCTATCATATTATCTTATGTAGAAAGTTTTATTCCTTTACCTATCCCCGGTGTTAAATTAGGATTAGCTAATGTAATTACCTTATTTTTATTATATGAAGATAATTGGTACGATGCTTTGTTAATAGCAATATGTCGTATATTAATAGTTTCATTTATTAGAGGAACATTTTTAAATATTACTTTCTTTATGTCACTTGGTGGCGGCATATGCGCATATATAATTATGTTTATATTTTCCAAACTTAAGTTCTTATCAAGTATTACAACTTCTGTTTTAGGTAGTGTTTTTCATGTTATAGGTCAAATAATAATAGCATATATAATAACAAGTACATACGCTATAATATATTATTTACCAATTATAATGATTTTATCAATTATAACAGGGGTCATAAGTGGAATAATATGTATTTTAATGCGTAAAAGGGCAAATGATTTGTTGCCATATCGTAAATACGATATAGAAAATGATGAAATTGGTTAAGTGAAAGCTTAACCTTTTTGTATGCAAAAAGGTGCAACATATGAGACAACAAAACTTGCAAAAAGGTGCAACATACGAGACGACAAAACTTGCAAAAAGGTGCAACATATGATAAAATTAACTTGCAAAAAGGTGCAACATACGATTATCAGAAATGGAAGTGTGATATATGGAAAGAAAATATTTAAAAAAATTGCTAGAATGGAAAGATGATAATGATAGAAAACCCCTTTTAGTTTTAGGTGCTAGACAAGTTGGTAAAACATATTTAATTGAGCAGTTATTTGCTAAGGTATATTATAAAAAAGCATATTTAAGAATTGATTGTTCGAATGATCCTGAATTTGTTGATTATGTTTTTAAGAATGACAATTTAGATAAGGTTTTACAATATATTCAACTACATTATGATTTTCCGGTTGATAAAAATCATTTGTTATTTTTTGATGATGTTCAAGAATGTTTGCCTATTATTAAAATGATGAAACATTTTTGTGAACAAAAAAGAGAAGTCCCTGTAATTGTGTCTGGTTCTTTAGTTAGAATTAAAATAAATAGATATGCTCATAAAAGAGGAGGATATGCCGCAATGTCATTAACTTAAGACATTTGGTGTAAGATTCACTAGGGAATCAATACTGATATAAAGTATCGATTCCCTCG
>CALUXR010000030.1 GCA_944324795.1 uncultured Acholeplasmatales bacterium
ACAACACTATAAAATCAAAAAAACGTGGTAACTGCCACGTTTTTTCTATAAAACTGTCGAAAACGAGATTATAGCATTATCAATTTAAAATTTCAATAATTACTATCTTTTCTTTTTATTTTTTTGCTTAGTTTAAACTTTATTTTTAATATTTAGTCAGATTTTGACTAATTTTTAAAAAACTTAAACAATTACATATTGAGAAAGCGTTTTTAATATTGTATAATATCAAGTAGATAATTTGAGAAAGGAAATTAATTTATGAACGTTTTAATATGTGCTAGTGAAGGCGCACCATTTATTAAAACTGGTGGCTTAGCTGATGTTATAGGTGCTTTACCTAAAGCGCTAAAAAAAGAAGGCATTGATGTGAGAGTTATAATGCCTTATTATAAAAAAATTAAAGACAAAAAATTAGCTAAATATATAGGTTATGCCTATGTAAGAATTGCTGATCATAATGAATATTTAGGTGTATTTGAAGCAGTTAGTGACGATGTAACTTATTATTTTATTGATAGTGAAAAATATTTCAATCGCGATACCATTTATGGTCAAGGTGACGATGGAGAACGATTTGCATTTTTTGATTTTGCTGTTCTTGAAGCTATTAAAGTTACTAATTTTTATCCTGATATCATTCATAATAATGATTGGCAAACTGGTTTAATTCCTTATATTTTAAAAGCTAATTATAATTATTATCCTGAATATCGAAGAATTAAAACAATCTATTCAATTCATAACATTCAATATCAAGGCATCTTCCCTAAAGACTTATTAAATATATTATTTATGCCATATTCTAATAGTTTAGAATATGATAATTGCGTAAACTTTATGAAAGCTGCCATTATGGAATCTGATATTATCAATACTGTAAGTCCTACTTATAAAGATGAAGTTTTAACTGATTATTATGGATATAGAATGAATAATGTTTTAGAATTCCGTAAATTTGATTTCTATGGAATTATTAATGGCTTAGATGTTGATAAATATAATCCTGCTACTGATAAAAATATTTATAAAAATTATGATATTAATTCTTTTGTTGAAGGTAAAGCTTATAATAAAGATAAATTATGTGATGAATATAATATTAAAGATAAAAATGCTCCTTTATTCGGTTTAGTTTCTCGACTAGTTGATCAAAAAGGTGTCGATTTATTTATGCCTATTTTAGAAGATGTATTATATTATAGTAATGCTAACTTCTTCATTTTAGGTAGTGGCGATAAAAAATATGAAGACTACTTTAATTATCTAGCTACTAAATATCCTGGTCGTTTCATCGTATATATTGGTTATAGCGATCCGCTTGCTCAAAAGATTTATGCAGCATCAGATATTTTCTTAATGCCATCTAAATTTGAACCTTGTGGTTTAGGTCAAATGATTGCGATGCGCTATGGTACACTTCCACTTGTAAGAGAGACTGGTGGTTTAAAAGATACTGTTAAACCATATAATGCCTATACTAATGAAGGTACTGGATTTAGTTTTGCTAATTATAACGCCCATAATTTTAAAGATGTTATGTTCTTAGCCATGAAAACTTATGAAAATAAGGATGTATGGCACGCTCTAATTCATAGAGCTATGGCTTTGGATTTCAGCTGGAATGCTTCAGCTAAATCATATATAGAATTATATAATAAATTAATATAAGGTAGGAGGTTATTTATGGAAACTTTAGCTTTAATCCTTGCAGGAGGTAGAGGTTCTAGACTTGATATTTTATCAGAAAAAAGATCTAAACCAGCAGTTCCTTTTGCAGGCAAATTCAGAATTATTGACTTTGCGCTATCAAACTGCACAAATTCTGACATTTCCCAAATCGGTATTTTAACACAATATCTACCACTTTCACTAAATGAACACATAGGTATTGGTGAACCTTGGGATTTAAATCACCGTGGCTCTTTCGTCACACTTCTTCAACCAAACAACTCATGGTATGAAGGTACAGCAGATGCGGTTAGAAAAAATATTGAATTCGTTAAACGTTATGCATCTAAATATGTATTAATTTTATCTGGTGATCACATCTATAAAATGGATTATCGTAAGATGATCTTACAACATCAAATGACAGGTGCTGATGTTACAATAGCTGCGAAAATTGTACCTATAGAAGAGGCTAGTCGTTTTGGAATTTTAGAAACTAATGATGACTTACAAGTTGTAAAATTCCAAGAAAAACCAAAACAACCAAAATCTAATAAAGCATCAATGGGTATTTATGTATTTAGTACTGAAGCTTTAATTAAACAATTAGAATCATATCCTGATATCGTAGATTTAGATTTTGGTAATCATATCATTCCTAATATGATTGAAAACTCTAAAGTTTATGCTTATGAATATTATGATTATTGGAAAGATGTAGGAACATACGATTCATATCTAGAAACTAATTTAGAATTATGTGATGATCATTGTAATTTAGATTTATATGATACAAAATGGAAGATTTATACTCGTTCAGAAGATTTACCTCCTGTAAAAATTGGTGATAAGGCTTCTGTTAAAGATTCACTTATCTCAAATGGTGCCCAAATTTATGGTAAGATTGATCATAGTGTATTATCTCCTGGTGTTCATGTTGGTGAAGGTTCTGTAATCAAAAATTCAGTTATCTTAAATGATGTTATCATCGGTAAAAACGTTCATATTGAAAATGCAATAATCGATAAAGAAGCTAAAATTGGCGATAATTGTGTGATTGGTACTGGTGATGACTACACACCTAATAAAGCTAAACCAAAAGTATTAAATACAGGTATCAATGTTATTGGTAAACGTATTATATTACCTGAAAATACTGTTATAGAAAGAAATGTAAGAATTCCTTCTTCTGCAACTAAAAAGGTAATTGAAGCTCAACATCTACATAGTGGGGAATCATTAGAATAGTATCAAAGAGGATTAAGTTCCTCTTTTTTTTAACAAAAAAATGGAGAAAATCTCCATTTTAATTATCTAAAAGATAAAATTATTAAAAATAAATAGAAAATAATTATTAATGAACTAAAAACTAAAGATAAAATATAAATTGTTCTATATCTACCACTTTTATCTTTATTAACAAACATAAAAGCTAAAATAAGACCTACAATCGGAATAATAAATGAAAAAATTAAAGTAATAATTGCATAAGTAAAATTATTATCTTCTTCTTTTCTCTTTTGTTCAAATTCTAATTCTTTTTTTATTGTTGCCTCAGTAAAATTATGATTACAATATGGACAAACTGTAAAATTAGAATCAATTATTTTCCCACATTCCGGACATTTTAGCGTTTTAGCTTTACTTTTTTTAGTTTTACGTCCTGATATTCCCCTTATATTACTTAAATTATGACCACATACCGGACAATATGTAGCATTATTATCAATCTTTTCGCCACAATTTGGACAAAACATATAAAAGCCTCTCAATTTTTAACGTTTAGTACCAACAAAAAATAATGCTAAAGTACCAGGACCAGAATGAGCTCCAATAACAGGGCCAATGCAGTTAATTAATATATCTTTAACAGGCACTCTCTTTTTAACTTCTTCAGCTACAAATAAAGCATCTTCTAAACAATCACCATGACCGATCATAATCATTTGTGGTTCATCTTTATAAATAGTTTCATTAAGCTTATCAACTAAAGCTAATAAACTTCTTTTACGACCAACCACTTTTTTCATTGCGATTAAATGACCTGCATCATCGACATGTAAAACTGGTTTAATATTTAATGTATCAGCAACAAAAGCTGTTACATTTGAAACTCTACCACCTCTTCTTAAAGTATCTAGATTTAATACTGTAAACCAATGACATAAGTGTGGTCTTAATTCTAATAAATTATTATAATTAGCTTCTAAATCTAAGCCTTTTAATTTATTTTGAACTGCATAATATACAAATAATCCTTCTCCTAAACATGCACAAAGAGAATCGATAATCATTATTTTATTATCTTTATATTCCTCTTCTAATTCCTCTTTAGCTAAGCGCATTGAATTAAAAGTACCAGATAAGCCAGATGAAAAACCAATCGCTAAAATATCATAACCTAAATCTAAATACTTACGATAAACATTTTCAATATCAACTATCGTAAGTTGAGCAGTTTTAGCTATTTTACCATTTCTTTCTAAATCATAAAATGTTTTAGAGTCCATTTCTCTACCATCTAAATAATTGCTATATTCGTTTCCATCAATGCTAAATTTCATAGGAATTACTTCAATTTCATGTTTTTCAACATAATCTTGTGGTAAATCTGTTGTTGAATCAGTAATAATTACATATTTTTTCATTTTCTTCTTCCTCTTTTTTTATCATTATTTTTTAATTTTTCTGCTAATTCTTTAACTAAAGCTTGTCTTTTTTTATTATGTCCTGGTTTAATTTTTTTACTTTTAGGAATCATTTTATTAGCTATAGCTTCATAATTAGTTTCAGCTCTTTTTCTATTTTGTCTTACATTACGACCTTTATATGGGACTAATTCATTGCCAACTATATCATAATATGTAGGCTTAACACCTTTTTTAGCTAACATATCTAAATAATTATCATCAAGCCTATCATATAATGCATAACTTATACCACTTGTGTTGACCCTTGCTGTCCTACCAGAACGATGAATATAAAATTCAAAATCATATGGTAAGTCATATGATATAACATGACTAACACCTTTAAAATCCATACCTCTAGCTAAGATATCGCTAGTTATAACATATTGATATCTTAAATCATTTATTTCTCTTAAAATTCTTTTACGTTCTCTTATATCTAAATTACTACTTAACATTACAACATTATAACCATTGCTAGCTAAATCATTATAAACAAGTGGAATATCTTCTTTTTTACTAATAAAGATTAAGCATAAATAAGGGTTTATAATTTTAAGTAAATTATTTAAAACATCTAAGCGATGATGATGCCTAACAGGCAACCAAATATGTTCTATTTTATTTTCTAACAAATCATTAAAATCGATAAATTTAACAATATTACAATATTTTTTAATTAAAATTTCTAAATCTTTTTTAATAGTTGCTGATACAAAGATTTTTTTACTTTCTTTAACACTTATTAATATTTCATCTAATTCAGTTTTAAAGTTATTATCAAGAGCCATATCAGCTTCATCTAAAACAAAATATTCTAAATTATGAATCTTTAATGCATTTTGTCTAAAAGCTAAATCAAATATTTTACCAATAGTACCTACAACAATATTTGGTTGTTTTTTTAAAAGTTTTGTTGCTTCATCAGGACTAGATGTATTAGAATCATATAATTTTAAATCATAATTGGTATTTTTAATTAAATTTTTAATAACTAAATAAATTTGATAAGCTAATTCATTAGTTGGAACAACTATAAGTAAACCAAGTTTATTAGTTATTTCTAATTGATTTAAAATTGGTAATAAATAAGCATAAGTTTTACCACTACCAGTTTTAGCTTTTAAAATAATATCTTTAGACTTATTAAATTCTTCAAACATTTTAGTTTGAACAGGTAATAAAGATGTAATATTTTCTTCTTTTAAATTATTTAATAAATATTTTTTTTCTATGTATTTTTGCATAATAACACCAATTTTTATTTTAGCTTATTTTAGCTTTTTATGCAAGTAAAACATCATTAGACAAGCTAACAAAACTATGTTAAAATTATTGAAAAGGTAGGTATAAAAAGATGAAAGTTAAATTGTTAGAACCACAAAGTTATTGTACAGGTGTAAAAAGAGCTTTAAGTTTATTAGATGAGAGTTTAAATAATAAAAAAAATAACTCACCTATCTATTTAATTGGTAAATTGATTCATAATGATATAATTATGAATAAATATAAAGATATGGGAGTTATTATAATAGATGAAAATAATAAATTAGAAGAAATTAAAAAAATAGATAAAGGGACATTGATTTTTCAAGCTCATGGTACTGATGATAAAATAATCGAATATGCTAAAAATAAAGGACTAAATGTAATAGATGCCACTTGTCCTTTTGTTAAAATAATCCATAATAGAATTAAATCATATTTAAAACTAAATTATGATATTATATATGTCGGTAAAAAAAATCACGCTGAAAGTATGGGTGTTTTAGCTATTAGTCCTAAAATTCATTTTATTAGTGATATTAATGATATAGAAAAACTAAATATCTCTAATAATTTAATTTATAGTACTTGTCAAACCACTCTTTCTACAATTGATTTAGCTGACATTTTTCATGCTTTAAAAGAAAAATATATAAATATAATTATAGATAATAAAATCTGTGATGCTACAACTAAAAGGCAAGAAGCTGTCATAAATGCTAATTTTGATCTACTTATAGTTGTTGGTGATAAATTTTCTAGTAATTCAAAAAGATTATATGAAATTGGTAAATTAAAAAATGATGCAATATATATCAATGATTTAAATGAATTAAAAAAATATGATTTAACTAAATATAATGATATTGCTATTACAAGTGGAGCTTCAACACCTTATTATTTAGTCTTAGAGATATATAATTATTTAATCAAATAAAGTTTTATTCTTAGCGAAATGAATAACTTTAGGACCATATTTTTTACCTAATTTATCAATTAAATCATTTATTACTTCTACTTTATCGTCTTTAGTTAAAGCATTAAATAAATTATATTCTTCTTTATTAGCTAATTCTTCTTTTATTAAATTACTAAAACCAACTCCTAATAATCTTATTTCTTCGTTATGATAGTTTTCTTCTAATAATTCAGTAACTATATCAAAAATTATTACAAAATCATTAGTATAAAAATCTAAACTTTTTGATCGTGTAATTGTCTTAAATTCACTATTACGAATCGTTATATTAATAGTTTTTGTTAAATATTTATCTTTCTTTAATCTTTTAAAAACTTCTTTAGTTAAAATATTTAATTCAAATAATATTTCATCTTCACCATATAATCTTCTATCATAGGTAGTCATTGTAGATATTGATAAATTATCTTCTTTATGTAGAGGTAAAATGGTATTTCTTGAATGTCCTTTAAAATTTTCTTTTATTTCATTATAATAATCTTCTGAAATTATTTCTAAAACTATTTTTTTATTATCTTCATTTAAAAAATCACCGATTGTCTTAATTCCTTTATCGATTAATTTTGGATAAGTTTTCTTACCAATCCCAAAAATATCTTTAACAGATAATGGATATAATTTATTTTTAACATCTTTGTTTCGCATAACAGTTAGACCTAGCGGTTTTTCTAAATCTGAAGCCATTTTAGCTAAATATAGAGTAGTCGCAATCCCTATTGAACAAGGTAAATGATATTCTTTTAATAGTCTAGTTTGAATCTCTTTAGCAATTACTAAAGGGTGTCTAGTTTCACTTAATTTTGTGACATCGATATAAGCTTCATCAATTGAACCTACTTCTATTAAATTAGTATATTCTTTTAATAAATTTATAAATTTATTATGATAATCTAAATAATAGCTATAAGGTAAACTTATAACATTTAATGTTCTTAATTTTTTATAAGCAAGAGCTAAAGGCATTCCACTAGTTATACCATATTTTCTAGCTTCATAGCTCGCAGTTGAAATAACTCCTAAATTAGAGTTTTCTCTACCAATTGCGAAGGCTGTATTGCGTAATGCCGGATTATAAATTTCCGCAACAGAACAAAAAAAGGCATTAAAATCAATATGAAAAATAATATGAACCTTGTTTTTTTCCATAAAAACCACTTTCTTTTTACATCAATTTAAGTTATAATACACATGTTTATTATAACATAATTAAGTTATGAGGTGAAGATAATGGCTAATAACAATAAAAAGAATAAAAAAGATAATAAGAAAAAAGATTTTGTCAATCCAGCAACTAAACCTTGGGGTAAAATTTTAATTGCTTTCTTATCTATTTCATTTATTCTTGCTACTTTAGCATTAGTAATTTATTTTATTATTTTAAGCTTCTTACAAGTTTAATATTCGCTATGCGAATATTTTTTATTGGAGTAATATTATGATTAAAATTTGTACTATAGATTTAGATGGCACTTTATTTGATAAGTCTAAAAATATCAGTAATGAAAATATAATAGCTATTAAAAAAGCTAAAGAAAAAGGATGTAAAATAGTTATTGCATCAGGCAGACCATTTATAGGTGTTAAACCTGTACTTGAACAATTAAATTTAACATCTCAAGATGATTATGTAATTTGTTATAATGGAGCTAAAATTTTAAATGTTGGTTTAAACAAAGAAATATTTCTTTGTAATTTAGTCGGCAAAGATTTAGAAAAAATCTATCAACAAAGCCAAATTTTTGATAGTAATTGCCATGCATTTACATGGGATGAAAACCTTATTGCATCTCGTCCTAACCCTTATACTGATGTTGAAATGAAGATCAATAAATTGACTTGTACCTACCCTGATTTTAAAACTTTAGTTGATAATAAATATCTAAAAGTAATGATTGTCGATAATAAAGAACGTCTTGATTATATTGAAAATCATATCGATCCATCTTTATTAATTGATTATTCAATGCTTAGAAGTTCTGATATATTTTTAGAATTTTTAAATAAAACAACAGATAAAGGTTTAGCTTTAACTAGACTAGCAAATTATTTAAATGTTGATATGAAAGATACTATGGCTATTGGTGATGCTGGTAATGATTTTAATATGATCATTAAATCAGGAATTGGTGTAGCAATGGGTAATGCTTATGATTATGTAAAAAAAGCCGCTAAATTCATTACTTTAGATAATGAATCTAGCGGAGTTGCATATGCTATAAAGAAATTTATTTTAGAGGCTTAGCCTCTTTTTTTATTATGCTCTTACGATTAAAAATATAAATAGACTAATAATTATATAAGCTATAGAAACACCAATTGCTATTTTACAATTTCTTCTATTTATTTGCCCATTATAATAAATTAAACCAAATATTGCTAATATAATACCTACTAAAACATTAAAACACACGGCAGAACAAAGCGCTACAATACCTAATGTAGCATCTTCTTTAATAACTTTTTGTCTTTTAGTCGGGAAACTATTATCAAGATTTTTTCAATCATTTTTCCACAATTTGGACAAAAATCAGCCTCATCACTAATCTTATTACCACATTTTGACAGTACATAAATCAACATCCCTTCATAAATTTAAATTAATGCACAAAAGATTGTTATTATTAGAAGTATAACCCAAGCTGCACAAATTCCTAATGCAATTTTGCAAAGATTTCTATTACTTTTTTCTTTATATGTAGCAAGACCAATAATAGCAAAAATTATTCCAAGCCAACCACCAAGAGCACTAAAAATTATAGCTAAAATACCAATAACTTGACTTTCTTTTTTAATATTATTATTGTTATTATTACCTGTATAATAATAATCCGTATTTTCGTTTATTTGTTGACCACAATAAGGGCAAAATGTTGAATTATCATCTATTTCTTTACCACAATTTTTACAATACATTTTTCTTTCCTCCTAATTTAATCCAAGTAATTCTTTAGCACTTAAAATTGCCCCACTAGTAATACTATTTCCAGCAATCATTTTCGCAATAACTTTAACGCGCTCATCCATACTTAATTCTTTAATATAAGCATAAGTTTCTTCATTTTTTTCTTCTTTATAAATCAAATATTCATGATCACTACTAGCAGCAACGATCGCGATATGAGTAATACAAATAACTTGGGTATTTTTTGATATTTCTTTAATTTTATTTGCAATCTTTTTTGCTGCTTCTCCAGATACACCAGTATCTATTTCATCAAACACCATTAAACTGTAATTTTTTGTTTTTGCTTCAATTGCTTTAAAGGCTAACATTAGTCTTGACATTTCGCCACCACTAGCAACTTTAGTTAATTCCTTTAATGGTTCACCTTTATTAAATGAGACTAAAAATTCAATTTTATCTAGACCATTTTCATAATAAACATTAGGGATTATTTCTTTAAAATCAATCTTAAAACTAACATTATTTAATTCTAATTGACTAGCATTTAAAATAACTTCACTTTGTAAAGATAACGCTTTTCTCTTTCTTAAATCATGTAATTTAAGACCTATTTTATTTAATTTTTCTCTAGCTTTATTTAATTCAATTTTAATCTTATTTAATAATTCATCATAATTACAAATTTTTTCTATTTCATAAGTTATATTATTATAATAATCTATTATTTCATTTACAGATTTATGATATTTTTCTTTTATTTTTTCAATATCATATAATCTTTGTTGTAAATTATTTAATTCATCTTTATCATAATTAAAATTCATTATTTCATTATATAATGTACTTTTTAAATCAGCTAAATTGTAATAACTATCATTTAATATATTATATATATTTTTATATTTATTATCAATATCACTAATTTTAGCCATATTATTTAAACCTTCATATAAATTATCACAAGTTCCTTTATCTTCAAGTAAATTATAAGTATTACGAAGCGAATTAAATAATAAATCATAATTTTTTAAAATAGCTATTTCTTTTTCTAATTTAAGGTCTTCATCTTTTATTAAATTTAATTCCTCTAATTCTTTTTTTTCATAAAGTAAAAAATCTAATTTATCAGCATTAGCTTTCTTATTATTTTCTAAATCATTATATTTATTAAGTACTTCTTTATAATCATTATAAGCAAATAAATAATTATTTTTAGCTTCTAATATAACATCATCATTATCAATAAAAGTAAAATAATTTTCTTCATTAAATAATCTAAATGTATCTTGTTGTTCATGAACACTAAATAACAATTTAGCTAATTCTTTTAATTCAACTAAATTAATAGCTACATCATTAACTTTAATTAAATTTCTTTGTAAAGATAATTCTCTTATAATTTCTATTTTATCAGTATTAAAAATATTTAATGAATTTAAATATTTAATACCCTCTTTAGATATATTTTTAAATATTGCTTTTACATAAGCTTTCTTTTCATTATGTCTTATAAGTGAAGATATTGCTCTATTACCACTTAATAAAAGTAGAGAATCGATAACTAAACTTTTACCAGCTCCTGTATCACCAGATATAACATTCATTCCTTCTTTAAAGCTAATATCTATATCTTTTATGATTGCGATATTATTAATAATAAGTCTTTCTAACATTTTCCTATACCTCACTATATAATAGACATAAAATCAATATTTTTAAGCTTAATTTTGCTAACTTTAGCTAAAAATTCAATATTACCATCACCACCTTTTATAGGTGATTTAATTATTTCATTTATATATAGACCAAAATCATTTAAATTTTTAGATATCTTATTTAATACTTCTAAATGTTTCTTTTTATCTTTAACAATACCATTTTTTAATTTAATATGACCTACTTCAAATTGTGGTTTAATTAATAATATTAAATAATTATTATTATTTAAATAAAAATCAAGAGCTTCAATTAAATTTATAACACTAACAAATGAACAATCAAGTAAAACAATATCTATATCTTCCTTAAATTTTATTAAATTTAATATATTTGTATTTTCATATACTTCTACTCTTTTATCATTTCTTAAAGACTCATCTAATTGATTACTTCCAACATCAACAGCATATACGCGTCTTGCTCCATGTTTAATAGCACAATCAGTAAAACCACCAGTTGATGAACCTATATCTAAAATAACTTTATTATTAAAATCTAAATTAAAGGCTTTAATGGCCCCTTCAAGTTTAAGTCCACCTCTTGAGACATATTTTAATTCATCGATCATTTTAATTTCTATATCAACATTACCATCAATATCATATGAAGTCTTATCGATTATTTTGCCATTAACTTTAACTGATTTAGCTAAAATAGCAATTTGAGCTTTATTTCTTGTTTTAAAATAATTATTTAAAACTAAATATTTATCAATTCTCATAAAGCTTTTTAATTTCCTTTATTATATTTTCTTTACTAAATCCATATAAATTTAAAACTTCTTTTATATCTCCTTGAGGAATTATATCATCAACATCAAAATTAATTTTATTAATATTATATATTCCATATTCTAATAGCTTAGAATATAAAGAACCACTAGATATAACTTCTTCAATAACTAAAAATTTTAAATTTAAAGATTTTAAATAATCAAGCATCTTAAAATCAAGTGGCTTAATTATTCTTGCATTAATAAGATAAACATCTAAATCATTTAAAACAATCAATTTTAAAAGTTCATCTAATATCGGACCATAAGCTATAACTATTCCTAGATGTCCTTCTTTTATAATTTCCCACTCTAATTTAATTTCATTAATTTGAAGTTTAGAAAAATCACAAATTGTATCGGTTCTAGGATAACGGATAACAATTGGTTTGTTAATATTTAAAGCTAATTTAAATAAACCCATAACCTCATTACTATTTCTTGGGGCTGTAACTACAATATTTGGCATACTACTAAACATCGCAATATCATAAATTCCTTGATGGGTAGGACCATCGTGACCAACAACACCAGCGCGATCAATTCCGATAATAACAGGAATATTTGGGCGAGCAATATCATTTAAAAAGAAATCATAAGCCCTTTGTGAAAATGTCGAATACATTAAAACAATAGCTTTTTTACCACCTTTAACTAAACCGCTAGCCATAACGGCGGCATGTTCTTCTGCTATTCCTACATCAATTAAATTATCTGGATATAATTTATAAAATTTTTCTAAGGCTGCCCCAACTTTAGTAGCCGGAGTAATGACATAAAACTCTTCTTTTTCTCTTAATAAACATAAACATTCACAAACAACTTCAGAGAATGAATGAATTAGTGGCTTTTTCTCTTTTAATGGTTTACCCGTTTTAATATCAAATGGAGGAACACCATGAAATGTTCCGATATCATCTTGGGCAGCTAAATCATAACCTAACCCTTTTTTTGTTAAAACATGTAAAATGATTGGCCCTTCTAAATCTTTAATTCTTTCTAAAGCTTTAGTGATTGCTCTAATATCATTACCATCTACCGGACCATAATAATCAAATCCTAAGTCTTCAAAGATATTATCTTGTTGAATATAACCTTTAATGGCTCTTTTTAAATGATGAAAACCATTAGTTATAAAACGTGGTAAAATAGCATTTGTAAATTTTTTTAAAGATATAATAAATTTTTTACTTCTTAATTTATCAAAAACTAAATTTAGAGAACCTACACTTTTAGAAATTCCCATTTTGTTATCATTTAAAATAATAATTGGACTATATCCTTTTAAAGTACCTAAATAATTTAAAGCTTCAAAACTAACACCATTTGTTATTGAAGCATCTCCAATAATCGCAATTATTTTATGCTTACTATTCTTACCTTCTGCTAATAATAAACCAGCTAAAGCAGAAATTGAAGTTGAACTATGTCCACTTTCCCATATATCATATGGTGATTCTTTATAAGAAATATAACCACTAAGACCATTATATTTTCGTAATTCATCAAAATATTTAGCCCTTCCGGTCAATATTTTATGTACATAACTTTGATGTCCTACATCATAGATAAATTTATCATTTTTATAATCAAAAACACTATATAAAGCAATAACTAGTTCTACAATTCCTAAATTGCTAGCTAAATGACCACCTGTTGTAGCAATGTGTTCAATTAAAAATGTTCTAATTTCTTTAGCTAGTTCTTTTTTTTCTTTATAATTTAAATTTTTAAGAAATTCAGGATCGGAAATCTTAGAAATATCAAACACATTTGCCACCCCCTAATTATAAATTTTCTTCAAATTCTTGTTTATTATTATCCTCTTTAAAATCCTCTAAACCAAGTTCAGTCATTTTCTTAACTACTAAATCATTCTTTTCATTTAAGATTTGATAACTTTCTTTAACAAGTCCTAATCCTTCTGTATAATATTTAACTAAATCTTCTAAACTTATTTTATTATCTTCTAATTTAGCTATTATTTTTTCAATATTATTAATATTTTCTTCAAAACTAGGCATCTTTTTTTACCTCCAATACCTTACTTTTAATCGTTCCATCTATAACTTTAGTTTCAATAATATCATTTGTTTGAACTTCTTTAATGCTTCTAATATATTTATTATCAATACTAGCTAATGAAAAACCTTTTTTCATTACTTTAGTCGGATTTAAACTTTCTAATTTCGTATTTAATAATATATATTGTTGATATTTATTATTAAAATTAAGTTTAAATTTATTATTTAATTCTTTATATAAGTTAAATAATTTATGTTTTTCATTTTTAATATTATCAACTAAATTAATTTTTTTAAAATTTAAATCAATATTTCTTAATAAATTAGTTTTTTCAGTAAATCTTAATTTATATAATAATTCTAATCTCTTAAATAAACTATCTAAATTATTCCTTTCTTTTCTTAAAATTAAATTAGGTTCTTTAAGCTTTAATTTAGATTCTAATTCCATAATTTTCATATTTAAAATGGTAATTTTAGAATTATAAGTATTATTTAAAACTTTAAATTTATTAATTAAATCTGATTTTAAACTTATAATATCAGGTGTTACAACAACTCCTGCTAAGGTAGGAGTTGCGGCTCTAATATCAGCTACATAATCACTAATTGTAAAATCAGTTTCATGTCCTACTGCACTAACAAGCGGAATTTTACTGTTAAAGATAGCATCTGCAACCATTCTTTCATTAAATGGCCATAAATCTTCTAAACTACCTCCACCTCTAGCAAGAATTAAAACATCACATAAATTATCAATATTAGCTTTATTTATATTATAAGCTATACTTTCTTTAGCCCCTTCACCTTGGACTTTTGTCGGATAAACAATGATTTTTAAATTATGATATCTTCTATTAATTGTTTTAATGATATCTCTAATTACTGCCCCAGTTGGTGAAGTTATAACTCCAATAACTTTTGGAAATTTAGGTAGAGGCTTTTTATATTCTTCTTTAAAATAACCAAGTTTATTTAATTCTTGTTTTAATTTTTCAAAAGCGATAAATAAATCACCAAGACCTGCATCTTCCATTTTAGAAACATATATTTGATAAGTTCCACTAACAGGATATGTTGAAACTTTGCCTCTAATACGAACTTTACTACCATTTTTTGGCCTAAAATTGATCGTTTTAGCGGCTGTTTGAAACATAACACAACTTATTTGTGTATAATCATCTTTTAAAGCAAAATAAAGATGACCTGATGAATGGGCTTTAAAATTAGATATTTCTCCTTCTAGATAAACAGTTTGTAAGAATACATCATTGTCAAAACGATATTTAATATAATTATTTAAGGCTGTAACTGTCAAATATTGTTGTTGCATAAATTATCCTCAAGATATTTTGCAATATTATCTAAAAGTTTATTATTAAATTTAACAGCTTTAAAATCATCTGTTTCACTATATATTTTAGTAATTTCTAAAGCTTCATTAATAGTTATAGCTTTAGCTATATTTAAATATTTTAATTCATATACAGCTAATTCAATTATAGCTAAATCAACTATATTTAATCTATTAATAGTATATTTTATTAAATTGGTTTTAATAATATCATCTATTTCTGTTTTTTTATTATAAATATCTAATATTATTTCTTTAGATTTCTCATCAATATCTTCTTTTAAAATTAAAACATCATTAGGCACACATTCTTTTATATATATTTCATATAATATTAAAATTATATTAATTCTTTCTTCTCTACTTAATTTATTCATTTATATCATCCTTTAAAAAACACATTATTTTATCAATTATTTTTTGATTGTTTTCACTAAGTAACATTAAATGAGAAATATCATCATATATGACTAATTCTTTCTTATTAAGTGAAATATCATATAAATATTTAACAGAATTATAGGGAACTAATTGGTCAAGCTTACCCCATATTATTAAAGTTGGACAGGTTATAGCTAATAATTCCTTATTACATATTTTAACTATATCCATAAATGTTTTTAAATTATGAATATTATAATTTGGTAATAATTCTTTTAACATCATCTTCATAGCCACTTTATCATTATTATTAAAGATTTCTTTATTAAGCTCTTTTTCTTGTTTATCACTAATTCTATTTAATAAATGACGGAATTGCAAACGATTATGTAATAAAGAAAAATTTAAATATTTATTAGCTGGAGATAATAAAACTAATTTACTTACCTCTCTTACACTTTGTAAATAACTAGCAAGAGCCCCACCCATTGAAAATCCTATAACATCAATATCTTTATAATCCTTTTTAAGTTCATCATATGTCTTAAGCAATGTATCAAAAGTATCTTTAACTTTAAATAATTTATAATTAGGAGGTATATCATGACCTGGAACTATATATTTAGATACATAATCATATTCTTTTTCTAGATAAGGTATTATAGGGGCAAAATCTAA
The DNA here is from genome assembly GCA_944324795.1 of uncultured Acholeplasmatales bacterium. GTDB lineage: Bacteria > Bacillota_I > Bacilli_A > Acholeplasmatales > Anaeroplasmataceae > CALUXS01. The sequence continues at coordinate 16,440 of CALUXR010000030.1, forward strand.
ATAATTAGTTAAAAAACCATGGATTAATATTACTGCTTTCATATAAACCTCACACTAGATAAGCTATAAGATTAGCTATTATTATAAACAATACATACATAATTATTTTATAATAATTGATTTGTAATTTTCTTTTTGAAAATAAGACATATACAATATACGCTAATATTAAGACAATATGGATAACTAAAGCTAAAAAACCTATTTTATAATTTGCTAATAAGACAAGTAAGAATAAATAAATTGGCCCAATTAATTTATAAGCAAAGATACTGTCGGTTTTTTCACCTACTAATTCTGGTTTCAATCTTTTGACTTTTGCTAAGGTTAGACATTGTAAAAATATCGTAATTATTAATGCTACAATTATCGATATAGTATTATCAAAATCTTGACCAAATTGGCTCATCGCATATTGAGTAAAATATTTAGTTACATGATCGATTGAACCAATAAAACTAATTCTAGTCCAATCAACAACATTAGTTTCAGTTTGTAGGCCAAAATAAACAACAACCATCAAAAATGCTGGTAAAGCCATATACGCAAGAGAAATTGTGATCGCATCTTTAAATGTATAACAACGACTTGCAATAAAACTTTGAAAAAAATATACTGAAATAAAAATTAAATCTGCATAAAATAAATATAAGAATAAATAACCATAACCTAAATCTACACCTTTTAAAAATAAGGTTAAAAAGCCAATTGATATAGAAACTGTATAAACTATTACATTTAAAAATAAATGTAGATATGTAGTCGTTCTATAAATATTTTTTCTATTATCTGGTAAAGAAAAATAGATATTTGCAAGATTTTTCAAATAATATGGTTTAAAATCCCAAATAGGTAATACATAGGCAACAATCATATAAATAATCGTTGGAATATAAATAATATCTAATAAAATAGGTTTACTATCATTTGTAATAAATAAACTTAATATTGTGAATACAGCCGTATATAAAATAAATAATAAAATATATAAATATTTATATCTACTAAATGTATATTTTAAATAATTTAGATTCATCGTAATACCTCCATTTGATAAACTACCCAATCTTCAAAAGGAACTGTTATTATTTCTAAATCTTTATTATTATGAAAAGCATATTTAATATCTTCTATTTTTGAATAACAATCGATACGCATAAAATCATTAGTTTCTTCTTTTTTCAAAACATATAAATTAGATAGATCATAGGTAACATCTTTATCCTTTAAAACATAAATTCGATATATTGGATCATTTTCTATAGCTTTATTATTTAGTGTAATAAGTTTACCATCTTGTAAATAACCTATTTCATCACTTATATCTGATAATTCTCTTAAACTATGGCTTGTTAAAATAACTGTTATAGGTTTTTTTAATAATAAATGACGTAATTCATCTTTAAATATTTTTTTACAGGCAGGATCAAGTCCATCAAATGTTTCATCTAATAATAATAATTTAGGACTTATTGCTAGAGCTATAGCTAAAAAAGCTCTTTTTAATTTACCTTTAGATAAATGAAATAAAATATCATTATTTTTTAATTCAAATAAATCAATTAAATAATTAAAATAATTAACATCAACTTTATAAAAAGATTCATAAAAATTTAAAATTGATTTAATAGTTGAACCTGGTTCAAAAAAAGGACTATCTGAAATAAAAACAATATCTTTTTTAGCATAAATATTACCATATATTGTTTCTGTTCCTAGTAATATCGTTCCTGAATCAGCTTTTAAAATTCCGCTACATAAACGCATTAAAGTTGTTTTACCAACACCATTAATTCCAACAATTCCAAAAACGGTATTAGGTTTAACCGTAAAACTACAATCATCTATAATTAACTTACCATTTAATGTTTTATTAACATGTAAAAGATCTAACATATTATCACGTATAATAAATATGGAGTTATTAATACCAATATTTATTAATGCTCCTCTCTTTTAAATTAATAGGTTATATTACCCAAGTTTTATTATTACTAAAAAATATTATATCATATTTTTTAATTATTTAAAGAAAAAACTAAGGTTTTAGCCTTAGTTTAAAGATTATTATTTTCTTTATTCTTTTTTAAATCTTGATAATAAAATATAGCAAGTAATAAGATTATAATTCCACAAATAAACCAAATAAAATAATCAAAACGGGTTTTCGACACTATTCTATATAATTTTTCTACTTTCGTGAGATTTTATATACTACGTATATAAGTCTCACT
>CALUXR010000031.1 GCA_944324795.1 uncultured Acholeplasmatales bacterium
TTAATTCAAGGGTGCAAGGCCCTTTTTGTCGTGGCTAAATAAATAAAAACTATTTTTTTGAAAATTTAGCTTGATTTATTTATAGTTAGATCCTTAAAATTTAATAGTCTTCATCTAATTTTATTATATAATAAAATAATGTTTATTGCAAAAATTACAGATTATTATATAATTAAAAAGGTGATTTAAATGAGCTTTGATGGTATTTTTTTATCTAAATTAAAAAAAGAATTAGATGTTTTAAAAACTGGTAGAATATCTAAAATTAATGATATAGCCGATAATAATTTTATCTTTACAATTAGAGCTAATAAAGAAAATTATAAATTATATTTAGGTTTTAATGCTCAAACAAGTAGAATTCATTTAACAAATAAAGATTATATTAATAATCCTAATCCAAAAAATTTTACTTTATTTTTAAGAAAAAATATTGAAGGATATTTTATTAATGACATTTATCAATATGAAACTGATCGTATCTTAATTTTTGAATTAATTGGCTATAATGAAATGAAAGATCGCTCATCTAAACTATTAATTTGTGAAGTTATGGGTAAGTTTTCTAATTTAATTTTAACAGATAATAATTATTTAATTTTAGATTCATTACATCACGATGGTGTTGGTGAGTTTAATAGAATCATTATACCTAATGCTAAATACCAATTTCCAAAAACAACTAAACTAAATCCTTATAAAACTAATGATTTTGATTTTAATATAATAAATAGTCCTAAAGATATTTTAAATAATTTTCTTGGTGTATCTTATTCTTTTGCTAATATGGTTTTTATGGAGGAAAATATTGAACAAAACTTTTATAAAATTTTAAATAATTCTTATCTTCCTTCAATTTATCAAGATATTAATAATAAAACAGACTTCTATTTTTTCTCTTATAATCCTCTTAAAACATATAATAGTTTATCTTCACTACTTGATGATAATTTTTATAATGTTGAAAAAGAAAATCAAATAAAAAAAGAAACAGCTGATTTAGCAAAATTTATAAAAAAACAAATTAATAAATATGAACAAAAATTAATTAAATTAGCTGAAGAAAAAAGAATTGCCTTAGATTCTGATATTTATAAATTATATGGTGAATTATTATTAAGTGCTCCTAATTTAAAATTAAAAGATAAAAAGATCTTAATATATAATTATTATGACAATAAAGATATAATTATAAATTTAGATGAAAGATATAATATATTAGAAAATAGTCAAAAATATTATAAAAAATATCAAAAATTAAAAAAATCTCTTACATATATTAATGAACAAATAGAAATTTGTAAAAATGAAATAAATTATTTTAATTTATTAAATGATCAATTAAAAATTGCTAATTTAAATGATGTTTTAGAAATGGTAGATGAATTAAAAAAATATAAATATTTACCAAATAATATAACTAAAAACAATAATAAGAAAAAACCAAAATATTTAACTTATGAAATTGCTGATACTTTAATATATGTAGGTAAAAATAATATTCAAAATGATTATATTACAAATAAACTTTCAAAACCAAATTATTTATGGTTCCATGTTAAAGATGGAAGTGGTAGCCACGTCGTAATAGCTAAGGAAGATAATTATACTGAAAATGAAATAAGAATAGCCGCAATGCTTGCTGCTTATTATAGTTATGCATCTAATTCTTCTAGTGTCGCAGTTGATTATACAAAAATCAAATTTATTAAAAAAATACCTGGGCAAAAAGGATGTTTTGTAACATATAGTAGACAAAATACTATCTATATTGATCCTGATAAAGATTATATTTCTGATTTAAAGGTGATTAAGTAATGAATGAATATAAAAAATTTTCTTATTATTATGATGAAGTTATGTCATCATTAGAATATGAATTATGGCTAGACTTTATTTCTCCATATTTAAAAAAAGATACAAAACTTTTAGATTTAGCATGTGGCACAGGTTCTTTTTTAATGTTAGCTTATAATAATGGTATTAATTGTTATGGTCTAGATTTATCTGAAACAGCTATTGAAATAGCTAAAGAAAAAGCTAAAATAAATCATTTTAATATCAATTATAAAGTTAGCGATATGACTGATTTTAGCTACGATACTAAATTTGATTTAATTACTTGTTTCTTTGATTCTATAAATTTCTTAGATTCAAAAGAAAAAATAAATAAATTATTTAATAATGTTTATAAATATTTAAAAGATGATGGATATTTTATTTTTGACATCTTTTCTAAATATATGTTAAAAGAATATATAAATAATAAATTTATAAACGATTATGATACATTTAAAATAAATTGGCAAACAAAAGAATTAAATTCTAAAACATTATTACATGATATTTATATAAATGAAGATGAAAATATATATCATGAAACATATAAAGAATATTTCTATGATTTTAATGATTTTAATTTTTCAAAATATAAAATTATTAAAATAGTAGGTGATTTTAATGATGATTTACAAGATGAAGATGAAAGAATATTGTTTGTTTTACAAAAAAAGGCTTAATTATTGCTAGATTAAGCCTTTTTATATTAGTTTGGAAAGTCGATATTATTATGCCATACACCATCTAATGTTGGATGATCGTTTAAAATGTAACCATCTGAATAAAAGCATATTTCTTTATCACAATATTCAATTGTATATTCCTTTTCTTTATCTTCTGATTTAAATATTATTATGTCATCATTAATATTGTTTGCAATTTTAAATGTTACATCATATTTCTTTGTGGTATTACACCTAGTCAATACACAAATAATAAATGCCATAAAATAGCATATAATTATTTTTTTCATTCTTTCTTCCTCCCATACAAAAAGAACAACTAATCTAGTTAGAATTTCTATTAAAATAAATAATTATTAAAATCAATTGCTAGTTAAATATTTATAATCACTTTTAATTAAAATAAAAGGTCAATTTATGTTTAAAAGTTCATAAATTGACCTTAATTTATCTTATATCATTATAAAATGTTTCACTTAATTTTACTAAATTTATAATATCTTTAGTGGCACATACTTCAAGACTTGAATGCATAGCAAGTTGAGGTAGACCTATATCACAACTATTTATAGCTAATTGACTAATTAATAAAGCACCTAGAGTTGAACCACCCCTTAAATCTGATCTATTAGTATATGTTTGAAGATTTATTTTAGCTTTACTAGCAAGCATTTTAATATAACTTGCTGAATTAGCTGTTGTAGTATATCGATAATTAGCATTATATTTTAAGACTACACCATTACCTAAATAAGGTTTATTGTTTTGATCAAATAATTCTTGATGATTTGGATTAACTGCATGAGCATTATCACAAGATAATATAAAAGAATTATTTTTTAAAATCATTTCTTCTTCTACATTATAACCTAAATTGTTATAAATTCTTAATAATATATCTTTTAAATAAGGTGAATCTGCCCCTTCAGGTGTCATACTTCCTATCTCTTCATTATTAAAAGCTACATAAAAATTAAATACATCATTATTATTAGCTTTAATAAAGCCTTCTAATGTTGCATAACTAGAAGATAAATCATCTAATTGTGGTGAAAAAACAAATTCATTATTATATCCACCCATTCTTGCCCGTTGTCTATTAACTAACATCAAATCAAAATCTAAGATGTCATTATAATCTACATTTAATTCTTTACTTATTATTTCAGCTAAACTTAGGCTATTTGCAAGACCTAATATAGGTAATAAATCAATTCTTAAATTATATTCCATACCTTTACTAACTCTATTATCTAGATGGGGAGGAATATTAGGTATTATTAATAAATCACGATCTATATATATATATTTAGTAATAATTTTATTATTTTCTTTAATTAATACTTTACCGGCAATGCTAAGGGGTTTATCAAACCAACTAGCTAAAATAGGTCCTCCATAAACCTCAGTATTTAATCTAATATAATGACCATCATTAATTAAATTATTTGGTTTAATTTTAAAAGTTGGTGAATCTAGGTGGCTTGCGATAATATTACTACCTTTTAATGTTTTACCTTTAGGGGTTGTAAAAGCAATAATAGCTGTGTCATTTCTTTTAAGATAATATTTTTTATTATATTCTAATTTCCAATAATTATTTTCTTCTAATTTAACGTAATTATTATCTTTTAATATTTTTTCAATATTTAAACAGGCGTGATAATTAGAAACACTTTCACGCATAAAATTTAAAAAATTATTCACTAATTTCCACCTCACATCTAATTGCTAAAAGATTATTAATATAACCAGCAAAATTATATTTATTGTTTATTTTATTATATTTTACTACTAATATATCATTTTCTTTTGCTTCATGAATGAAATCAAGTTGAAATTCTTTTATAATCTCATTTTCTTTTAAATTCATTATATCTAAAAATACATCCATATATTTAGAATTATTCATATGTTTGTTATGATCTAAATCGCTAAATTTAACAATATGTTCATATATATTATCTATTTTAATTTCTTCATCTAATTTATTTATTTTATCATAAATAATTTCTTGATTAATTTCACCATCATAATCGACATCACGAGCTCTTTCAAGTCTTCTTGTTGAGGTATTTATAACACACCATATAGATGAAGCAAGAACAGCAACTTCATTATTTTCATTTAAAATTTTATAATTTCTAGTAAAACTAGCACCCTTTTTCTTCTCAGGCCAAGTTATAACTTTAATAGTAGAACCAGGTTTAATTTTATTTAAAATGGTTACTTTTTCTCGCGATACAACCCAATAATAACCTTTTTTAAACATATCATCAAAACCCATACCAAGAATAGACGCATGAGTGCCTGCAACATCCTGACATGAATCTAAAATTGATGTAGGACTTATTAGATCATAACATGTAAAATCATTAGTACGCATTCTATAATTTGCTTCATAAATAAGTTTCATAACTCTCTCCTAACCTATCGCATCTTTCATTTCAACTTTAATTAAACGATTTAATTCAACTGCATATTCCATAGGTAATTCTTTTGAAAATGGCTCTATAAAGCCCATTATAATCATTTCTGTTGCTTCATCTTCTGTTAAACCACGACTCATTAAATAAAATAATTGATCTTCATTTACTTTAGAAACTGTAGCTTCATGTTCGATATACATATCATTATTTTGACCAATATTTGTAGGAATAGTATCACTTTTAGAAATATCATCTAATATTAATGTGTCACACTCAACATGAGCTTTAGCCCCAATAGCTTTTTTACCACATGATACCATACCACGATAATTGACAACTCCGCCTGCCCTACAAATTGATTTTGAAATAATATTAGATGTTGTGTTTTTACCTAAATGAATCATTTTTGCTCCTGTATCTTGATATTGATTTGAACTTGCAAAAGCTATACTAATCGTATTACCTTTAGCACCATCTCCTTCTAAAATACAAGCAGGATATTTCATATTTAGACCTGAACCAACATTACCATCAATCCATTCCATTAAGCCATTATCCATAACCCGCGCTCTCTTAGTTACCAAATTAATTATATTATTTGACCAATTTTGAACAGTTGAATAGCGACATTTAGCATTTTTACCAACATATATTTCAACAACTGCAGCATGTAGGCTATCTTTAGAATATATTGGGGCTGTACAACCTTCAACATAATGAATATCGGCATCATCGTCAACGATTATTAAAGTCCGTTCAAATTGGCCAACTTTTTCAGAATTAATTCTAAAATAAGATTGAACAGGTTTATTTACTTTAACTCCCTTAGGTACATATATAAAAGAGCCACCTGACCAAACAGCACTATTTAATGCAGCATATTTATTATCTGATTTAGGAACAATTGAACCAAAATATTTTTTAAATAAATCAGGATATTTTTTTAAAGCTGTATCTGTATCACAAAATATAACTCCAAGTTCATCTAATTCTTTTAAGTTTTTATGATATACAACTTCAGATTCAAATTGAGTTGAAGTCCCAGATAAATATTTAGCTTCAGCTTCAGGAATACCAAGTTTAGCAAATGTATCTTTTATTTTTTCTGGAACATTTTCCCAATTTGAAGCCTGATCTTTAGTACTTTTAACATAATATGTATATTCATCAAAATCAATATTTGATAAGTCTGGTCCCCAAGTTGGATTTTTAAGTTTTAAAAATTGTTCATAACTTTTAAGACGATATTCCAACATAAAACTAGGTTCACCTTTAGCTTTAGAAATAAATTTAATTACATCTTCATTAAGCCCTTTTCCACTTGTTAAATAAGGGTTGATATCAGTCTTAAAACCATATTTATATTCTTCATCAATAATTTTATCATTATTCATCATTATCACCATCAATTGCTTTTTCACAAGCCTTCCAAGCTAAGGTTGCACATTTAATACGGGCTGGAAATTTAGCTACTCCCTTATATGCTAAGGCTTCACCAAGTGCTTCTTCTTCAGCTTCATTTATTTCATTACCTTGAATCATATCAAAAAAATCAGCAATAATTTGTTTAGCTTCTTCGACCGTTTTGCCTTTTAATGTTTCACTCATAACTGAGGCACTACTACAACAAATTGAACAACCCTTACCATCTTGACGAACATCTTTAATAATATTATTTTCTAATTCAACTTCTATTATTATATCATCACCACATGAAGGATTATGAAGATGAATTTGTTTATATTTTTCATCATCTATAAGTCCTTTATTGCGAGGATTTTTATAATGATCCATTATTACTTGTCTGTATAAATCTTCTAATTTCATCTTAATCCTCCATAAACATTTTAAAAAATTCACTAGCTTCTTTTGTTGCTTCAATAAATTTTTTTACATCTTCTTCGTCATTATAAATATAAAAAGAAGCTCTTAAAGTTCCTATAACATTTAAATGATGCATAACAAGTTCTGCACAATGGTGTCCTGCCCTTAAACAAATATTATTATTATCATAAACTGAAGCTGCATCATGAGGATGAGTTCCTTTTATATTAAAACTAATAATTCCTGTAGGACAATCTTCATTATAAATTATGACATTAGGGATTTCTTTTAAACCTTTAATAGCTAAATCACGTAAATATTTTTCATGATTATAAATATTATCAAGACCTACATTATCTAAGAATTTAATTGCTTCTTTTAAAGCAATAACTTCACTAATCATAGGAGTACCTGTTTCAAATTTATATGGGGCATCCTTATACGTCATATGATCAAGATAGACATCTTCAGCCATATCACCACCAAAATCACGTGGTGGCATTAAATTTAATAATTTCTTTTTTGCATATAAAACGCCAACTCCTGTAGGTCCCATCATTTTATGAGCTGAAAAAGCTAAGGCATCACAATCTAGTTCTTTCACATCAACTTTCATATGAGGAATGCTTTGAGCAGCATCAACAATAACTATCGCTCCAACTTCATGAGCTAGTTTAATTATTTCTTTAAGAGGGGTTATATACCCTAAAACATTAGAAACATGAGTAAGTGCTACAATTTTTGTATTTTTAGTTAAAACTTTTTTAAAATTTTGAATTGTAATTTGATCATTTTCTAAAGGGATATATTTAATTGTAGCCCCTGTTTTCTGACTAACATTTAACCAAGGCATTTGGCTTGAGTGATGTTCAAGTTCACTAGAAATTATTTCATCACCTTTTTTTAAAAAATTTAGGCCATAACTCGTAGCAAACATATTAAGAGCATCACTACAACCTCTAGTAAAGACGATTTCATCACTTTTAGCATTTAAAAATTTAGCTACAACTTCTCTAGTTTCTTCATAACTATTAGTAGCGTCATATGATAGTTTATAAACGCCACGATGAACATTTGTACCATTATAATTTAAATAATTTACTTCACTATCGACTACTTCTTTTAATTTTAAAGCTGAAGCAGCACTATCTAAATAACATAAATCAGGATATTTTTCATAGATTTTGAAATGTTTTCTTATTTCTTTTACATCTATCATAATTTAATCCTCTTTTCTATTTCTTTACTAACATCATTTTTTAAGTTTTCTGGTAACATTTTTAAAACAGGATTAATTAAAGCTCCTACTAATAAATTTAAAGCTTCATCTTTAGTTAAACCTCTACTCATTAAATAAAATAATTCATTATCACTCATTTTACCGATTGCGGCCCCATGATAGGCATAAACATCATTTTCATCAATTAATAAAATAGGTTTAGCTTCGATACTAGATTCAGGACTTATAATTATTCCTTTTGCTAATTGGCGACAATTTGATTTTTTCATTTTATTTAAAATATGACTAGTTGTATCATACTTAATTTTACTAGATAACAAACTAATCGCTAAATTAATTATATTAGAATTAGTATGTTTAGCTTCATGACTTATCATTTGTTTATAATTATAATTACCATAATCACCAATTGTTAAAGTATGAGCTTCAAAATTGGCCCCTTCACCTTTTAAAATAACTTCTAAATTACAATCATTAGCTAAAAAATTTATTTGAATGAAATTTAAATTAGAGCCTTCTTCTAGTATAAATTTACGATTATTTATCCTTTTAGTTGCGATATAAGTTAAATTTGTATTAGGTTTTAAAGTATATAAGACATCTAAATTATCTTTTTCAATAATAATATTATTCATTATTTTTACCTGCATGTGCACATGAACCTAAAATAGCATGTCTTACGAATTCATCTTCTTCTTCAATTTCTAAACCTAATTCATCTCTTACCCAATCATAACCAAATCTATCAATTTTTTCAATCAATTCATGGCCACCAGTCATTACAATCTTACCATTTATCATAATATGAACATAGTCTGGTTTGATATAATCAAGTAAACGTTCATAATGAGTAATCAATAAAACTCCAAAATTATCATTAACCATATTATAGACATTTTCACCAACAATACGTAGTGCATCAACGTCAAGGCCTGAATCAATTTCATCTAAGATTGCAAATTTAGGTTCTAACATTTTAAGTTGCAAAATTTCATTTCTTTTCTTTTCCCCACCAGAAAATCCTTCATTTAAATAACGATGAGCTAAATCTTCTCTCATTTTTAAATCTTTACAAGCTTTTTCATATTTTTTAATGAAAGAAAATAAATTAATATCTTTACCTGTACAGGCTTTCATTGCTTGTCTTACAAAATCAGAATTTGTAACACCACTTACTTCTTCTGGATTTTGATATGCTAAAAATATTCCTTTACGAGCTCTTTCATCTACTTTTAAAGGTAATATTGATTCATTATCAAGTAAAATATCACCACTTGTAACTTCATATGTTTCTTTACCCATAATAACTGAAGCAAGTGTTGATTTTCCAGTTCCATTAGGGCCCATAATCGCATGAACCTCACCTGTTTTTATTGTTAAATTTAATCCTTTTAAAATATCTTTTTCAGGAACTCTTGCATATAAATCTTTTATTTCTAAAATATTTGACATATTTTTTACCTCAACTTTCCGCTAAATTATACAATAATTGTAAAAAAAATGCTAGCAATTATGCCTATAAAAAACAAGCGTCTATTAAACGCTCATTTTCTTTAATTCATCTATTAATACTTTTTCAAAATTAAGTCCATAAAGTGGTTTAATTCCTTCTTTATAACTTAAATTTATTGCTTTATATGTTATATCAACACTAATTTTTAAACATTTATAATCAGTATAATTTAATTCTTTTAAAGCAGTAAAAATAGAACTAAATAAATCACCTGTGCCATGAGGTAAATAATTTATTTTTTCTAAACCATAATAGATAAATTCATTACTTTCACTATTATATAAATAACAACCTATTAAATTATCTTTAATAACCCCCGTTATTATAGCTATTTTAGGTCCTAAATTAGTCAATTCAACCAACATATTTTTTAATTCTAAATCATCATATTGCCTATATTCTTTATTTAAAATTGTCGTTGCTTCAAATAAATTAGGAAAAATAATATAACTTTTTTTAATAATTGGCATAATTAAATCAATATAATCTAAAGAAATAGAATTATATAATTTACCATTATCACCCATTATTGGATCAAAATAAATTTTATCATTATCTATATATTGTAAAATGCTATTGATAATATCTTTATTTACAAGTAAACCTAAATATAAACTATCAAAATGAATATTGTTTTTCTTATAAATAGCTAATGTTTCTAAAACATAATTAGTACAGTCAAGTTTAGCTACTTCCTCAAATGCTAAATTAGCACTATAAAGCATAGTTGGTAACATATTTAATTCTACTAGGAAATGAGACATAACATTTGCTGTAATTTGCATAGCACATTTACTGAAAGTCGTTAAATCATTAATTGCTAGAATTTTTTTCATCTTATTTTACAACAATATTAACTATTTTTTGCTTAACAACTATAATTTTAACTATTTGTTTATCAGCTATAAATTTTAAAGCTTTAGGAGCATTTAAAGCTAGTTTTTTAATACTCTCTTCATCAGATTCTATATCAACTAAGATTTCATCTCTTAATTTACCATTTACTTGTACCATCATTTTAATTACTGATTTTTGTAATTTAGTCTCATCATATGTTGGCCATGATTCATAGGAAATAGTATTATTATGTCCTAATATTTGCCACAATTCTTCACAAATATGTGGACATATACAAGCAAGCATTTTAATTAAGCCTTCTAAATATGGTAAATAAATAGTATTTGCTTTATAACAATCATTGACAAAAATCATCATTTGACTAATTGCTGTATTAAATTTTAATGCTTCAAAATCTTCAGTTACTTTCTTAACCATTTTATTATATGATTCATCAAGAGTTGTGTCATTTTCAGTAGTTATTTTTTTATTATATTCATCATCATTTACTAAACGCCAAACTCTATCTAAAAATTTCTTAGCTCCATCTACATTTTTAGAAACCCAAGGAAGGCTTGCTTCTAAAGGTCCCATAAACATTTCATATAAACGTAAAGAGTCAGCACCATAATCTCTAACAATATCATCAGGATTAACTACATTACCGCGTGATTTAGACATTTTTTCGTTATTTTCACCAAGTATCAATCCTTGATGGAATAACTTTTTAAATGGTTCGTCAACCGGACATAATCCTAAATCATATAAAAATTTTGTAAAGAATCTTGAATAAAGTAAATGCCCTACAGCATGTTCACTACCACCAATATATAAATCGACCGGTAACCAATGTTTTAATAATTCATAATTTGCAAATTCATTATCATTATTTGGGTCAATGTAGCGCATAAAATACCAGCTTGAAGCTGCACTACCAGGCATTGTATTAGTTTCTCTTTTACCTTCTTTATTATTGTATTTAACATTAACCCAATTTTCATTATTAGCAAGTGGGCTTGACATAGGTTTTTTAGCAATATACTCTTTTACTTCTGGTAAAATAAGCGGTAAATCTTTTATATCTAAAGCCTCATCATGATCGTTAAAATGAATGATTGGGATCGGTTCTCCCCAATATCTTTGACGCGCAAATATCCATTCTCTTAGACGATATTGAACTTTTTTATTACCAATTTTATTTTCTTCAAGATAATCAATAACTTTTTTTATTGCATCTTCTTTATTTAATCCATCAAGGAAACTAGAGTTGATATGTATACCATCTTCAGTGTAAGCTTCTTTTGTAATATCTCCACCTTTTAAAACTTGAATTATCTCTAAATTATATTTTTTAGCAAATTCATAATCGCGCGTATCATGAGCAGGAACAGCCATAATAGCACCTGTACCATACCCCATTAAAACATAATCAGCAATATAAATTGGTATTTTTTTATTATTAAGCGGATTAATTGCATAAGCACCTGTCCAAACACCTGTTTTAGTTTTATTTAAATCTGTTCTTTCAAGTTCTGATTTACTAGCACATTTTTTAATATATTCTTCTACTTCTTGAAGTTTCTCTTTTGTAGTTATCTTTAAAACTAAATCATGTTCAGGAGAAAGTACTGTATATGTAGCACCAAAAATAGTATCTGGCCTTGTTGTATAAACAACAAAATCATAATTGGTATCTAGAACCTTAAAAGTAATATTAGCACCTACAGATTTACCAATCCAATTTTTTTGCATATCTTTAGTTGAAGCCGGCCAATCAATATTATCTAAGCCATTAAGTAACTTATCAGCATATTTAACAATATCTATTGACCACTGCTTCATATTTTTTTTAACTACAGGATAGCCCCCACGTTCACTTTTACCATCAACTATTTCATCATTTGCTAAAACTGTACCTAACTCTTCACACCAATTGACAGGCATATCTTTATTTATTGCTAGACCTTCTTTAAATAAAAGTGTGAAAATATATTGTGTCCATTTATAATATTTTGGATCACAAGTTGCTAGTTCCTTAGACCAATCAAAAGAAAAACCTAGCATTTTTAATTGTCTTTTAAATGTTGCAATATTTTTATAAGTAAAAGTTTCCGGATGATTACCAGTTTTAATTGCATATTGTTCAGCAGGTAAACCAAATGCATCCCAACCCATAGGATGAAGAACATTAAAACCTTGCATTCTTTTCATCCTTGAAATGATATCAGTTGCGGTATAACCTTCCGGATGACCAACATGTAAACCTTGACCAGATGGATACGGGAACATATCTAAAGCATAAAATTTAGGTTTAGAAAAATCCCAAACATCAGTATAAAATGTTTTATTATCATCCCAATATTTTTGCCATTTTGCTTCTATTTCTTTATAATTATATTCTCTCATAAAGACCTCCTATTTATTTCTAATTATTTTAGGCTCTTCTTTTATTACACCTTTTTTAATATTTAAATATAAGAAAATTATACTAATAATTATAAATGCCAAAACACTTATAATATAAGCAACATATAAAGGAATATATGTTGAAATCTTATTATAAATAAAAAGCCATAATGAACCAAAAATAATATATGTTATTAAACTACTTTCATCATATTTACGAGTTTTATATTCTATTTTTTTAATATTTAAAAATAAAATATAAAATAAACTTATAAATGGGAAAATTATATGTAAACTAGAAGTTAAAAAGTAAAATGAATTTATATTACATTTATCTAATATTAAAAATATTATATTGCCAATTAATAATAAAATTAATAGCAAAAAATAGATAATTTTACTTCTTTTTAGCATTATTTCTCACCTTTTTAGATTATACAAAAAATAGATTAAATAGTAAATAAAAAGTAAATGAAAAAAGAGAGATTTAATAAAAAACCTCTCAATTTACTAATATAATATTAAATTAATATATTATTAAAAACCAAAGAATTCTTTTGCATTATTGTAGCAAATATCTTCAACAATCTTACCTAATGTATCTAATTCTTCAACAGGATATTGACCAGATTCAACTAAATTACCAAACATTTGGCAAAGTAGACGACGATAATATTCATGACGAGGATAAGCAAGGAATGAACGTGAATCTGTTAACATACCTACAGATTGACTGATTACTGCAACTTGCATTTGAACTTCAAGATTTTGTCTCATACCATCAAGTTGATCTAAGAACCACCAAGCAGTACCAACTTGTACTCTTGATTTGATACCTTCTTTTTGGAAACAACCAGCTAAAACAGTTAAAGCATAATTATCGCGTGGATTTAAGCAATAAAGAATAGTTTTTGGTAATTCATCTGTTGCATCTTGAGCACGAAGTAGAGCAGATAATTTTTCCATATATACAGCATCTTCAATAGCATCAAAGCCTGTATCAGGGCCAATAGCTTTTAACATTTTTTCAGAATTATTTCTTAAGGCACCAATATGATATTGTTGAACCCAACCATGTTTATTATATTCTTTACCAAGGAATACTAAAATATAACCTTTATAAATATCTTGTTCATGTTCAGAAATTTCTTCATGATTCATTGCTTTTTTAAATACTTCATTAGCTTCTTCATATGAAGCATTACAATAATGAACTACATCTAGGGCATGATCAGATAAACGAGATCCCATTGAATGGAAATAATCAATACGACTAGCTAAAGCTTTTGTCAAATCATTTAATGATTTAAATTCATAACCTACTACTTTTTCTAATTGATGAACCCAATCAGCATACCAACTTAATTCACAGTTGATAGCTTTATCAGGACGGAAAGCAGGACGAACTGTCGTCTTTAATGATTTGTCTTCATTCATTAATTTATGATAATGAAGATCATCAATTGGATCATCAGTTGTACAAACTGTTTTAACATTGAATTTATACATCATTTGTCTAGCTGTTAATGTTTCTAATTTCTTATTAGCTTCATTCCAAATTTTATCAGCATTTTTAGAACAAATAATATCATAAATATCAAAATATCTTTGCATTTCTAAATGTGACCAATGATAAAGAGGATTACCTACAAAATATGGCATACTTTCAACAAATTGATCATATTTTTCTCTATCATCCCATGGTCCTGAAATACTATCTTCATTATAGCCACGAGCACGTAAAGCCCTCCATTTGTAATGGTCTCCATAACGATCGCCAGCACCTAACCAAACTTCTGTTAAATTACGGAATTTTTTGTCTTCATAAATTTCTTTTGGTTGTAAATGACAATGATAATCAATAATAGGCATCTTTTCAGCATGCTCATGATATAATTTCTTAGCAGTTTCTGTAGTTAGTAAGAAATCTTTATCCATAAATTTTTCCATTATTTTTTCCTCCTAAAGCATTACGCCATCTTTAAATATAGAGATTTCTCTAAAATTATTCTTTTCGTTATTTGTTTGTTTTCTACCACTTGCAACATCAGCGATATAATCAACAAAATCACTTAATAATTCATCCATTGATTTTTCACCAACTAAAGCGCCAGCATTAAAATCAATCCATTCTGGTTTAGCTTCATAAAGCGGGGTATTAGATGAAACTTTTATAGTTGGAATGAATCCACCAAATGGTGTACCACGCCCTGTAGTGAATAAAACCATTTGACAACCTGCAGCACCTAAAGTTGTTGTAGCTACTAAATCATTACCTGGAGTAGAAATTAAATTTAAGCCATGAGCATTGATTCTTTCGCCCATTTTTAAAACATCACAAACAACGCTATGTCCTGATTTTTGGGTACAACCAAGAGATTTATCCTCTAAAGTAGTTATACCACCTTTTTTATTACCTGGACTTGGATTTTCATAAATTACTTGATTATGATTTTTAAAATATGCTTTAAAATCATTAACTAAATGAACTGTTTTTTCAAAGATTTTTTCATCTTTAGCACGAGCCATTAAGATTTGTTCAGCACCAAACATTTCAGGTACTTCACCAAGAACTGTCGTACCGCCATTTTTAGCCATATAGTCAGTAAGTGCACCAAGAAGTGGGTTAGCAGTTATACCACTCATACCATCACTACCTCCGCATTTTAGACCTATACGTAGTACTGAAATTGGCTTAGTTACGCGCTTATCATCTTTCATATTATCATATAATTCTTTAAGTAATTTTACGCCATCTTCAATTTCATTTTTAGATTCTTGTAAAACCATAAAACGAGTTCTTTTTTCATTATAATCACCTAGTGTTTCTTTAAATACAGAAACTTGATTGTTTTCACAACCTAGGCCTAAAACTAAAACTCCACCGGCATTAGGATGTTTTACCATATCTTGTAAAATAGTGCGTGTCATAACATGGTCATCACCCATTTGTGAACAACCAAAAGGATGATTGAATGTATAAATACCATCTATTGCACTTATATCATAACGTTTTTTGAATTCATCAATTATTTTATGAGCAATTCCAGATACACAACCTACTGTTTGAACAATCCATAATTCATTACGAATACCATATTCACCATTTTCTCTTTCATAAACATCGACATTAACATCTTTATCTATTGTATGAACAACATCAAATTGTGGGTGATATTCATAATTAAATAAATCATTTAAATTTGTTTTAGTGTTATTTACATGAACATGTTCACCAGCTTTAATATCTTTTGTAGCATGTCCAATAGGGTAACCATATTTAATAATGTCTTCGCCCTTTTTAATTTCTTTTAAAGCCATTTTATGAGCACGAGGTAAATCTTCTAATAATGTTATACCTTCAATTTGTTCACCTGCTTTAAAATCACGCAA
This sequence comes from uncultured Acholeplasmatales bacterium, assembly GCA_944324795.1. Classification (GTDB taxonomy): domain Bacteria; phylum Bacillota_I; class Bacilli_A; order Acholeplasmatales; family Anaeroplasmataceae; genus CALUXS01. The sequence continues at coordinate 16,165 of CALUXR010000031.1, forward strand.
AGCCACCGCAACATTATCTTTCTTATTAATAATGATATAATCGTTCATATTAACAACCTACTTTATTTATTAAAGCTTCACGCATTGGGTGATTTACAATTTCATATAATGAACTTGCAACATAATCAGTTACGCCTTCTAATTCATTTAAATCAATTTCCCAATGTTCTTTTAAGCCTAATACTTGTTTAACTAATTTTTTAGCTCCTTCTAAAGTATTATCATATTCACTCCATAATTTTTTAAATAAATCAAGGAATTTAGGATCATCTTGTAAAGCGATATCTTCTTCGCCTCTTTTACCACGATAGAATACCATCAATGCAGCTAAACTAAATAAAGCATGAGTTGGGAAGTGATTTAAATCTTTAATATTTTCTACAACAGTTGGTAAAACTCTAGTTTTATATTTTGTAATACTATTTAAAGCTATGCTCATTAATTCATGACGAACATATGGATTTGCATATCTTTCAAGCACTGAATTAGAGAATGATACCATTTGATCACGTGGAATATTGATTGTTGGTACTACTTCATCGAAGATAAATTCACGAACAAATTTACCTAATTGTTCATCTTCAATAGTTTCTCTAACTGTATCTATGCCACTTAAATATGATACAGGCACTAAACATGTGTGAGAGCCATTTAAAATTTTAACTTTTCTTTCTTTATAAGGTTTAATAGTATCAACAAATAATACATCTAATCCAGCTTTAGGAGCAGGTAATTTATCTTCTAAACCTTTAGGACCATCGATTACCCATAAATGGAAAATTTCCCCAACAACCATATTATTATCTTCATAACCGAATTCTTCCCATAAAGCTTTATCTTCTCCTCTAGGATATCCTGGAACAATTCTATCTACTAGAGTGTTGTAATATCTATTAGCATTAACCATCCAATCGATGAAGTTTTGATCCATATTTAAATGATTTGCTAATTTAATTAAAACTTCTTTTAAGGCATTACCATTAAAGTCGATTAATTCACAAGGGATAATTTCAAGACCTGCTTTTTTATTACCTTTAAAATGATCATAACGAGCTTTTAAGAAAGCAAGTAATTTACCAGGATAACTTTTTGGTGTAACTGATAAATCAGTATCAGTTGGATCATAAGCTATACCAGCTTCAGTTGTATTAGAAATAATAAATTCTAAATCGCTGCTTTTAGCATATTCTAAATATTTATCATATTCAGTAAATGGATTAATAAAATCTTCTAAAACATCGATAATTTGATGTTTTCTAACATCTTTCCCATTTTGTCTGCCTTGAAGAATTAAAGTGTATAAACCGTCTTGTTCCTTTAAGTTTTCTACTCTACCAAATGGCATTGGTTGAACAACACATACGCCCCCATCAAATACACCTTTTTCATTCATTGTTTGGATAATCCAATCAATAAAAGCACGTAGGAAATTACCTTCTCCAAATTGAAGAACCTTAACTTTACGTTCTGGTTTTTCGTAAATCTTTTTACTTAATTTTTCCATAATTTCTTATCCTCCAAAATTTAACACGCGGGTTAAAATTACTGTCTTCATTTTAGCACGTTATGCGCTTTCAGTCAATGACTTAATATCATTATTTTAGCCTAACAAAAACAAAAAAGGGCTTTCAATTTAAACTGGTTCAAAAGTCAAGGACAAAAAAGTTGACAGTAGTAAATAAGTAAATATTTAACAAGTTAAGGAGGAA
>CALUXR010000032.1 GCA_944324795.1 uncultured Acholeplasmatales bacterium
ATAAAAATTAACAACACTATAAAATCAAAAAAACGTGGTAACTGCCACGTTTTTTCTATAAAACTGTCGAAAACGAGTTTTTAATTTATAACAAGTATTATTTTAAGATTCGTTTTAACTCATCAACTTTATCTAATTTTTCCCATGTAAAATCAGGATCTAATCTACCAAAATGACCATAACATGAAGTTTTCTTATATATAGGACGTTTTAAATCTAAATGTTCGATTATACCTTTTGGAGTTAGAGGGAAGACTTTTTTAATAGCACTAACTATTTCATCTTCACTAAAATTAGATGTATTAAAAGTATCAACAGCAACACTAGTTGGCTCTGAAATACCTATAGCATATGATAGTTCAACTTCACAACGATTACATATTCCTGCAGCAACTAAATTTTTAGCAATATAACGAGCCATATATGACGCACTGCGATCAACTTTAGATGGGTCTTTACCACTAAATGCACCACCACCATGACAAGCACTACCACCATATGTATCAACGATTATCTTTCTACCTGTCAAACCACTATCGGCAGCAGGACCACCTATTACAAAGCGGCCTGTAGGATTAAATAAATATTTTGTATTATTATCTAATAATTCTTTTGGAATTATTTTTAATACAACCTCATTTTTTAAATCACGAGCTAAAACATCAAGAGAAATATTAGGATCATGTTGACTAGATATTAAAACTGTATCAACTCTTTTAACTTTAAAATTATCATCATATTCAATAGTTACTTGTGTTTTACCATCTGGTCTTAAATAAGGTAGTGTACCATTTTTTCTTACTTCAGCTAAACGATATGCTAGTTTTTGAGCTAAAAGATAAGCAGTTGGCATATATTCTTTTGTTTCATTTGTAGCGTAGCCAAACATCATACCTTGATCGCCTGCCCCTTGAGCATGTTCACTATCATCTCTTACACCAAGAGCAATATCAGGTGATTGAGGATCAATTGCTGTAAGAACAGCTAAGTTATCAGCATCAAAACCAAATTTTCCCCTTGTATAGCCAATTTTTGTTACTGTATCACGAACAATTTTTTGAACATCTACATAATGATTAGTAGTCATTTCACCAAAAACAAAAACCATACCTGTCGTACAAACAGTTTCACATGCTACTCTACCATCTTTATCATTAGCTAAAACATCATCTAAAATCGCATCGCTAATTTGATCGCATATTTTATCAGGATGACCTTCTGTTACTGCTTCTGATGTGAAAAACTTTGCCATATTACATTACCTCCTTAATAGCCTTAACTAATTCATTAGCACAACTTGTATTTTTAATTCCACATGTATTACCTTCTAAACGTTTAACAACTTCATTAAAACTCAAACCTTCAACTAATCTTGCAATAGCCTTAAGATTGCCGTTACAACCTCCAATATATTTTAAATTATAAATTTTACCATCTTCATAATCAAAATCGATTTTTTTAGAACATACTCCACTAGGTATATATGTATGATGCATCATATCTCTTCCTCCTCATAATTATCATAAATATCTGCAAATTCTAAACTAAATTGCTTAAATCTTTCAAAGACAACTTGATCATAATAAATTCTATAACTATCATTTAATAAAGCAATAGTATTATTATGATTAATAGCTCTTTTATAAGTTCTTGCGCTTCTAAGTGTTATATACATATCACAAATCATTATAATTTGACTATTTATATCATCTTCAATTTTACGCATAACTTCTGTAAATTCTAAGCTATTAGCTCCTTCTAAATGGGCTCTAATAATATCTTCTGTCTTTCTTTCTAAATGTAATCTTCTTATCACTTTACTTCCTAAATCTGTTTCTTCTTTTAAAATTTCAAATTTTTCTTCTTCTGTTAAATCATTAGGAATATCTAGACTTAAATTAGTAGTTAAATGGATATTTGCATATTCTTCAATTTCTTTTGTTTCTTCATCAGTTTTACCAAGTAAATTAGCTAATTTTCCACTCATTATGCTAATTAATCTACCATCACTTAATTCATTTTTAGTTCTTGGACGCATTTTTAATGTTATATTAAAAATATCAGTCACAACTTTATTATAACTATTTTCAACTTCTTTTCTTTTACGCAATTCTTTTTTACGCTCTTCTTGTAAATATTCACTCATACTTACCGAAACATATAAAACAAGCATAAAAGCTAACATGATAAAAGTCCTGAGTATTATATCTCTAAATTCTAAAGATGTAAAGAAAGTTATAATAAATTCTTGTTCCATAGCTTCTTTATTAAAAATTATATTATATGTAATACTAAAATGAATAATAGTTACTAATACTATTACATAAGGATAGACAGTTTTTAATAATTTTTTACTTTGATAAAATGAACAAATTACTAATGAATAATATAATAAAATATAACCAGCTTCTCCAAAATAAGTATTTTCTAGTCCCATCTTTAATTTAGTATAGAGTAATATTGCCGATAAAAACATATAAAAACAACAGATATACATTGCTATTTGTTGTCTTAAATAATTTGTTTTATCTTTATAAATCATATTCTTTAACGCTCTATTGATTAAATAAGTAATAGGCAAACATAATATAGTTAAAAACCAATTAGATTTTTCATCTAATGAAATTATAGTTAATATTATGGTATAGATGATATTCGATATTAAAACTATATTTTTAATAACAATATTTTTACGCATTAAAACTTCAACATCATTTGTAATATCAATATTTTTTTCAAACCCGAAAAAATTATTAAATAGATGTGATTGTTTTATTTTTTTAAACAAATATATCACCACCAAATATTTATTATATCATAATAAATTAAATTATATCAAATTCTTTAAAATTTCTTTGACCATTTAAAAAACTATTAATCGGCATAGCTTTTTTACCTGCAGGTTTTATAATTTTAATACTAACTGCATCATCTTTAGCTTTAATTACAAATTCTTTTTTCAAACTAATAATCGTCCCTGGTTTATTTAAACTATTATCTTCCTTCACTTTAGCTTCTAATATTTTATATGGTTGATCTTTAAACTTAAAATAAGCACCAGGTTCTAAAGCTAATCCTCTTATTTGATTTATGATATCTAAAGCTTTTTTATTAAAATCAATAATTTCATCTTCTTTAGTTAAAATAGGTGAAAAAGTAGCCAATTTTTCATCTTGAGGTAGGCCTACATTCTTCATACTAATGATATCTGGTAGAGTTTCTTTTAATAAATCACGACCAATAATACTAAGTTTATTAAATAAAGTTGTACTATTATCACTATCTAAGATATCGATAGCCCGCATTGCATATACTCTACCTGCATCCATTTTTTTAGTCATTTCCATAATGCTTACGCCCGTTACTTTATCTCCTTCAATAAGAGAACGTTGTATCGGAGCCCCACCTCTTCTTTTTGGTAATAATGAACCATGAACATTTATTTTAAATTTAAATTTATCTAAAATAAAACTAGGGATGAATTGACCATAAGCTGCAGTAATCAATATATCTACATCTTTATCTAATAAAGGTTTATAGTCTTCCTTTAATTTAATTGGTGTAAAAACCGGAAGTCCTAATTCATTAGCCTTTAATTTAATTGGTGAAGGGATAATTTTATTATTTTTACCTCTACCATCTGCTTTAGTTACAACTAAAACAACTTCATAATATTTATTTAACATTTCTAAAATTGGAACTGCAAATTCAGGAGTTCCTAAAAATATAACTTTCATCATAAATCTTCCACCTTTATTTTGATTCCTCTAGCAACCATATCTAATCTATAATCTAAATTTAAATCTTTAAAATCATCATATTTTAAATATATATCATAACTATAATTTTCATCAATTTTAAAAACAACACTTTCACTAGGACCTATCGTCATTATATTTTCTTTAAATAAATCAGATAATTTTAAAGCATTTTCAAACAATATATCTTTATCATTATAACTTAAATTAATTTTTAATAATGATTTAAATGGTGGATTATCTAATAATTTCCTTTTTTTAATTTCATCATTATAAAAACCTAGATAATCGTGATTTTGACTATAAATTATAGTACTATTATTAGGATTATATGTTTGAAAAACAACTTCACCTTCACTATGTCTTCCGGCTCTTCCTGAGACTTGTTCTAACATTTGAAAATTCTTTTCATAAGCATCATAAGTCGGATAAAATAAACCCATATCAGCATTAATTACACCAACTAATGTAACTAAAGGAAAATCTAAACCTTTAGCTATCATTTGTGTACCTACAATAATATCATATTCATGATTAATTATTTTTAAATATATTTCATTAAAATCATTACCTACACTATCACTATCAACTTTTAATATTTTATAATTTGGAAAATATTTAGAAATTTCATTAATGATTTTTTCTGTTCCAATCCCAACATATTTAATTCTTTTAGATTTACATTTAGGACAAATCTTAATATATTCTTTTGTATAACCACAAATATGACACATCAATTTATTATTATATTGATGATATGTTAAAGGTAGGTCACAATGCGGACATTTAATAATTTCTCCACAATCGCGACACATAACAGAACTTGCATAACCTCTTTTATTTAAAAAAATAATTGCTTGTTCACCTTTAGCTAAAGTAGATTTTAATTTAGAAAATAATAAATTAGAAAAAATACTTTTATTATTATTTTTTAATTCCTCTCGCATATCGACAACACTTATTTTAGGAAGTTCATTATTAGTAGCTCTAAAAGGTAATGTATATAAATTATATTCATTATTTAAAGCTTTATAATAAGTTGTAACACGTGGTGTTGCAGAACCTAAAACAAGTGGTATATTTAATTTTTTAGCCATAATTAAAGCTAAATCTCTAACATCATAACAAGGAATATTATTAGATATATAAGAATCTGAATGTTCTTCATCAATAATAATCAACCCTAAATTTTTAAAAGGGGCAAAAAGGGCAGAACGTGGCCCTAAAACAATTCTTACATCGCCTCTTAATATTTTTAAATAAGTACTAAGTCTTTCTTTATTAGTTAATTTTGAATGAATGATTGAAATATCATCATTAAATATTTGTTTAAAATAATTTAATAATTCAGTAGTAATCGCAATTTCAGGTACTAATATAATAACATCTTTATTATTATTAATAACTTTTTCTACTAATTTTAAATATATTAAAGTCTTACCACTTCCGGTTACTCCATATATTAAATTAGTACTATATTTAGATAAATCTATATTATTAATTATTTTTAATTGTCTTTCATTTGGTGTAGGAATATATTTATTTAAATCTAATATATTAGGTTTTATTAAAACTTCATTATAATCTTTTTTAATTATTCCTTTTTTAATTAATGAATCAATAATAGTTTTATTAAAACCAAGATCTAAAATTTCTTTTCTAGTTAAAGTATGTTTTTCTTTAAATTTAGCCATTAATTCTTTTTGTTTATCGCTTTTAACATTTAATTCTTTTTGATATATATATATAATTTCTTTACTAATATTTTCTTTTTTTAAACTTGATATTATTTTAATATTATTATCAATTTCTTCTTTTTTAATTAAATTATTATGTTTCAAAAGATTTTTAGTATAAATATTAGTTTTATTTTTTAATAAAGATAATAAAATAGGATTTAGTTTATCTCTATTTAAAACAACAATCTTTTTTTCATATTTAATTCTTAAAACACCAGGAATTAAAGTATTTAAAGCTTTAGCTAAAGATATATAAAATTTATCTTTAATATAATAAGCTAATTCTAAATCAATTTCTTTTATTAAAGGAATATCATCAATAATAAAATCAATATATTTAAGTTCTTCTAATAAAGAATTTTCTTTTAATTTTACAACAAAACCAATCGTATTTTTTCTATTACCAAAACTAACACTTACACGCATTCCTACTTTTATTATATCAATATCATGATTAGGGACTAAATAGTCATAAGGTTTAGCAAAATCATCTTTACTATTTAATATTATTATTTCAGCGACCAAATTAATCCCTCCTTATATTAAAATAATTTAATATTTTCTTTTATTTCTAAATTCATTAAATTTATACTTACAAACACACGTGATAAAGCTTTAATTATTAAAAATAATAAAATTGATTGTGGAATTAAATATACTAAGTTTTTAGGTAAAGCTATTATTAAAAAATGATCTAAATACATATTAAAATTAGTATAATTAGCTACTATTCCATACCAAAAAGTACCAAGAATAGCATTAATTAAAATATTTATTAAAAATCTTGAAATAAAAACTTTAAAAAATGATAATTTGGTTTTATAAAATAAAATTCCACAAATAAAACCAGCTAACATACTAGAAATTGAATAGCCGATAAAATAAGGAAAACCAGTAGGAAATAAGACAAATTCCAGATTATCGGATAAAAAGCCCATCAAAAGACCAGCAATAGGACCATATAGTAAGGCTCCAAGTCCTAAAAAAATATAACTAAATGATAAACCAAGAAGACCAAATCCAGATGGTAAAGTTATTAATTTAGATAATAACATTAAAGCGATCAAAGCTGAAATCATTACTAAATTTTTTATTTTTTTTAATTCATTAAAACTTTTTAACCAATAGCTTTTATGAAAACAAGTTTTAAATACTTCACTATTATCATAATTAATATCATTGATTTTAATTTTTAAAGTTATAGGAATAGTTATTATTAATAAACTAAAACCACCTATTAAAGACCATAAATAATAATAATTAATTTTTGTTAAATAAAGTATTGTAAAAAGTAAAAAATAGCCTAATATAAAGAAAATTAATGAAATCAATATTCTATTCTTCATTTAATTTTAACCATTCTTTTAAGAATTCAAACCATCTTGAAACATAAGGAATTATATCATTTTCATCCCTTGCACTATCTTTACTAGCAAGACCTAAACCGTGATGTCCCATAGGGAAAATATGAGCTTCAAAATTTATATTATTTTTCTTTAAAGCTTCTAGTAGATATAATGAATTATAAATAGGTACTGCCTCATCACTAAAAGTATGCCATAAGAATACTTTTGGTGTTTCCTTATTTACTTCTAATTCTTCACTATAACGAGCATATAAATTTCTATCACCATTTAATAAATATTTAAATGAACCTTCATGTATAGCATCTTCTTTTGTTGATACGACCGGATAACATAAAATTAGACCTTTAATATTTAAATTATATAGTTTTTGATGATTAGCAAGCTCTAAAGCTAAATGTCCACCTGCAGAATAACCATTTAAATATATATTTTTAATATTAGTTTTATCTAAATTATTGATAGCTTCACTGATACTTTTATATAAAGTTTTATAATCATCTAAAGTTTCTCTATAATGAAAAACTAAAACATTATATCCTAAGGCATTATATTTAATTCCTATATTTTCAGCTTCTCTAGGAGATGTATGGTTATAACCTCCACCAGGGAATATGATGATTAGATCTCTTAATGAATCATCTATAAACATTTTCATATAATAATTTTCTTTATAATAATATATTTTTTCCATTTTATCCTCCACAAAATAACTTAGGCTAATTATATCATCTTTTAATTCTTCTTTATTAGATTCTATATAGGCTTTATTTTTTATTTTTAATAACTTATCATAATGTTTTAAAGCAATTTCATTTCTAGTTTCTATTAATAAAGGACCATAAGTTAAATCAAAATAATTATAATTTTTAAAACCTTTTGTAAATAAAATTATTTCATAATATTTACCTTTATCATAAATAGCATTTTCATATTTAATTTTATAACCATTTAAAAATAAAAACATTCTTAATTGGTCACTATCTCCTTGCGGACTTAATAATAAGTCTTTATCCTTAAATTTAGCTAAACTTTCGCTTATTATTTTTTTAATTAATAATCCACCCATCCCTGAAATAATAGCTAAATCAAAATCATGATTAAAATTTTTTAAACCATCTGATATTAAAAAAGAAACCTTAGAGGCAAGATTTCTGTTAAATACATTATTTCTTGCCATTTCTAAGGGCTTTTTATTAATATCTAAAGCATAGGCATAAGATACGTCATATTCTTCTAAGGCTTTAATTAAAACATAACCATGATCACAACCTATATCGCAGATTGTGTGATATCCTTTTGTAAGACTAGCTAAAAGTTCAATTCTATTCATGAACTAAAAAATCTTTTAATTTTTTAGAACGTGATGGGTGTTTTAATTTTCTTAAAGCTTTCGCCTCAATTTGTCTTATTCTTTCTCTAGTTACCCCAAATTCTTTACCAACTTCTTCAAGTGTACGGGCTCTACCATCAACTAGGCCAAAACGTAATTTTAACACTCTTTCTTCTCTATCAGTTAAAGTAGTTAAAACATTTTCTACTTCTTCATTTAATTTGACTTTAGTTGTATATTCATACGGATCAATAGCTTGAGGATCTGGGACAAAATCACCTAATGATGAATCTTCTTCTTCACCTACAGGAGATTCTAAAGAAATTGGCTCTTGAGCAATTTTTTGAATTTGTTGAACTTTATCAACATCGATTCCCATCGCTTCAGCTACTTCTTCAGGTGATGGTTCACGAGATAATTTTTGAACTAATTGTCTTTGAACACGAACTAGTTTATTAATTGTTTCTACCATATGAACAGGAATTCTTATCGTTCTTGCTTGATCAGCAACAGCTCTTGTTATAGCTTGACGAATCCACCAAGTAGCATATGTTGAAAATTTAAAGCCTTTGTTATAATCGAATTTATCAACAGCTTTCATTAAGCCCATATTACCTTCTTGAATAAGATCTAAAAATTGTAAGCCTCTTTGTGTATATTTTTTCGCAATTGAAACAACTAAACGTAAATTTGAATTAACTAATTTTTCTCTAGCACTTTTAGCTTCTTCAACTTGTTTAACCAATTTTTCAATATCTTCACCATTCAAATTACCTGAATCTAATTTCTTTTGAGCAGCATTACCAGCTACAACAATTTTAGCCAATTTAGTTTCAGTTTCAGCATCAATTAAAGGTACTTTACCTATCTCTTTTAAATACATTCTAACAGGATCATCAACCTTAATTGTTGGAGGTAATACATCGAATTTTTCAACATCAATAGGTTCCTCTTCAGCTAAAGCCTTCATATCTGGTTCATCAGTACTTAAAGAATCATCACTAATATTAGTATCAGTAACAATATCAATTCCCATTTGGGTTAATTCTTTTTCTAATTTATCATATTCTTCAGAATCAGTTTCACAATATTTTAATAAATCATCAACCTTTAAAAGGTTATCATTTGTTTTAGCTAATTCAATTAGCTCATTTAATGCTTTTTCAAAATCCATTATATTACTTCCTTTCTTTATTTTTAATAATACAATTTTTATCTTCCTAATAATTAATTATTTTTTTCACATTTTTGTCGCAATTTAAATTTTTTAATAGTTAATTCCTTAGCTAATTTTTCATCTATTTTCATATTAATACTTTGTTGAATATTATTTAATTTAATATTTCTGGCTTCTTTATTAATACTTTCTAGACATTCATTTAAATCACTATCAGAATAAGGAAGATTAAGTTTAGCATAAAATTCATTTAAAGAAATCATATGATAATAATCATTATATAAATTCTTTTCTTGTAAATATAAAACAAATTTTTCTTCATCAAAATAAAAATTATCTTGATAAAAACTAATTATAGCTTGCCATAATTGTCCTAAGATAGGTCCTAAACCGATAAATCGATTATCTTTTTCTAAATAATTATCAATTTCTAAAGCTTTAATTTTACTACTTTTAGCATAATCAAAGATTCTAATTGCTGCATATTTAAAATTATTTTCTTTTATTTCTTTTTTATCTTCTTTAGGATAATTAACAACTATATTTGTTTCAATTTTATCATTTTTATAAAAATCAGCTTTAATACTATCAAGAGAAATATTTAAAAATTTAGCAAAATCAGTTAAATATTTTTCCCAAATTAAATTTGATTTATATAATTTTAAATATTTAAATAAATTATTTTTAGCATTTTCAATACTACTAATATCATTGTTATTAATACTAGTTGTAACTTCATTATAAACATAATCTATAAAAGATATAATATGACTTAAAAAATAAGATTTATAGGCTTCTAAACCATATTTTTTAACATATTCATCACTATCTTTTGTTTTATCTAATTTAACTAAATTAACATTAAAACCACTTTTTAAAAACAATTCACCAGCTCTAAAGCTAGCCTTAATACCAGCATTATCGCTATCATAACAAATAATTACATTTTTAGTATATTTACCGATCAAATTTATTTGCCCACTCGTAAGTGAGGTTCCCATCGAACATACTACTTCTTTAAGACCGCTCCTATAACTAGCTATTACATCCATATAACCTTCATGTAAAATAATTCGGTCATTTAAAGTAATAAAATCGATAGCTAAATCTAAATTATATAAAACTAAATTCTTCTTAAAAACTAAAGATTCATAAGTATTCATATATTTAGCTTGATTTAAAGCATCTTTATAAGTACGTCCGGAAAAGCCAATAATATTTCCTCTAATATCTTTAATTGGAAACATTATTCTATTAGTAAAAAAATCATAATAATTATTATCATTATTTTTTACTAGTCCACAAGATACCATATCTAATTCTAAATAATTAGATTCTTTTAAAAGATTATAAAGCATCTTACCATCACGAGGAGCTAAACCAAGCGAAAATTCTTTAATCGCTTCGATATCTAGACCTCGTTCATTTAAATATTTAATAGCTTTTTGTCCTTCATTAGTACTTAAAAGATTACGAGTAAATAATTTATTAGCTAAATCATTTAAAGCATAATATTTTTCTTTTTCTTGTGATTTAGGGTCTTTAACATCATCTATTTGCAAATCCATATGATTAATTTTAGCTAATTCTTTAACAGCTTCAATGAAATTTAAATGTTTGATATCCATTAAAAACTGAATAGGATTTCCACCTTTACCACAAGAAAAACAATGAGCTAAATGTTTCTCTTGAGAAACGCTAAAAGATGGTGTCTTTTCACTATGAAAAGGACATATTCCTTTATAACCAGAACCAGATTTAATTAATTTAACATAAGGGCTTACTAGGGCAAACATATCGGTAGAATTAATTAATTTTTCAATTTCTTCCTTTGTTACCATAATTTTTCTTCTTAAAATTTACAAATATTTAAAATATAAGCATCTAAATCATTAACATTTACGACATCTTGTTTCATAGTATCACGATTTCTAATCGTTACTGTATTATGATTAATCGTATCGTCATCAACAGTGATTGCAAGAGGAGTACCGATCGCATCACTTCTTCTATAACGTTTACCAATATTGCCAGCCTCATCATAACAAATGCTAAATTTAGAATTTAAATCATTATAGATTTCTTTTGCTTTTAAACTATGATTTTTCTTAATTAAAGGTAATACTACCGCCTTATAAGGAGCAAGAATTGGATGTAATTTTAAAACGATTCTACTATCTTTTTCTAATTGTTCAACATTATAAGCACTAAATAAAATAGCAAGCATCATTCTTTCTACACCAACACTTGGTTCAACGACATAAGGAATATATTTTTCATTAGTTTCAGAATCTAAATATTCTAAATTCACTTTCGAATATTTCATATGTTGTTTTAAATCATAATCAGTCCGACTAGCAATGCCCCAAAGTTCACCAAAGCCCCAAGGGAAATTAAATTCAATATCTGTTGTAGCATTAGAATAGAATGATAATTCTTCTTTCTCATGATCACGATATCTTAAATCTTCTTTATTAACACCAAGACTTATTAAGAAATCCATACAATATTTACGCCAATAATTAAACCATTCAATTTCTGTTCCTGGTTTAGTAAAGAATTCTAATTCCATTTGTTCAAATTCTCTAGTTCTAAAAATAAAGTTACCTGGAGTAATTTCATTTCTAAAACTTTTTCCAATTTGACCGATACCAAAAGGTAATTTTTTTCTAGATGTTCTTAAAACATTTTTAAAATTAATAAAAATACCTTGAGCAGTTTCAGGTCTTAAATATATTTCTGATAAACTATCTTCTACAACCCCTTGGAAAGTTTTAAACATTAAATTAAATCTTCTAATATTTGTAAAATTAGTCTTACCACATTTAGGACATTTAATTTGATGTAGATTGATATAATCAATCAACTCTTGGTCTGAAAAACCATCAGCATTAACAGCACCGTTAGTAGCTTCTTCAATCAATTTATCAGCTCTATAACGTGATCTACATTCTTTACAATCAATTAACGGATCAGCAAAATTAGATAAGTGACCTGAAGCAACCCAGACATCCTTATTCATCAAAATAGCTGAATCAAGTCCTACATTATATTCATTATTTTTTACAAATTTATTCCACCAACATTGTTTTATATTTCTCTTTAACTCAACCCCTAAAGGACCATAGTCCCAAGCATTAGCTAAGCCACCATATATTTCACTACCTTGAAATACAAAACCTTGTTCCTTTAAAAAACTTACTAATTCTTCTAAAGAAATATTTGTCATATCTAAATCACACCTTTTAAACAATATATCAACTTATTTTATACTATAAGTATAAAAAAGTCAATTTTAGCACTATTTTTTAATAAAAAATTTATAAGTAAAAGACCTGTCAAAAGACAAGTCTAAATCTCATAAGTATCATAGAAATTAATGTCACCAGGTATTACCCCAAACGTATTATAAGTTTGGGTAAGTCCTACATAAGGATTATTATTCAGCAGTAACTCAAGTACTATACCAAGAGGATCAATATCCTGGTCAGTAACATACGTTCTAAATTCCTCATATTCTTCATTACTTACATTAAAACAAGCATATAAATAACCTATAAATTTTTCAAGTTCACTATTATACTCATAATTACCATCTATAGTATAGCTCTTATCAATGATGACATCACTACTTAAAGCCTTAGTAATTTCTTCATTTAAAGAAGGTTCGCTTGTTAATAAAGGATGAATGGCTTCATAACTACAAATATATAAATAATAAAATAAATCATAAGTATTTACTTTAAAAACTAACAATTTCCCTTCATCATTTCTATAACTTGCATCCTTCGCTTTAATATCATCACAAAAAAATACTTCCTCTAATTCCATCTTAAATTCTAACTTCAAACAAGGTTCGGGTCCGGGAATTTGAACGTCACGACAACTAGATAGCATTAATATACCTAAAATAGAAAAGGTTCCTAATATTTTATTTGATTTCATATTTTACCACTCCTACTTCATTGTATCATACACTAATATTGTTTCACTAGAACCTGATGTTCCATTAGGATCATACCAAACCTTTCCACCAGAATTATATTGAGTCTCACTATGACCATCATCTACCTCAACTAAATATTTATATTCAGTCTTACTAAATATCCACCAACCAGATTCGTGTTTATATTTCCTAAAACCAATACATGCCATAGCATGATTGCTATAAGAGGTTGAGTCACTGACTATTATAAGTTGTGCTCTACCATTAACAGCGAAATATGCTTCCATTGCAGATAAATCATCACCCATATTACTAATTTCTGGGAAAAAACCATATTCTGCAGCAACAAAACTTATTAAATAATTAACATCTGTATAATGCATATTATTATAAAAGCCATCTACACCATAATCATAGCCTCTCTCGCCTATAATTTCTCTAATTTTAGCATAAAGTTCTGGAACATTATCAAGTGCCTTATCCCCGTTAATTCTTTTTGCAAATTTAGAAACAATGCGATAAGGATTTAGAAAATAGCCAGCATTTATAAACTCATCATATTTTGGATCCATTGTTGCAGGATCATATTTAATAACATCTGAACTCGAAGGGAGACTTGGAGCCAAACCCGTATTTTGCCAACTATTCATCATAGAATAGACAGAGTTTAAAACACAATTTCCTTCGGTTACGTTTCCACCTATAGTTTCATCATAAATACAATAAAAGGTCGTATCACTTTGACTTATATGTTCATAGTTTTCTATTGAATATTCTCTTTCAAAACTAAACTCTGTGTATTTTTGAGACATATAACTATCAGCATCAAAAATTTCTCCATCACCTACGTTTGAGCCAATAGTTTTTAGTTCATCATCGCTACTATTGTCAATATTATGGTCACTGAGCCCTTTATATTCAGAATAATATATTATCTCATCATTTCTTAGGTAATCTAAATCTCCTTCTACTTCAAATTCATATAATTCATATTCAGGAGAAATAACCATATACCCATTATTACCATCAAAATCAATGTATGAAACATATTCATTTTTTGTCATAATATATCCAATAGAATCATACTCAATACTATTTGCGTTAAAAACTTCACCAGAATACTTATAATATTCTTCACTTAAATCATCTAAATTGTTTGCGATAAAATCAATTAATTCATTATGTTTCACTTTATAATTATCTGATGAATTAACGTCATCTATTCCCTTAGCACTAACGCCTAGATTACTACCTAACGATAAAAAAACTATAGTTAGCAGACTTAATAAAAATAACAATTTAATTTTTTTCATTTTACCCTAGTATAATTAAATTGTACTTAATAATTATACTTTCTCCTTTCTCATTTGTGTAAATTTATAGTTATGAGTACAACATAACTTTTATATCAACATACAATTGATGATATAATTTAATTAACGCTGTAGTCT
>CALUXR010000033.1 GCA_944324795.1 uncultured Acholeplasmatales bacterium
TGGATAACTTAAGAAAATTGATTTTACAGGTGAATATATCTTATTATAAAAATTATTAATTACTAAAAACAAAAAAACTGCTGACAATAATAGTTTGTCAACAGTCTGAAATAGAATAGGCTAGCCTATCTATGTATTATATTCTTTATGATACTTGTGGTAGTCTACAACCATAGTGATAAAGATGACAAATAGTCATTAGCTTCAAAAGAACCAAAAATAACGAATTTGTTATTTTATAACTTTCTCAACCTCCATAAAGCAAAGAAACAGCTAGGACGGCAATCCTAGCTGTTTTTGTTTGAACCTTTATAACTTCCAACCTCGAGCAAGCTAATAGCTTTCTCTACTTAAACTATACTATTTTTAATTTAGTTGTCAATATGTAAAAAAGTTAGAATTGAGCTCTTCTTAATTGTAAAAGTAAATTCCGCTGTGTAAAGTTGTAACCTAATATGATATATTAAAACTATAGATGAGCATTTTGTTTAACATTTGTTAATAATTGTTTTATAATATTAATTGTTAGGAGGAATCTGTTATGTTAGACAAAAAGATTATTGATTTAATTAATCATCAAGTTAACAAAGAGTTGTATAGTGCTTATTTATATTTGAGCATGGCTAATTATTATGCTGAAAAGAATTTAAATGGTTTTGCCCATTGGTTCAACCTTCAAGCTAAAGAAGAATATGAACATGCTGAAAAATTTATGGATTATCTTCATGATAATGGCAGTGAAGTTGTATTAGATAATATTCCTGCTCCTAAAAATGAATATGATGATCCAGTTGAGCCTTTAAGAGTGACTGTTAAACATGAAGAATATGTAACATCTTTAATTAATGAGATAGTTAAAGTTGCTCATGAATTAGTTGATTACAGAACAATTAATTTCTTAAGTTGGTTTATTAATGAACAAGCAGAAGAAGAAAAGACAGCTAATGATCTATTGGCTAGATATGAAATCTTTGTTAATGATAAGCGTAATTTGTATCTGTTTGATCAAGAATTAAATACTCGAAAATAAAAAAATACAGCACCATTAGATTTTTTCTAACGGTGCTGTTTTTACTATTCAATCATAATTTTTTTACCTTTTGGAGCTTCTAAGCTTGGCTTTGGTAAACTTATTGTTAATAAACCATCATTTAATTTAGCATTAATTTTAGATTTATCGACATCACCAACATAATAACTACGTTCAAGAGAAGAATAAGTTCTTTCTTGATGAACATATTTATGTTTCTTTTGTTCATTATTTGTTTCATGTTTTGCAGATACAGTGATGTAACCATCGTTATAATCTACAATGACTTCATTTTTATTGAAACCTGGTACTTCAACATCGATCTCATAACCATTTTCAACTTCACGTACATCTGATTTCATATCATATTTAGCTGGTTTGAAGAAATCATCAAAGAAGTTATCCATTTCATCAAAAATACTTAAAGCATTATTATTTTTCATAAATATCAACTCCTTATTCAATGCTTATTGTACTATTCTTTTTATCTTCAGGTTTTCTTAAATAAATAGTTACTACTAAAACACCATCATTTAATTTAGCAGAAATATGGTCTTCATTTAAGTCACCGAAGTAAATAGAACGTTTTTTAGCTCTTAGAGAACGTTCTTTAATAACATAATTAATATGTTCTTTGTTTTCATTTGGTTTATGTTTAGCTGAAATGTTTAAATAACCATTCTCATAGTTTAAACTTATTTCATCTTTACTAAAACCAGGTAAGTTAGCATATACGACATATTCGCCATCTTTTGCTACTACATCAATAGGGAAAGATTCTCTATTATCTACATTATTTATCAAATTATACCAAAAATCATTATACATTTTCATTTCCTCCTTTGGCAGTCTTTATATCTCTCTGCCAATTACATATATAGTATACTCTTTATTTTGGCAATGTCAATAGGTGAGTGCCAAAAAATAAAAAAATATTTTATAGTTTTATTATGTAGCGAAGATGTTGAGTTTAACTTTATTTAAGTATATATAAATGTTTATAATCTAAATAAATGAATAAACGTCCTTTTTTATTAGTAAATCATAGTAAGCAACCATATATAAAAAACTAGGAACAATATCCTAGTTGTTTATGTTTTTTAAATATTTACTAATAGTTTCATTTAAATCTTTAAATGCGGAAGGACTAACAGAGAAGTTCTTAATTCCAATTTCTAAGAATAATTTTGTAGCTTCAGGTAAGGCTGCTAATTCACCACACATACTTAATTCTTTTCCGGTTTTATTACAAAAGTTAACAACATCTTTTAATTTCTTTTGTAAATCAATGATATATTTACTTGGTATTTTTTTAACTTTTTCTCGGTCTAGATGATATAGTTGCATAGATAAGTCATTTGTTCCGATTGAAAAGAAATCAGATTCAGTAAAATCATAAATATGTTCTAATGCCATCTTAGTTTCTAACATCATACCTATTTTTATTGGTTTATCATTGTTTAATTCTTTTTTAATATTTAAAACCCAAGATTTTAAATAATTAAATTCTTCTTTAGTTTCAATCATCGGAAACATTATTTTCATTTTTCCATATAAATTAGCATTAATAAAAGCTTTTATTTGGTCTTCAAACATTTCTTTGTTATTAATATAATTTAAAAAACCTTTTTTATGGGCTTGTAAATAAGGAATTTGTTTATCATCACCAATATCAAATGTTCTAAAACAAAAAGTTTTTTCTCCTAAAGTTTTAACAGCTTCCGTATAAATATTTAATTGTTCATTATAAGTTAAAGGTCTATTGTTATGCATAAAAACAAATTCTGTTCTATATAAACCAATACCATCAAAACCATATTTTTTTACTTTTCTTATTTCTTCATTGCCATATATATTTGCTAATAATAACATTCCTTCATGAGGAATAATATCAACTGACATTTCTTGTTTTTTTAGTTTTTTAATATTATTTATTTGTTCTTTAGTTGGATTTAAAAATATTTTATTAAGTCTTGTATCAATGATTAAAGGAATATTGCTAGGAATCTCTAGAGAAGAAGTAACAAAAGGAATTTCTAATGTTCTAGCTAATATAGCACCATGTGACATATAGCCAGCCTTTTTGCTTATAATTCCTTGAATATTATTGACATGTTCTAATAAAATAGATGGTAGAAGTTCATCACAAACTAAAATAAAAGGTTTATTTGGAAATGTATATTTCTTATCAACTAAAATATTTATTAGGCGTTGGCTCATATCTTTTAAATCATAAACGCGTTCTTGAAGATAAGTAGAATTAGAATTTAAGATTTGGTCTTCATATTTTTTTATTGTTTTATTTAAAGCTGCTTCAGCAGTTAAATTTTCTCTTAAAATCAATTTATTTACACCATCTTTTAATAATGGGTCTGTTAAAATTAATTTTTGAATTAAAAAATAAGGATTATCTTGTCCATCAAGGCTAATACTAGCTTCTTTTAAGGCTTCAGTAAATCTAGCAAGTTCTACATTTTTATCTTTAGCTATGATGTCATATTTAGTATAATCACTAACTTTAAAAGTTATGCCATAAGCATAACCTGGAGAGATAACTTTAAGATTTTGACTCATTTTTCCTCCTAAAAATAAGCCTTCTATTAAGAAGACTTACTTTTCAATTATTTTAACAATATTATAATTATTATCTAGATAGATATTTTTAATACGATATCTTTCAAAATTAGATAAAACATTTAATAATTTTTCATCTGGTCTTAATCGTGATAATTTAATTTCTTGTAATAAATTTTGGTCTATTTTATCAACTTTAATTCCTTTAACGATGACTTTTTCATTTTCTAAATTAATAGTACCAAAATCAGTTAATACATAAACATCAAGCAAATGACCAAGATAATAATTAATAGTATGATTGTTATCTAATAGTCCTTTAAAATAATATTTATTATTACCTAAATGTAAGATAAATAATAAGCTTAAATCAACTTTAGTTTTGTTGATGATTGTTGCGTTAATGACATTACTATTGATATTAGCAGTAGGAGAACTACTTGTTTTATTAGTAAAGTTTATAAAGAAGATATAATAAGCAATACCAAAGAAGACAAGCATTAAACCATAGCTAGCAACTGCATTAATCAAAAGTACCATTGAGAAATTAATTGAAATAAAGATTGCATATATTAAACTTCCTATACCAAGCAAAATAAATAATATGATAGCTATGATAGCCGGTAGCAAGCTTTTATTTTGAACGGCATTAAGGTATTGTTTTTGTCTTCTTGTTTTAAATATTTTTCTACCACCAATTAAAAGAATTAAAGTAGCGATATAGGCAAAAATATTACCAAGTAAAACACCAACGTCATTTAAAAGATAATCTAAATATTCATTAAAGGCATTATTCATAGCTATATTTACATATAATTCCCATAATGCAAGAGCGTTTAGTATTATACTTACAATATTAAATACGCTAATAATTATTAAAGAAATAAGATTTCTTTTTTTAAAATTAAATAAGCTAACAATCCAAATAACTAAATAGTTGATAAAGAAACTTGAAACAAAGGTATATAAAAAATTCATAGGACCTCCTTATTTATTTCTTCACTAACAAATTCATATAAATTAGAAGCATCAGCTTTTTTAGTAGAAGCTTCTAAACTACTAACTTTAACAGTAATAGTTTTAGTACCAAAGATAATAGAAATTAAATCTCCTATCTTGACTTGGTAAGATGGTTTAACCACCCTACCATTTACAAGAATTCGTTCATTTTCAGTTACATCTTTAGCTAATGTACGTCTTTTAATTAGGCGTGAAACTTTAAGATATTTATCAATTCGCACTTGAATCATCCTTTTTTGTATTATTTGTAGGATCAAAATCATCAGGAAGTTCAGTTACTTCAGTTGTACTTTCGTTATTAGAAGCATTTTCTTCAACTTTAGGATCTGTTGTTTCTTCATTTTTATTTGCGGGATCAAAATCATCATCAAGTTTTGTTACAATATTAGTTTCATCTTGCTTATCTGCTCTAGCTAGATGACCTGTTTCACAAATTTCATCGATATCTGATTTTGTTAAAGTCTCTACTTTTAATAAATAATTAGCTATATTATTTAATAAATCCATATTAGAAAGCAAAATTTCTTTAGCTTGGGCATAACAAGTTTCAATAATACGACGAGTTTCTTTATCTATTTCTAAAGCAATTTGATCACTAAAATTCTTTTCTTTTAAATAATCACGACCAAGGAAAATGCTACCTTGAGGTTGTTCATATTGAACAGGACCAAGATCAGACATACCATATTCTGTAACCATAGCTCTAGCTATTCTAGTAGCTTGTTGGAAATCATTTTGAGCTCCTGTTGTAACATCTTGGAAGTTGATTTCTTCAGATACTCTACCACCAAGATATCCTGTTATTTTGGCATATAATGATTTCTTAGATTCTAAATAATGTTCTTCAGCAGGAATCATTAAATTATAACCACCTGCTTGACCACGAGGAATAATAGTAACTTTTTGAACAATAGAAGCATCTTCAAGTTTTAAACCAATAACAGCATGACCAGCTTCATGGAACGCTACTATTTTACGTTCAGTTTCAGAAATTTTTCTCGTTTTCTTAGCAGGACCCATCATTACTCTATCGATAGCTTCATCAATATCATAGACACTAATAATTTTCTTATTTTCTCTAGCAGCAAGCAATGCAGCTTCATTTAATAAATTTTCAATATCAGCCCCACTAAAGCCAGGAATACGATGAGCAATATCTTTAAAGTTTACAGTTGAATCGAAATGCTTATTGCGAGCATGGACTCTTAATATAGCCTCACGGCCAAGAACATCTGGTAAGTTGATTGTAATTTGTCTATCAAAACGACCTGGTCTTAATAAAGCTGGGTCTAAAACATCAGGACGATTTGTTGCTGCCATAACGATGATACCAATATTAGCATTAAAACCATCCATTTCTACAAGCAATTGGTTAAGTGTTTGTTCACGTTCGTCATGACCGCCACCCATGCCAGCGCCACGTTGTCTACCAACCGCATCAATTTCGTCAATAAATATGATGCATGGAGCATTTTCTTTAGCTGTTTTAAACATATCTCTTACTCTAGAAGCCCCAACACCAACAAACATTTCTACGAAGTCAGAACCAGAAATAGAGAAGAAAGGAACATTAGCTTCACCAGCTACAGCTTTAGCAAGTAAAGTTTTACCAGTTCCCGGAGGACCTGCAAGTAGAACACCTTTAGGTATTCTTGCTCCTACTTCAACATATTTTCTAGGGTTACGTAAGAAATCAATAATTTCTACTAATTCCTCTTTTTCTTCATCACAACCAGCAACATCTTTAAAGGTTACTGTTTTTTCTCTTGTTAGTCTAGCGGTCGATTTAGCAAAATCAAAAGCTTTACTATTACCTTGACCTCTGAATAAGAAAATAAAGATTATTACTACAATAATATATGGTAATAGACTTATTATAAGCGACAAGAAGAAGTTTTGGGTAATAGGGGTTATTACAAAGAAATTAGCTCCTTGAATAGACATTAAATCATTTAGTTGTTCTTGTGTAACAACTATATAATATTTTTCATCATTAGCCCCTGAATTATAAACACCTTGGATTTCATATAATCCATAATTCTCTCCTCCAGAAGGAGTAACATCTGCTGTTTTTACATCACCATTAGTAACTAGCGTTGTATAATCAGTGTAATTTAAAGTTTTAACTTGACTATTAGATAATTGTGTAAATAAAGTAATTAAAGAAATAATTACAATCACAATAAAGATTATTAATAGCCAATCAACTCTTTTACGTGGTCTAGGTTGATTTTGGTTATTATCTTGCATATAAATTCTCCTTTACTTGTATATTTCGTTCTTTAAAACACCTATATAAGGTAGGTTTCGATATAATTCATTATAATCAAGGCCATAACCTACAACAAATAAATTAGGAATTGTTGAGCCAATATATTTAACATCAACATCAACAACCCTACCTTCTGGTTTATCTAGCATACAACAAATTGTAACACTTTGAGCATCACGTTGTTCAAATAAATTTTTAATTAAAGAAGTAGTTCTACCTGTATCTACAATATCATCAACAATAATAACATTTCTACCTTTAATGTTTGTAGTAATATCATTAACAATAGTAATATTACCACTTGATTCAGTTCCTAAATAAGAAGAAACCTTCATATAATCTACTTCACAAGGAATAGTAACATTTTTAAGTAAATCTGTTAAAAATGGATTACATCCTTTTAATAAACCAATAAAAACTGGTGTTTTTCCTTTAAAATCTAAAGATATTTGTTCTCCTAATTTCTTAGTTATATTTTCTAATTCCTCTTTAGATATTAATATTTTTTCAATATCATTTTGCATCTTTTACCTCACAAACTAAATATATATAATCATTACCTTTGCTTAAATTGATTAAATCCATTATCGCAATAATTTCACCTTTATTATTTAAAATGATTGGATAAATATCTCTTTTTTCTTTAGGGATTTTTTTATCAATAAAATAATCTTTTATTTTCTTTTTCCCATATTTAAAACTTAAATAATCACCATTTTCTCTATTTCTTATAGTTAAAGGTAAATCTTCATCATTATACCATAATTTAAGGTATTTTGCATTAGGATTACTTATGTTTTTAGTTAAATAAAAGGAATAATTTAAAAAGTTTTTTTCTTCATTTAAATTTAAAATTATTTTATTTTTAACTATTGCTTCTTTTAATTTAATATAACACTTATCATATCTTTTACAAAAAATATAATTATTTTTTAAATTATAATCTAATTGAGGTTTATTATTGTTGATTATATTTAATAAATCATCAATTAGTTTTAAACTACCTTTAATATTATAATTTTCTAATATATAAGATAATACATCTTTTTTAATGGCTATATCTAAATTATTAAAAGAAGAAATGTTAAATTCTAATTTATTATTTAAATATAGTATTGTGTTTTTTCTAATATAAGAAAAACTTTCTTTTAAAATAGTAGAATAATTTAACATACCTTGTAAAAAATTAGGATTTTCTTTTATGAATAAAGGTAATATATTATGTCTTATCCGATTTCTTAAATAATCGTTATGACTATTAGTTTCATCTTCAAAATAATATATGTTATTTTCTTTTACATAATTATCGATATCACATCTACTAAAAGATAATAAAGGACGATAAATATAAATGTCTTTAAAATTAACTAATTTAGAAATACCACCATAACCATATAAATTAGAACCACTTATAAGTCTCAATAAAATGGTTTCAGCTAAATCATTAGTTTGATGAGCAGTTAAAATATATTTAGCTTTATATTTTTTCGCAACTGAATAGAAAAAATCATATCTAAAATCATGAGCTAAAGCCTGAAAATTATCTTCCTTAGGCGCTTTATAATGAGCTATTTCACAAGGAATATTTAATTTATTGCAATAGTTTTTAATATATTGTTCTTCAACTTCAGATTCTAGTCTTTTTTTATGGTTGACGTGAGCGACTATTACATTGTAATTGTTTTTAATTAAAAGATCTAATAAACACATTGAATCACGTCCTCCGGATAAAGCTAGAAGAACTGGTTCTGTTTTTTTAAAAATAACATTATCAAGTGTTAGAATTTTACTCATAAAATCACCAACCATTATCATATCATACAACATTTTTTTAGTAAATTGTTAAAAATTTGTTTTTTTACACAATTTCACATTTTATTAAGACATTATTACTTTTTTTAAAATAGTAATTATAGTAAAATAATTATTGATTTAAATATTTTATTAATAAGAATAAGTAAAGTTTGCAAAAAGAATTAGAAGTTGTTATAATTTGCGAATGGAGGTATTAAAATGCGTTTAATATTAGCTTCATCTTCTCCAAGAAGAAAAGAATTATTAACAAAATTAGGGTATACTTATATTGTAGATCCTTCATATATAGATGAAAATATTGACTTTAATTTATCGCCTTTAGAAAATGTAAAAAATATAGGCTTGAAGAAGGCTTTAGCTACCGCAAAAAACTATCCTTTAGATGTTGTGCTTGCGTGTGATACAATAGTTGTGTTAGATGATGTTATTTATGGAAAACCACAAGATAAAGATGATGCTTTTAAAATGCTTAAAACTTTAAGTGGTAAGACTCATTTAGTAATAAGTGGTGTTGGTATTATAAGTCCTAAAAAGAATTATAATTTTGCGGTTGTATCAGAGGTGACTTTTAAAAATTTGACTGATGAAGAAATCAATTCATATATTTTTACTAATGAATGTTTTGGTAAGGCTGGTAGTTATGCTATTCAAGGTTTAGGGTCTAATTTAATTGAAAATTATAGTGGTGAACTTGATAATATTATCGGTCTACCAACAAAAGAAGTAAAAGAAATTTTAGAGGAATTATTATGAAATTTAAAATAGGTGATATAGAAATTCCTAATCGATTTGTCTTAGCGCCGATGGCTGGTGTTTGTAATGAGGCGTTTAGACTCATTTGTAAAGAAAATGGGGCAGGTCTTTTGATGGCAGAAATGGTAAGTGATAAAGCTATCATGTATAATAATAAAAAAACAATAAATATGACAAAGGTTAATGTTTTAGAACACCCTATTTCAATGCAAATATTTGGTGCAAGCATTGATTCGATGGTTCAAGCTGCAAGATATGTCGATAATTATACAGATTCAGATATTATTGATATTAATATGGGTTGCCCGGTTAATAAAGTGGCTAAAAAAAGTGGTGCTGGGGCTAGTTTATTAAGAGACCCTAGTTTAGTATATGAAATAACTAAAGCAGTATGTGACAATGTAAAAAAGCCGGTGACTGTAAAAATAAGAACAGGTTGGGATGAAGAACATATCAATGCTGTAGAAAATGCACGTTTAATTGAAAAAGCAGGGGCTAAAGCTATTACTATTCATGGTCGTACAAGATCACAATTTTATAGTGGGAAGGCTAATTATAATATTATTAAAGATGTAGTTGACGCTGTTAATATTCCGGTTATTGGAAATGGCGATGTCATAGATATAGACTCTGCTAAATTGATGTTTGAAACAGGTTGTCAAGCTATAGCTATAGGAAGAGGAAGTCTTGGTAACCCCTTTATATTTAGGGAATTAGTTAATTATTTTGATAATAATAAAATAATACCAAAACCGACAAAAAAAGAAATATATGATACGATTATTAAACAACATAATTTATTGTTAAATTTAAAAGGTGAAAGATTAGCTAATTTAGAAATGCGTAGTCATATAGCTTGGTATATAAAAGGGATGCATAATTCTGCACGTATTAAAGAAATGGTGTTTAAAGAAAATAATTTTTTGAAAGTTAAAGAAATAATTTATAAATATTTATTAGAAGGAGATGTTTAAAAATGGCCGATTTACAAGCTTTTTTGATGGGAGCGAATGTTATAACTAGTTTTAAAGATAACAAATTTAGAGCTATGACATGTGCTTGGAGTATGATGTGTGATTATGATAAAGTGATGATGTTGCTTGGCTCTACATCTGATACTGGTAAAGCTTTAAAAAAAGATGATTTAGTTGGTGTTTCAGCACTTAGTAAAGGACAAAGTTTAATTGCTAAACATTTTGGTGATAATCATAGTGATAGTTTTGCAAAATTTAATCAACATTATTTAGAAAAAATGGATAATGTTTATGTTGTTAAAGAAGCAAAAGTTAAAATGGTATGTAAAGTTTTAGATGTTTTACATATTGATGGAATAAAAGATGATTATTTAGTTTATTTACAAGTATTAAATTTTAAAAATGATGAATCTAAAGAATATTTAAATGCTAATGATGTTCTAAGCTAGTTTAAACTAGCTTTTTAAATTATGTAAAATTATGTAAATTATTTTTTTATATTTAAAAATATGATGGAAAATAGTAAAATATTACACATAATCGTTTGATTGGAGTGTGGTAGATTTATGTTGCGTTTAAATGATATAAAAAAGACTTACGTAACGGGAGATTTAAAAGTTGAAGCTTTAAAAGGAATTGATTTATCTTTTAGAGCTAGTGAATTTGTAGCTATATTAGGGCCTTCTGGTTGTGGTAAAACTACACTTTTAAATATCATTGGTGGTCTTGATAAATATACATCTGGTGATTTAATAATTTCTGGAAGAAGTACTAAAGAATTTAGTGATCGTGATTGGGATGTTTATCGTAATCATCGTATTGGTTTTGTTTTCCAAAGTTATAATTTAATACCTCATCAAACTATTTTAGAAAATGTTGAACTTGCTTTAACAATTGCTGGTATTAGTAAAGAAGAAAGACAAAAAAAGGCTAAAGCTGCCCTTGATAAAGTTGGTTTAAGTGGTATTTATAAAAAGAAACCAGGACAGCTATCTGGTGGTCAATGTCAAAGAGTTGCAATTGCGCGTGCTCTTGTTAATGAACCTGAAATTTTATTAGCCGATGAACCAACCGGAGCTTTAGATACAGAAACTTCTATTCAAATAATGGATTTAATGAAAGAAGTGGCTAAAGATAAATTAGTTATTATGGTTACTCATAATCCTGATCTTGCTTTAAAATATGCTACTAGAATCGTTCGTTTGTTAGATGGTGAAGTCGTTGAAGACACTGCCCCTTTTGCAAGTTCTGATGAAGTTGAAGAAGTAAAAAGAATAACAGATGCTAAAATTGAAGTAAAAAAAGAAAGAGCGAAAATGAGTTGGTGGACAGCTTTTAAATTATCTGCTAAAAACTTACTTTCTAAATCAAAAAGAACGATTTTAACATGTATTGCCGGAAGTATTGGTATAATTGGTGTATCTTGTGTTTTAGCTGTATCAAGTGGAGTGTCTGGATATATTGAATCTATGCAAGATGATATGTTATCTGGTAATCCAATTACTATAATGGAAACAACTCTAGATTTAAATTCTTTAATGAACAATTTATCTACAAGTAAAAAACAAGAAATAATTGAAAATAGTGTTAATGTTGATTCTTTACTTGAATATATTTCTAAAAATTTAGTTGGTGATAGTGCTTCAATAATTCAAAATAATATTGATCAAAAATATATTGATTATTTAAAGGCTATGCCTAAAGATTATTATAATGTCATCGATTTTGATTATGGTATTAATATTAGTAATAATATCTATACAGATTTTAAGATTAAAGGTGATGTTACAACAAACCCTTCTTTAACAATAATTAAATCAATGTATCAATCATTATTAGAAAGTCAACCTGATTTTCAACAATTTTCAAGTTTAATTATGTCACTTGGTAATTCTATGAGTCAAGTATTACCAAATGAAGAATATCTTTTAGAACAATATGATTTAGAATATGGTAAATTCCCAACTAATGCGAATGAAATTGTATTGGTTGTAAGTAAAAATCAAAGTATAAACGATTTAACTCTAGCTCAACTTGGTTATTATTCACAAGAAGAGTTTTTAGAATTAGCTTTAAATCCCAATGAAAATAATAAGTTACGTTTTACTTATGATGAACTTTTAAATAAAAAATTTTATTATTATCAAAATGATGCTATATATAATAGAACAACAAATGAAAATATGATGTTAGATATGCAACAACCATTTAGTTATAATGCTTATCGTGAAGATATAACAAATGATACAGCTCCTGTAGAATTAAAAGTTGTTGGTATTTTAAAACCAAAAGATGATTTATTTTATGGTTCTTTACAAAGTGGTTTCTATTATACAGAAGAATTAACAAAACAAATGATTAATGATGCTAAAGAATCAGAAATAGTAGGTTATGCTAATACATATATGAAATTATATGATTTAGATGATTTCTATTTTGGTGCTCCAATGCAACAAGGAACAATCAATATGACATTATTCCAAATTTTAGCTAATTATTATTATTATGATATCGATTATAACCAAATAAATGTTGAAAATAATTATTTAAGTGGTAATAGTTCAAGTGGAATGATGCCTTTAATGAGCGGTGGTGCTAATTTAGGCCCATCACTTAGAGAAATAGGTGGAAAAGAATTACCAAATTCAATATCTATTTATCCATTATCTTTTGATGAAAAGGGTTTGGTTACTGATTACTTAGATGCTTGGAATGCTGATGGCGATTTAACATATGTTAATAGTGATGGTCAAAGTATTACTCTAACTAAAGCAGATAGAGAAAATGATATTACATATACTGATACAATGGAATTAATAATTACTATTATTAATGGATTAATTAATATAGTTACAGTAGCTTTAATTTGCTTTACATGTTTATCTCTTGTAGTTTCATGTGTAATGATTGCGATAATTACATATGTTTCTGTTATGGAAAGAGTTAAAGAAATTGGGGTTATTAGAGCACTTGGTGGTAGAAAGAAAGATGTTTCAAATCTATTTAATGCTGAAACGATGATTATAGGAGCATCTTCTGGTATATTTGGTATTTTAATAACTTATATTATTTCGCTTATTTTAAACATTATTATTGATTCTAATTTTGGAATATTCCCAATTGCTAATCTACCTTGGTGGCAAGCATTAATTATGTTAATTGTAAGTATTTTCTTAACGGCAATATCAGGCTTTATACCAGCTCGTTCAGCAGCTAAAAAAGATCCTGCTGTAGCTTTAAGAACAGAATAAAGCACTCAGGTGCTTTATTTTTTTAACTAAATTTACCATAATTTTATGATATTTAATCTATAATTATTTCATATAATATAGCTACAACAAAGGAAAGGTGGTAAGTTTAATATTTGTTGTTACTCTCCCTATTTATGAAAATCGATTTTATTTAAAGCACTTAGGTGCTTTATTTTTTATATTAATATTACATAATTTACCGTTTTTTTATGATAATTATTCTATTTTTATTTTATATAATGTAGCTACAAAGTTAAAAACTTTGTTCATATATAACTTTCTCTCCTATAATATATATAAGTAAAGCAATCTTTGCTTTATTTTTTTGTTTTAAATCATTAAAATAATTGTTATAATTAATAAAAAATAAGGAGTCAACTATAATTAAATCAAGTTAAAAGTTACAATTTTTAAAAAACGTTGATTTCAATAATTTTAGACAACA
>CALUXR010000034.1 GCA_944324795.1 uncultured Acholeplasmatales bacterium
CTTTTCTTTACACTTATTGTTTTAACAAACAAAAAAGACATATTCTTTTAAAAATATGCCTTTTTGTCAACAGTCTGAAGGAAGTTTTAAAAGACTTCCTTGTTTTTATTTAATGATATTTATAATAGAATCATCAAGATATTCCATTTGTTTTAATAATGCTTTTAGATGTTTTTCGCCACTTAATTCTAACACTATCTTTAATGGTAATAAGGTATTGCTTGCTACACTTCGAGCAGTAAAAATCTTTTTATCATAAACTACATACGTATCTATAAAATTACCACCAAAATCGCTATTTAAACTAGGAAAGCAGACATAATTAACTCCCTTTAAATAACCAAGTTTACCAAAATAGGTAGGGCCACTACAAATTGCGGCTAAATATTTATTATTTTTTGCAAAAAAATTGATTGCATTATTGGTCTCTTTGCTTGGAATATAGCCACCACCTGGTAAAAATAATAAATCAAATAGAGAATAATTAATTTTATTTAATAATTTTAAATTGCTATAAGCTAAATTATGTTTACTAATGATAGTATCTTTATCAGCACCAACAACAACTTCATAACCAGCTCTTAATAAGACATCAATAGTACCAATAGCTTCAAGCTCTTCAAATCCATCGTTTAATATAGTTAAAACTTTCATATTTTCACCTCAATTTTATGATACTACTAATTATCTAAAATATAAAGTATTAATTTATGTTAGATTGTGATATAATAAATAAAAGGAGGAGTCATTATGAATGATTATAAAATAATAAGTGATGGTTCTTGTGATATAAGTTTTGACGAAGCTTTAAAGTTAGATATAGATATCATTCCTTTTTCTATTCAATTTAAAACAGATGAATATAAAAAAGAGGGTCTAGATATTGAGGTTAGACAATTTTATAAAGATTTAGTTGATAATCCTAATATTTTTCCTAAATCAAGTCTGCCTTCAGTAAATGATTATGTAGACATATTTAAAAAATATGTAAAATTAAACATGGATATAATTTGTCTTTGTATAACTAGTAAATTTAGTGGTTCTTATAATGCAGCAATAAATGCTAGAAATATTGTATTAGAAGAATATAAAGTTGTAAAAATAACAGTAATTGATACAACTGTAAATACTGTATTACAAGGATTAGTAGTTAAAGAAGCGGTCAGATTAAAAAGAAATGGTTATAGTTATGATGATTTAGTAAAAGCTATTAATACTCATCTTGAAAGTGGAAGAATATTTTTTACAATAAAAGGATTATCATATTTAAAAAATGGTGGTAGAATAGGTAAAGTTTCTTCTATAATAGGCGATTTTTTAAAGATTTCGCCAATTATCACTTTAAAAGATGGTGAAATATTCTCTAGTGGTGTTGCTATATCTAGAGTTAGAAGTTTAGCTAAAGTTAAAAATTTAGTAGCCAATTATTTAAATGAAGTTAAAGCTAATAAAGATGATTATGTTTTAGCTGTTGGTTATGGGTATGATGTTGAAGAAGCTAAAATATTTTATGAAGAAATCAAAAAAATAGCTAGCGATTATCAAATCGATTTTGCGCAAATTGGTTCAACGATTGCTGTTCATACTGGTCCTTATCCATTAGGGGTTGGAATTTTAAAAAGATTAGATAAGTAGTCACTTTTGTGACTATTTTTTATTAAAAAAATCTTCCTAAATGGAAGATTTAGCTTTTTTATTATAACAATATTCTTCAATTTCTTTAGCTACCATTTTTGATACAGCAACTGCTTCAACAACGGTTTTAGCACCATAAACAACATCTCCACCAGCAAATACACCTTCTCTTGTTGTTTCACCATTCGTAGTAGTTTGAATTAAACCACGCTTATTTGTGTCAATATCTTTGCTTGAAGAAACGATGTTTGATTGTGGTCCTTGACCGATTGCGATAATGATAGAAGTAGCAGGAATTTTATAG
This sequence comes from uncultured Acholeplasmatales bacterium, assembly GCA_944324795.1. Classification (GTDB taxonomy): domain Bacteria; phylum Bacillota_I; class Bacilli_A; order Acholeplasmatales; family Anaeroplasmataceae; genus CALUXS01. Next base: position 1,940 of record CALUXR010000034.1, read on the forward strand.
GCATTTTCGCTAGCATTAATATAACTAACATCACCATTTTCAGCTGTTTGTTTTACTACAGGTTCAACAATTATACCATCTTTTTCAATTTTTACTGTATTTAAATAATAACGCATTATAAGACCATCAAGAATAGATAAGTTTAATTCTTCATCAGTAGCAGTCACTTCTTCACGGCCTCTAAAGAAAATACAACTTACTTTGGCATGGGTTTTTCTTAATATTGTTCTTGCAACATCCATTGCTACATTACCAGCTCCAATAATTAAAATGTTATCTCCTAAATTTTGGTAAGAATCAGGATTTTTTAAATAATCGATAGCGAAATGAACATTACCAAGTGTTTCACCAGGTATTTTAAGACGGTTAGGTTTCCAAACTCCAGTACCGATAAAGATAGCATCATAGCCGTCTCTAAACATATCATCAATTGTAATGCCAGGACCTATTAAGGTGTTTGGTCTAAATTTAATATTTAAATCATACATTCTATTTAGCAATTTATCTAATAAATCTTTTGGTAATCTAAATTCAGGAATACCATATCTAAGTACGCCACCTATTTTATCTTTAGAATCAATAATAGTTATATCAAAACCTTTCTCTGCTAATATAATCGCGATAGTAATACCAGCAGGACCAGCTCCGATAATTCCGATATTAAAACCATTAGGTTCAGCTTTTTGTAATCTAGCTTTTTCTAGATAGAAAGTAGAAATATAATTTTCAACTTCATAAAATTTAATTGGATTTCCTTTTCTGTTTAAGACACAATGCCCAGTACAATTTTTTTCATGTGGGCAAATTAAGGCACAAATAGCTGAAAGAGGGTTATTATTAAATAATATTTCACCAGCCTCATCCATTTTGCCATCTAAGAACATCTGCATAATTTCATTAATCGGTGTTCTAACCGGACATCCTTCTTTACATAATGGTTTTTTACATTTTAAGCAACGTTTTGCTTCTTCAATAACATCAGCCATAAAATCATCTCCTTAAGCAGTATTATATCAATTTTTTTCCATTTTTGAAAGCGTTTTAGATATATTTTTTTAATTCTTTATGATATTATTAATATATGAAAAGAAATGAATTAAATTTTATTGTAGATAAAGATTTAGTTTTAAGTGAATTTTTAAAAACTAAATTAACTAAAAAGTTTTACAAGCATTTAAAATTTATAAAGGCTAATGTTTTAGTAAATGGTATTATTACAAAATGGTATTTAAAAGTTAAAGAAGGAGATAAAATTAAAATCATTTATGAAGAAAAAGAAAAAGATGATTGGCCTTTATATGATAAAAAATTAAATATAATATATGAAGATGAACATTATTTAGTGTGTTATAAAGAACATAATATTTTAACAATCCCTACTAAAAGTGAACCGATATCATTATTTCAACAAATTAAAGCTTATTTAGGAAATGATAGTCATATATCTTTTTTAAATAGACTTGATAAAGAAACAAGTGGTTTATTATTAGTAGCTAAAGATACTTATAGTGCTAATTTATTAAATCCGGTTAAAGATAATATTAAAAGGAAATATTATGCTTTAGTTGAGGGATATTTAAGTGGTGAAGGTGTAATTGATAAACCGATATTAAAAAGTTCTAATTCAAATATTAGGTTAATTGATCTAAATGGTAAAGAAGCTATAACATATTATAAAAGTTTATCTAGTAATAATGACTATAGTCTAGTTGAATTAATATTAAAAACAGGAAGAACTCATCAAATTAGGGTTCATCTTAAAAGTATTGGTCATCCTATTATTGGTGATAGATTATATGGCTGTCCTTTAGATATTATGCGACTTCAAAGTTATTATTTAGAATATATCTGTCCTTATACTAATGAAAAAAGAGTGTTTATCACGGAGGTTGAAGCGTGGAACGAAATGAAAAAATGAGTAAAGAAGATAAAAGAAGAATAATTATAACATCTTCAATATTAGGTGTATTTATAATATTGTGTATTGTTTTAATAATTGTTTTTTGGGATTATATTTATGGATTGTTCACTCGTGATGAAAAAGTAATAAATGACATTGAAAATATGTTAACTAAGTATGGTAGTTGGGCATGGCTTATATTATTATTTCTTATGATTCTTCAAGTAGTTTTCGCAGTTCTTCCAAATGGTCCTTTTGAAATGATTGCAGGTATTATGTATGGACCATTTAAAGGAATATTAATAGCTTTAGCCGGTGCTACTTTAGGAGCTTTAATTGTAATTTTATTAGTTAAGGCCTTTGGTAAAGGCTTTGCAGGTTTATTTGTTAATTTAAAAGATGGTCAGAAATATAAATTGTTAAATGATGAAAAAAGATGTTTAGTAGTTATGTTTGGCCTTTTAATAATACCAGGCATTCCAAAAGATTTTTTAGCTTTTTTAGTTCCTTTTACTAAAATTAAAACCTGGAAATTTTTGATAATTAATTTGATAGCTAGAACACCAGTAACAATTTTTAGTGTTTTATTTGGTGATTCTATTAGAAGTGGTAATTATGCTTTATCTATAAGTTTAGGTATAGTTGCCCTAATAATAGGGCTAATATGTGTTATTTTTAATAAAAAGATAGTTTCTTTATTTAGTTCTAAGATTAAAGAAGAGTCAAAAAATGAAAATTAGTAAATAAATAATATTATCATTTATTTAAAATGATGTTATAATATATGCGAGGTGATACAAATGAAATATGTTATTACAATTAGTAGGGAATATGGTTCAGGAGGTCGTTTTATCGGTCGTCAATTAGCTAAAAGATTAGGTATCAATTTTTATGATAATGAACTTTTAGCTCAAGCTAGTGAACAAAGTGGTATGTCAAAATCAGTTTTTGAAAACTATGATGAGAAAAAAGATGGCTTTTTTAGCGGTATTGTGCCAACTAGTTATGGTTTTGATATGTCTATGGGACAAAAAGTTTTCTTAGCTCAATTTGACGCAATTAGAACAATAGCTCAAAGAGAATCATGTGTAATTATTGGTCGATGTGCAGACTATGTTTTACGTGATATGCCAAATGCAGTTAGTGTCTTTATTCATGCATCTATGGATAAAAAGATTGAACGAGCTATTAAATATTACGGTGTTGATCCTAAAAAAGCTAAAGACACGATTATTAAAATGGATAAAAAGAGAAGAAATTATTATAATTTTTATAGTGATCGTGATTGGGGTAAAGCTAATACTTATGATTTATGTTTAACAAGTGATATAGGTTTAGATGAAAGTGTAGATGCAATTAAAACTTTTGCCGAGAGAAAATTAAAATTTAAATTAGAAGAAGCTAATAATAATGATTAAAAATAATTTATTCCATGAATATGCTAAATTAATCGTAAAAAAAGGTGTAAATTTACAAGAAGGTCAAATAGTTTTAATTAAAGCCCCGGTTGAGGTATATGAATTTACAAGAATTGTAGTTGAAGAAGCTTACAAGGCTGGAGCTAGTAAAGTCTTAGTAGAATATAATGATATCATAAATACACGTAATGATTATGTATATCAAAATACTGATATATTAAAAGAAGTTACGAATTATGAAATTGATAAAGCACATTATTTAGTAGATAAAAAATATTGTGCTATATCTTTAACATCACCAAATGTAGAAGCTTTAACAGGTTTAGATGCTAAAAAAATTCAAGCACGTATGCAAGCAAGAAATAAAGAATTAGCTTTTTATAATGAATATACAATGAATAATGATGGACAGTGGTGTGTAGCAGCTGTTTCTAGTGCTAATTGGGCAAATAAAGTTTTTCCTAATAATCCTAATGCTAAAGAATTACTTTGGGAAGCTATTTTAAAAGCATGTCGTGTTAGTGATTTTGATACTATAAATGATTGGACTTGCCATAGCGAGGAGATTAGCAAACATGCTAAAATATTAAATGATTATGATTTTTTAAAATTACATTTTAAAAATAATTTAGGAACAGATTTAGAAGTTTATCTAGCTGATGATAATTTATTTTGTGGTGGGGATGATTATACTAATTCAGGAATTAGATTTAGTCCTAATATTCCAACTGAAGAAGTTTTTGGAATGCCATATAAAACTAAAGTAAATGGTAAAGTTTATGCAACAAAACCATTAAATTATCAAGGTTCATTAATAGAAGATTTTAATTTAACTTTTAAAGATGGTAAAGTTGTAGATTTTGATGCAAGAATTGGTAAAGATAATTTAAAGTCATTAATTGAATTTGATGAAGGTAGTTGTTATCTAGGTGAAGTAGCATTAATTAGTCATAATTCACCGATATCAAATATGGATATATTATTTTATAATACATTATTTGATGAAAATGCTTCATGCCATTTAGCTCTTGGGGCAGCTTATCCATCTAATATTAAAAATGGTACAAATATGACTCGGGATGAGCTTGCTAAACTTGGTTCAAATTATAGCAATACTCATGTTGATTTTATGTTTGGTTCAAGTGATATGTCTGTTATAGGAACTACTAGAAAAGGTGAAGAAATAGTCATTTTTAAAAATGGTAATTTTGTAATTTAGAGGAATTAATTTTCCTCTTTTTTAATTGTAAAAATTGTAAAATAAGTTGTTAAAATAACCTTACTTTGTTAAACTATTAGATGGTGATATATATGCAAAATATTATTGAAATAAAACATTTATCTAAATCATATGGTGATATATTAGCAGTAAATGATCTATCATTTGAAGTTAAAGAAGGGGAACTTTTTGCTTTTTTAGGAGTTAATGGTGCTGGTAAATCTACTACTATAAATATAATGTGTACATCTTTAGCTAAAGATATAGGAGAAATAATAATTGATGGCTATAATTTAGATAATGATAAAGACAAAATTAAAAAAACATTAGGAGTTGTTTTTCAAGATTCTTTATTAGATTTAAATTTGACAGTTTACGATAATTTAGAGGTAAGAGCAAGTTTGTATAATATTTATAAAAAAGAATTTAAAAATAGATTAGTTGAATTAGCAGATTTATTAGATTTTAAAGATTTATTAAATAGAAGAATAGCAAAATTATCTGGTGGTCAAAGAAGGAGAATCGATATTGCTAGAGCTTTAATTCATAGACCTAAAATATTAATATTAGATGAACCAACTACAGGTCTTGATCCTAAAACTAGAAAAATGATTTGGCAAGTGATTTTTAAATTAAGAGAAAAATATAAAATGACAGTTTTTTTAACTACCCATTATATGGAAGAGGCTAGTGAGGCTGATTATGTTGTGATTATTGATAAAGGACAAATTAAAGCTGAAGGAACACCACATGATTTAAAAAATAAATATACATTAGATTTCATTACTATTTATAATATATGTGAAGATGATATTAAAAGATTAAATTTAAAATATTTTAAAATTAAAGATGGTTATAAATTAGAAGTTAAAAATACCGCTTCAGCAACTAAATTAATATTAGAAAATAAAGAATTATTTAAAGATTATGAAATTACTAAAGGTAAAATGGATGATGTTTTTATAAATGTTACAGGTAAGGATTTAGAGGAATAAGAAAATGACACTTTTATTATTAACGAAAAGAAATATTAAATTGTTTTTTAGAGATAAAGGTTTATTTTTTACATCTTTAATAACACCTATTATCTTACTTGTATTATATGCTACTTTTCTAGCTGGAATATATAAGGATAGTTTTTTAAGCAACTTACCATCAAATCTAAATATTAGTGATAAAATAGTAGATGCTTTTGTTGCTAGTCAATTGATATCATCTATTTTAGCTGTAACGTCAATAACTGTAGCTTTTTCAACTAATTTTTTAATGGTTCAAGATATTGCTAATAAAAAAATATTAGATATTGCAATAACACCTATAAGAAGTAGAACTTTAGCTTTAAGTTATTTTATTGCCACTTTATTTTCAACTTTAATAATTTGTTTATTAGCATATTTAATATCATTAATATATTTAGCTATAGTTGGTTTTTATATGAATGTAAGTGATGTTTTTTTGTTGTTATTAGATATAATATTAATGACTATTTTTGGTACAGCTTTATCAAGTTTAGTTAATATATTTTTAAAAACAGAAGGTCAAATATCAGCTGTAGGGGCAATCGTTAGCGCTGGTTATGGTTTTATTTGTGGTGCTTATATGCCTATAGCTTCGTTTAGTGATGGTATTAGAAATTTTATAATGTTAGTTCCTGGTACTTATGGTACATCATTAATTAGAGAACATACGATGAATGGTGTTTTTAATGAACTAAAAAATAATAATAATATTAATGATGTGGTTATTGATAATTTAAAAACTAGTTTTGATTGTAATATAAAGTTTTTTAATAATGATGTTTCTACAATTTTTAAATATTTAGTCATCATTATAGCTATTTTTATCTTTTTAAGTTGTTATATAATAATTAATCATATAAAGAAAAAAAGGATATAAAAAAACTCAGCATATAGCTGAGTTATTTATTTAATAGATGTAATTCATTTCTAATTATATCTAAAACATAAGGAATATTTGGCTTTATATCGCCATTTATTATTTTTGTAGCTAAATATGTTTCAATATATTTAGTGATAAATCTTTTGATTGGACGTGCACCATAAGTGATATCAAAACTTTGGTCTATAATCCAATTTTTTAAATTATCAGTGAATGTTATATTAATATCTTGAGTAAGTAATCTTACATCAAGATCATGTAATAATTTAGATACAATTTTTAATTGAACATCTTTATTTAAAGGTTTAAAGCAAATGATTTCATCAATACGATTTAAGAATTCTGGTTTGAAATATTGTTTTAATAGATTAGTAACTTCACTTTCAGCTTTATCTTCAAGAAGTAAATCACTACCAATATTAGAAGTCATAATGATAATTGTATTTTTAAAATCAACTGTTCGACCTTGACTATCAGTAAGACGCCCATCATCTAATATTTGTAATAAAATATTAAATACATCATGATGAGCTTTTTCTATTTCATCAAAAAGAATAATAGAATAAGGATTACGTCTAATTTTTTCAGTTAATTGACCACCTTCATCATATCCGACATAGCCAGGAGGGGCACCAATTAATTTAGCCACACTATGAGGTTCCATAAATTCAGACATATCAAGACGAACAATATGAGTTTCGCTATCAAATAAAGCTTCAGCTAGACTTTTAGCAAGTTCAGTTTTACCAACCCCAGTAGGACCTAAAAATAAGAATGAACCGATTGGCTTATTTTCATCTTTAATACCTGCCCTTTGTCTTAAAATGGCATTAGAAACTAAAAGAACTGCATTATCTTGACCAATAACTCTTTTCTTTAATGTTTCAGCTAAATTTAAGATTTTTTCTCTTTCACCTTGCATTAACTTTGAAATGGGAATATTGGTAGTTTTAGAAACAACATTTGCGATATCTGATTCATAGACAGTATCAGAAATCATCCTATTTTCTTTATTTTGTTGTTGAAAATTATCAATTTGTTTTTGAAGTTCAGGAATTATTTTATATTGAAGTTCAGAAGCAGTTTTATAATCTCCATTATTAAAAGCTTTGTCTAATTCAAATTTTTTTTGATCTAGCAATTTTTTAGCTTCTTTATATTGATTTAATTCTTTAATTTCTTTTTGCCATTCTTTAGTTAAAGCATTTTTTTTAACTTCTTCATCAGCAAGTTCTTTTTCAACATCTTTAAGTCTATTTAAACTTGCAGGGTCTGTTTCTTTTTTTAATGCCATCTGTTCAATTTTAAGTTGGGTAATTTTACGTTCACAATCATCAAGTTCAACCGGACGAGAATCGATTTCCATTCTTAAAGAAGCACAAGCTTCATCAATTAAATCGATAGCTTTATCTGGTAAGAAACGATCGGTGATATATCTATTACTCATACTAGCTGCAGCGACAATAGCGTTATCTGTAATATGAACGCCATGATGCATTTCAAAACGTTCTTTTATACCTCTTAATATTGATATTGTATCACTAACACTAGGCTCAGCTACTAAAACTTTTTGAAAACGTCTTTCTAGAGCACTATCTTTTTCTATATATTCACGATATTCTTTTAATGTAGTAGCACCTATACAATGAAGTTCCCCTCGAGCTAACATAGGTTTTAACATATTAGAAGCATCAAGAGCTCCATCTGCTTTACCAGCCCCAACAATTAAATGAATTTCATCGATGAACATAATGATTTTACCATCAGATTCTTTAACTTTATTTAGAACTGCTTTTAAACGTTCTTCAAATTCGCCACGGAATTTAGCACCGGCTACTAATGAACCCATATCTAATTCAAATATTTCTTTATCTTTTAAAGAAATAGGAACATCGTTTGCTACTATTCTTTGGGCTAAACCTTCAACAATAGCTGTTTTACCAACACCAGGTTCACCAATTAAAACCGGATTATTCTTAGTTTTACGACTTAATATTTTTATAACATGACGAATTTCTTCATCACGGCCAATAACCGGGTCAATTTTTCCAGTTCTAGCTAATTCAACTATATTTCTACCAAACTTTTCTAATACGTTTGGATCATTTGCATAATTTGGTTCTTGTTGCATGATTTTACCTCCTTTAAAAAGGTCTTTTAACCTTTTCAACTATATTATACTCTTAAAATTGGCACTGTCAATATAAGAGTGCCAAAAAGCTTTATTTTTACAAACATTTTACAATTTTTATATTTTTTATTTAATTTTTTTTGTTATAATCTTAAAGGTAGGTGATTATATGCCAGCAATATTCGCTCATAAATTATTAGCAGAAATAGTAAAAAACGATTATTATAATAATGTATCTAAAATAATATCAAAAAATTATCAAAACTATTTAACAGGTTCCTTAGGTCCTGATCCGCTTTATTTTTATGGTTTTATGAAAAAATTACCACTTACTAATAAAGCTGATAATGTTCATAGGACATATGGCAAGATATTTTTCAATCATAAAGTTAGTGAAGAAAAAGAATTGGCTTATATGTTTGGAATGATTAGTCATTTCACTTTAGATAAAAATGTTCATAAATATATTCATAAAATTGAAAAAGAATATTCACATGTTAAACTTGAAAGTGAATTAGAATATTTATTGTTAAAAAATAATCATATTGATTATCTAAAATATGACTTTTCTAAACATATATTTATTGATAAAGAACTTATCTTATTTGTTAGTAAATTATTTGATATTCAATTAAATGTAGTTAAAAAAATGTATTCTGATACTAATTTAATAGTTAAATTTTCTTATAATCAAAATAAAATAATAAGAAAAATAGTTAATATAATGATGAAAATTACTAACAATTATGATGATTATAAAGATATGTTACTTTCTAATCAGCTAAATGAAAATTATAAAGAGCCTTTAGATGTAATATATGATTTATGGTTAAATAGTGTAGAAGAAACAATAATAAATGTTAATAATTATTATAATTTTGTACTAAATAAAGAAAAATTAAATGAAAATTTTAATTTTAATTTTGAAGGTGAAGAAGATGAATAAAAAAGAAAAATCTTGGGTTTTATATGATGTCGGTAATAGTGCTTTTGTTTTAATGATTTCTACGATATTTCCTATTTATTTTAACTCTTTAGCTGAAGCTAGTGGAATAAATGAAGTAGATTATTTAGCCTATTGGGGATATACAGCATCTATTGTTACAATTGTAGTAGCAATAATCGGTCCTATACTTGGAAGTTTATCAGATTATAGCAAATTTAAGTTGCCAATATTTCTAACTACTGTTTTAATTGGTGTTATAGGGTGTGCTATACTTGCGATACCTATGAGTTGGATTTTATTTTTAGTATTCTTCGCTATTGCTAAAATAGGATATAGTTCAAGTTTAGTCTTTTATGATTCAATGTTAATAGATATAACAGATGAAGATAGAGTAGATAAAGTGTCATCACTTGGTTATGCTTATGGTTATATTGGTAGCTGTATTCCTTTTGTTATATCATTAATTTTCGTTTTATTTTATGAACAAATGCATCTATCTATTCAAGCAGGTATGTCTATAGCAATTTTAATTATTGCGATATGGTGGTTATGTTTAAGTATTCCTTTATTAAAAAATTATAAACAAACAAAATATATAAGTGAAATTAAACCTAATATAAAGAAAATGTTTATAAATTTAGCTCATACATTACGCGATATTTGTAAAACACCACATATTTTATTATATTTATTAGCATTTTTCTTTTATATTGATGGTGTTTATACTATTATTGATATGGCTACTGCTTATGGTACGGCATTAGGCCTTGATACAACTATGTTATTAGTAGCCTTATTAGTTACTCAAATTGTAGCTTTTCCGTTTGCAATATTATTTGGTTATTTATCTAAAAAATATAAGATAACTTATTTGCTATTAATTAATATAGTTGCTTATTTAGGGATTGGTATATTTGCAGTATTTTTATCTAATCAATTAGAATTTTGGATTTTAGCAGTATTAGTTGGAATGTTTCAAGGTGGTATTCAAGCTTTATCAAGAGCGTATTTTTTAAAAATTTGTCCTAAAGAAAAAACTGGCAGTTATTTTTCAATAATGGATATATGTGGTAAAGGAGCAAGCTTCCTTGGTACTTTTTTAGTTTCTTTAGTTGCTCAAATGACTAATTCAACTAATGGGGGAATTATAGTTTTACCAATAATGTTTAGTATTGGTCTTGTCTTATTTATCATAACAGAATATCTTCATAGAAAATATTTAATAAGAAAAAATATGCAAAATTAAAAAAATACTTGCTTTCAGTGCTTAATTTAGTTATAATAAAAAAGCACTTGAAAAATGGCCCTGTAGCCAAGTGGTAAGGCACGGCACTGCAACTGCCTGAGCGTCCGTTCGACCCGGATCGGGGCCTCCATATGTAAATTAATGTCTGAGTTATTCAGACTTTTTTTATTTTTGTTAATTATAATTGTAAAAGTTGTTTACATTGATATTTTCAGATTGTTTTATTTTATTTTAAATGCTAAAATAGAATTAGCAAGGTATGCTGCCCCCCGCGTAATGCGCAAAATTAAAAACCAGATACATATGCTAAAAATTAGGAGGATATTATGAAAATTAAAAGTCTTTTGGCAAGTTTATTACTTGTGATTTTTAGTGTCTTTGTACTTGCAAGTTGTAAAAATAGTGAGTACACCGTGTCATTTAATGTTGATGGTGGTAGTAGTATTGAAAATATTACTACAGAAGATGGTAAAATTTCAAAACCAGCCGATCCTACAAAAGCAGGATATAAATTTGGTGGCTGGTATAAAGATGAAGCTTTAACTGAACCATTTGATTTTTCTAAAGATACAATTGATGCTGATACAACATTGTATGCAAAATGGGATAAAGTTACAAGCTATACTGTAACATTTAATGTTAATGAAGGTACCGCAGTAGCCGCACAAACAGTTGAAGAAAATGGCTTATTAAAAGAACCTACTGCACCTACAAAAACTGGTTCAACTTTTGTTGGTTGGTATAAAGATGAAGCTTTAACTGAGGCTTGGAATTTCGCA
>CALUXR010000035.1 GCA_944324795.1 uncultured Acholeplasmatales bacterium
CTGCACCTACAAAAACTGGTTCAACTTTTGTTGGTTGGTATAAAGATGAAGCTTTAACTGAGGCTTGGAATTTCGCATCAGATAAAGTTACATCTAATATTACTCTATATGCAAAATGGAGTGATAATGCAAGTTCTACAACATATATTGTAAAATTTGATACTGATGGTGGTAGTACAATTAATCCTCAAGCGGTTAATGGTGGAGATTTATTAATTAAGCCAAATGACCCAACTAAATCAGGTTCAACTTTTGTTGGTTGGTATAAAGATGAAGCTTTAACTGAGGCTTGGAATTTCGCAACTGATAAAGTTACATCTAATATTACATTATATGCAAAATGGGAAGAATCAGGTTCTTCATATGATATTAAGACAATAGCTGAAATTATTGAATTATGTCAAGATTATGTAGAAAACCCTTCTACTGAAAAATATTATATTGAAGCTACTATTGATAAAATAACAAACGATACATATGGTAATATGGAAGTTTCAGATGGAACTGGCACTATTACGATTTATGGTAGTTATTTAGAAGATGGCACAAGATTTGATAAAATGGATCCTAAACCTGAAGTTGGAGATACATTAATTTTCTATGGTGTCATTCAAAATTATGATGGTAACAAACCTGAAATTATTGATGCAGTATTAGTTGACTTTGGTACTGAATTACCAGATGTAGAAGTTCCTAGTGATCCAATTGATCCAAGTGTTGATAAAGAAGACTTATTTACAGTTGCTGAATTACTAGAAATGTGTAAAGATTATCCAGATCAAGCATCAACTGAACGTTTCTATGTTCAAGCTGTAGTTCTTTCAATTGATGATCCTCAATATGGTCAAATGACTATTGCTGATGGTACTGGTAAAATCAGTGTTTATGGTACATATGGTGCTGATGGTGAAGATAGATATCCTGTTTTAGTTGATAGACCTGAAGAAGGCGATGTAGTCTTATTATATGCAAATATTAATACATTTGAAGGTGAACCACAAATTAAATCTGGTTGGATTATTGATTTTGAAACAGATAGAGAACCATTTGATCCAGCAGATTATGTAGAAATGACTATTGCTGAAGCTAGAGAAGAAGCAGTTGAGACTAAAGTTTTACTTGAAGGTGTTGTTGCTCAAATCACTTATAATTCTGGCAAAAATCCTATAGGATTTATCTTAGTAGATGAAACAGGTTCAATTTATATTTATGATATGCCAGCTGCACACCAAGTTGAAATTGGTAATAAAATTAAAATCGCTGGTAGCCGTGATAATTGGGTGTTAGATACTGAACAAGCTTCTGCCGATAAATATGGTTATGATGGTTGTATTCAAGTTGCAAATTGCCGTATTTTAGAAAATGATAATGCTGAAAATGATTGGGATAAATCATGGATTGAAGAATCTACTGTTAGAGAAATGATTAATGCTGATCCTAGTGTTGAAAATATTACAACTATTATTTATAAAGTTAATGCTTTAGTTAAAAAGGTTGAAGGTACAGGATTCACTAATTACTATTTCAATGATATTGATGGTGTAACAGGAACTTATACATATACTCAAGCTAGTGGTGCTGACTTTGAATGGTTAGATAAATTTGATGGCAAGATTTGTACAGTTTATTTAATGGTATTAAATTATAAATCTGAATCAGCAGGTCTTATAACCCGTTTTTTACCAATTGAAGTAATTGATGAAAATTATCAATTTGATTTAACAAAGACAGCTGAAATGGTAATGGAATATTATGTAGTTGATCAATTTAAGGTAGATACATACTATGCTAACCCTGCTTTAGAATTAGTAAATTTAGTTTCTAATGAATTATTAGGATTTGAAAATGCAGAAATTACTTACAAATCTAATGATGCTGCTATAACAATCAATAATGTTGATGGTAAATCTATTATGAATGTTGATTGTACTACTACAAAAGATGTAATCGTAACAGCTACAGTTAAATATGGTGAACAAACATTAGATAAACAATTTACAATTCATATTGGTTCATTAGCTGATTTTGATTATATTGGAATTTCTGAAGCTATTGCTACAACAGTTGGTGAAAATATAACTGTTCGTGGTATTGTAGGTCCTTCATTAGTTAATAGAGATGGTTTCTATTTAATGAGTGAAGAGGGCTTAATTGCTATAATTACTGATACAGCTACATTAAAAACTTTATCTTTAGGTGATGAAGTTATAATGACTGGTAAACGTGATGCTTATGGCACACAAGAAGGTTTTGATGGTCCTGGTCAAACTTGTATTACTAGTGCTGTACTTGATGTAAATTTATATGGTAATAATGAAATACCTACTAATTTCTTCATCGAAGGTAAAACAATTAAAGATCTTTCTGAACTAAAATATACAGAAGATCATACAACAGAAGTATATTTAGTTAAAGCTAAAATAAGAGTTGAACAAAAACCACATTATTCTAATTTATATATAAACGACCCATTAAATGAAGGGGCATCTATTAGACTTTATTCATCAAGTGCTAGTCAATACAGTTGGTTATTTGATTTTGATGGTCAAGAAGTAACTTTAGCTATTGCTCCATGTAATTGGAATCATAAAGATTATTATGCTGGTTGTGCATTATATGCAATTGATGCTGAAGGTAATATAATTTATAATACTTTAAATTTTAATTAGTTTTATTAAAGGCAATATTTAAAGCTTAGGCAATAAATATTGTCTTTTTTATTTAATTTAAATTATTTATAAGATATAATATATAAAAAAGTAAAGGAGTTTTTTATATGGAAGACTTTATAATAAAAAGTAGTTATGATGGTTTAGAACTTAGTTGTACTAGTTATATTATTCCTAAGGCTAAAGCTAATATTTTAATAATTCATGGAATGATTGAACATCGCAAAAGATATGATGATTTTGCTAAATTTTTAAATAATAAAGGTTATAATGTTTATACTTATGATAAAAGAGGACATGGTAAGTCTATTAATAAAGAAATTACACATGGTTATTTTGGTAAAGGGATGGATGAGGCTTTAAGTATTGATTTATTAGATGTTGTAGCTTATATTAAAAATAGTTCTAATTTGCCTCTTCATCTATTTGCTCATAGTATGGGGACTATTGAAACTCGTTGTTTTATGCAATTAAATAGTCATTTGGTTAATAAAATAATATTATCAGGTGCTCCTAATTATCAAGGAGCTACAAAACTTGGAATTTTAATTGCTAAGTTATTTTCATTAGGAAATGGGGAAAAGAAAAGTTCTAAATTTATTTATAATTTAAGTTTAGGATCTTTTGCTAAAAAGATTAAAAATCGTAAAACTAATTTAGATTGGTTAAGTTTTAATGAAGAAAATATTAAAAATTATCGTAATGATCCGTATTGTACATTTAGTTTTACTAATAATGGTTATTTAACTTTATTTAGATTAGTAAATAATATGCATAAAAGTAGAAATTATTTAAGTACTAAAGAAAATCCGATTTTATTTATATATGGTAGTGATGATCCTTGTACAGGTTATGATAAAGGAATTAATAATTCAATTAATACTTTAAAAAAAGCTGGTTATGAAGAAATAAGTAATATTAAATTAGAAAATATGCGTCATGAGATATTACAAGAAAAAGATTATCAAAAAGTTTATGATTTGGTGGCTTCTTTTTATGAAGGGTGATTATTTATATTGCCCTAATTGTGGTTTAAAATTAGAATTAGAAGAAGTTAAAGATGAAGGATTAATTCCTTATTGTAAGAATTGTAATGAATATTATTTTCCCCATTTTAATGTAGCTATTAGTATGATTGTTCGTTTTAAAGAAGAAGTTTTATTTATTAAACAATATGGGAAAGATTTTTATATTTTAGTAGCTGGTTATTTAAAAAGAGGGGAAAGTGCAGAAGAAGCCGCAATTAGAGAATTAAAAGAAGAAACTAATTTAGATGTTAGTAGTTTAAAAATATTAAAGACTAAATATTTTTCTAAAACGAATACTTTAATGATTAATATTTTAGTTGATGTTACAAATAAAGATGTAAAATTAAACTATGAAGTAGATGGATATAAATGGTTTAATTATATAGATGGATTAAACAATATTAAAGAAGGCAGTTTAGCTAAAGAATTTTATTTAAATTTTTATGACAATTATAGGTGAGATATGAAATATTATTTAGTAATTGATGAAGGAACAACTTCTGCTAGAGCGATAGCTTATGATTTAAAAGGTCAAATTTTAGCTGTTACGCAACATGAATTTGATCAACTATATCCTAAGCCTTTATATGTTGAACAAGATTTAAATGTTGTTTTAAATGCTACTTTTAAAAGTATTAATGATTTAATTAATAAAATTGGTGATGATATTATTAGTTTAGGTATTGCTAATCAAAGAGAAACAACGGTTGTTTTTAATAGAAAAGGTAAAGCTATTTATAATGCTATATCTTGGCAATGCCGAAGGACTTTTAAATTATGTGATGATTTAAAAAAACAAGGTTATGATAAAATAATAAAAAATAAAACAGGCTTAGAAATCGATCCATATTTTTCAGCTACTAAAATATATTGGTTATTACATAACATTCCCCATGCTTTAGATGAAGCTCGTAAAGGTAATTTATTGTTTGGAACTATTGATACTTATTTAATGTATATTTTATCAGATGGTAAAATTTTTAAAACTGATGTCACTAATGCCTCAAGAACTATGATATATAATATATATAATCATTGTTGGGATGATGAATTATTAAAAATATTTGATATACCAAAAACTATGCTTAGTGAAGTTTGTCCTTCAGCCCATTTATTTGGATATACTTCAAAGATGTCTATATTTAAAAAAGAAATACCAATATTCGCTGTTGCTGGAGACCAACAATCAGCCTTATTTGGCCATTTATTGATAAATAAAGGAGAAACTAAAATAACTTATGGAACAGGTTGTTTTATTTTAACTAATTTAGGAGAAAAACCATTAGAAATTGAACAAAATTTAATTACTACTTTAGGTGTACAATATGATGATAAATATAATTATGTTTCTGAAGGTAGTGTATTTTTTGCAGGTTCACTTATTAAATGGTTAAGAGACAATTTAGGTTTAATTAAAACAGCTAAGGAAAGTGAAAGTTGTGCATTAAAAGTTGAAAATAGTTTAGGTGTTTATATAATTCCAGCATTTACTGGTCTTGGTGCTCCTTATTGGGATAGTAAAGCTAAAGGAATAATATGTGGATTAACTAATGGTGTTAATAAAAATCATATTGTAAGAGCAGCTCTTGAAGCTATTTGTTATCAAGTTAAGGATGTACTTGATTTATTAACTAAAAATAATGATTTTAATATAACAAAAATAAGTGTTGATGGTGGAGCCTCTTCAAATGATTTTATGATGCAATTTCAAGCAGACATATTAAATTTAGAAATTAATAGACCAGATAATATTGAAAGAACAAGTCAAGGTATTTTTTATTTATTAGCTTTAAAAAATGGTTATACGATTAATGATTTAAAAAAATTAAATGGTCAATATAGTAGTTTTTATCCTTTAATGGATGATAAATGTAGAATTGAGCTTTTAAATGGTTATAAAAAAGCAATAAAAAAGGCCTTAACTGAACATGAAAAAATATAAAATTTTTATTGCTTTTAATAGTGTTTTTTGTTAAAATAAAAAGGCTGAGGTGATTTTAGATGAAGTTTGCTTTAGCTCAACTTAAGAAACTTAATATGCCTTATCATTATAGTGAGGAATTAGACTTAAATCCTGATTTAGTTGGGGTTGAAGACATTTTACAAGTTAAAGAGACTAAAGTTGAAGGAATAATAAATGAAATTGATAAAGAATTATATGAAATTAATTTTCAAGTCTCTTGTAATTTAATTTTAGAATGTGCTATATCATTAAAAGAAGTTCCTTATACTTTAAATATTAATTTTAGTGAAAAATTTAGTACTAATCCTGATTATGAAGATTCTTTTTTAATCGATAAACAAACGCTTGATACTAAAGAAGCAATTATTACTAATATTTTAATTGCTAAACCAAGTAAAGTTTATGCTCCTGGTGTAGAATTTATATCAGATGAAGAAGAAATAAAAGAAGAAAATGTTAATGAGGCATTTAAATCACTTAAGGATCTATTGTAGGAGGTGTGAAAAATGGCTGTACCTTTTCGTAGAGTATCTAAGATGAAGAAGGGAATGAGACGTTCTCATCAAGCATTAAGCGTTCCTGGTATGATTACTTGTCCTAATTGTGGTGAATTAACTTTAGCACATAGAGCATGTAGTAATTGTGGTTATTACAAAGGTAAACAAGTAGTTAGTATTAAAACTACTGAGGACGCAGAATAATTGCGAAATAGACGGATAGAAATAGATGCTTTAGGCATCTATTTTCTATTTAGGGAGGAAAATATGTATAATCATAAAAGTGTATTATTAGAAGAATCAATCAAAGCTTTAAATATAAAAAGTGATGGTATTTATGTTGATATGACTTGTGGAGGAGCAGGTCATAGCGCGAGAATTTTAGAAAAATTAACGACAGGGCATCTCTATTCTTTTGACCAAGATGATTATGCAATAAGTCGTTCATATGAAAGACTTAAAAAAATTAGTTCAAATTTTACTTTAATTAAAAGTAATTTTAGATATATAAAAGAAGAATTAGCTAAATATAATGTAGATAGTGTTGATGGTATATTATATGATCTTGGTGTTTCTAGTTTTCAACTTGATATGCAAGAACGTGGTTTTTCTTATAATTTGGATGCTCCACTTGATATGAGAATGGATTTAAATTCTAAATTAAAAGCTTATGATATTGTTAATAATTATAGTTATAATGATTTAGTTAAGATTTTATTTCAATATGGTGATGAAATAAATGCTAAAAAAATAGCTAATCAAATAATTAAAGAAAGAAGTATCAAACCAATTGATACAACTTTAGAATTAGTAGAAGTTATTAAAAAAGCTTTGCCGCAAAAAGTTTTAAAACAAAAAGGTCATCCGGCAAAACTTACTTTTCAAGCTTTAAGAATAGCGGTAAATGATGAATTAAAATCATTAGATGAAAGTTTAAAGGCAGCAAGCACCATACTTAATAAAAATGGAATAATTGCGGTTATCACTTTTCAACCTGAAGAAGATAAAATAACTAAACATATTTTTAAGCAATTATCAACTAGCAATTTACCTTCAGATTTACCGATTGCTAACGCCCCAGAGGCACCATTTGAAATGATTACAAAAAAGCCAATTTTACCAAGTGAAAGTGAATTAATAGAAAATCATCGTTCTCATAGTGCTAAATTAAGAGTTTTGAGGAAAAGAATATGAAATCAATTGATTTAGGTAATGATAATATAAATAAAACGATATTTAAATTAGCTATTCCAGCAATGCTTGGACAACTAGTTAATGTTTTATATGGTATTGTTGATCGGATGTATATCGGTAATATTAGTGAAATAGGTGATTTAGCTTTAGGTGGTGTTGGTGTCTCTGTACCAATTACAACTTTACTTACTAGTTTTAGTTATTTAATTGGTGTTGGTGGTGCCCCACTTTTAGCGATGAATTTAGGTGCTAAAAAAGAAGATGAGGCTAAAAAAATATTATCTAATGGTTTTTTAGCGATGTTAGTTTTATCTATTTTAATTCCATTAATTACATTATGTGCTCTTGATCCATTATTATTAGCTTTTGGAGCTACAACTGATAATTTAATATATGCACATGAATATATGTTTATATATTTATTTGGAGCTCCTTTTGCGATAATGGCTTTAGGTTTAAATCAATTTATAATTTGTCAAGGTAATTCTATGTCTGGAATGAAGACGATGTTAATTGGTGCGATCATAAATATTATTTTAGATCCAATATTTATTTTTGTATTTAAATTAGATGTTAAAGGAGCGGCAATAGCTACAGTAATAGCTCAATTTGCAAGTTTTTTATATACATTAGTAGTTTTACTTAAAAAGACCCAAATTAGAATTAATTTTGGTAATTATGATTTTAAATTAATTACTAGAATTATGGTTATGGGGCTATCACCATTTATAATTCTTGCGACTGATAGTGTTGTAAATATTTGTTTAAATAGTGGATTAAAAAATAATGCTGGTTTAGATGCTAATATGTATTTAACTGTTTCAACTATTACAACTAGTTTTTTTCAGCTAATTACAATGCCTTTAATGGGGATATCTAGTGGAACACAAGCTTTTATTTCTTATAATTATGGTGCTAGCAATCGCGATAGAGTAATGCATGGGGAGAGAAATATTTTAATATTTGCGATAATATTTTGTGCTTGTTGTTTTCTATTATCATTTTTAATTAGTAAACCTTTTATTAAAATATTTACAAATGATGAAGAAATTACAAAGGCTACAATTTCTAGTATTCAAATATTTATGTATGGTATAATTCCATTAGCTTTTCAATATTGTTTCGTTGATTGCTTAACAGCTCTAGCAAAGCCAAAAGCTGCTGCTTTTTGTTCATTATTTAGAAAAACTTTAATAATTGCATCTACATTTTTATTCCCTTTATTTATGGGGGTTATGGGATGCTTTTATGCTGAAATGATTAGTGATATTATTTCAAGTACTGTTACTACAATCTTTTTTATCATTGCTTTTCCTAAAATAATGCATAGAAGATTACTATTAAATCCTATATTTAAACATAGAGAAAAATAGCTTAATAAAAAGAAAACTCAAGCATTTAATGCTTGAGTTTTTTATGTAATATTTAATTTATGTTTTGGTTCAAGTTTCCTTACTTTATAACGAATTAAGAATATTAAAGCTTTAAAAATCCAATCAAAAATCATAGCTGTCCAAACACCTAAAGCACCAAGGTGCAAGGTGTAGTGGAAAATGTAAGAAAAACCAAGTCTAAAGACAAACATTGAAAATACGCTTACGACCATTGTAAACATTACATCATTACTAGCCCTTAGGGCATTAGGTAAGGTGAAAGCAGTAGGCCAAAGTAGCATTGCACAACCATCATGTATTAAGACTAACCAAATAGTTAATTCTTTAGCTTCATCTGATATATTAAAAATATTAACTGTAAAGAAAATTGTACTACAAATTACAACATTTAAACAAATTGTCATTATATAAGCTATTTTTAATAATTTATTTGTAAAATATCTAGCGGCTTTATAATCTTTAGCTCCAATACATTGACCAACAACTGTAATCATAGCTAAATTCATAGCACTGCCAGGAATACAACCTAAAGAATCGAAAGTACCAGCTGTTGAATTTGCAGCAGTTTGAAAAGTAGGATATAAAGCTATAATAGAAACAACTAATATTCTTCCAAGTTGAAATAAACCATTTTCGATAGATGATGGAATACCATAGCGCAATATAGAAGAAATAGTTTTAAATTTTGGAATAAAAATTTCTTTAAAACTTACTCTTAAAGGGCAACTTGGTTTAAATAATAGAACTAAAATAGTTATACAAGCCACAGCTCTTGATATGATTGTAGGTATAGCAACCCCTTCAACACCCATATTTAAACCATAAATTAAAATTGAATTACCAACAACATTTATTATATTCATAAGCAAGCTGACTAACATACTAATTTTTGAATTACCTAAACTTCTATATAAGGCAGCAGCTGAATTATAAACAGCTAAAAATGGAAATGATATACAAGTTAATTTTAAATAAGTACTAGCAGCCTTCATAACAGTTGGTGTAATTTGACCATATAATAATTTTAAAATAGCATCTCCTAAGAATAGGGTTAACAACATTATAGAAATTCCTACTACTAAACTTATAAGTAAAAGTTGATTACTAGATAATTTAGCATCTTTAATAGCTTTCCTTCCAAGAGCTTGACTAACAACGACAGCTCCACCGGTAGCTAAAGCACTAAATATATTAATTAACAATGTATTAATCATATCAGATAGAGAAACACCAGATACTAAATCATCACCATACCTAGATATAAAAACTGTATCTAATAAACCAACTAAAATAGCTAAGGTTTGTTCAATAAGTAAAGGAATTATTAATTTTTTTAAATCTTGTTTAGTAAAATATTTATCCATTGAATTATCTAATGTTGTTTCCATATTAATACCTCGCCTTATAAATTATAGACCTAAATTGTAAAAAAATAAACTCAAAAAAGACTTTAAATATAATATTTTTTAATTAAAGCGCTTCTATAAAATTGACAATAAATAAAAGATGCCTATAATAGATTAGAGAAAAAATAGGAAGAAGGAAAAATATGTTTTTAGATAATTGGTTCTGGACTGAACCTGTTTCATATATGTATGTTATATTTTGTTTAGCGGTGATTTTATTTGTTTCTAAATCACTTGGTATTTTAGCAAGAAGAATAGGCTTACCTCAAGTTGTTGGTCAAGTTATTGCTGGCCTACTTATTGGACCTGCATTCTTTATAGGACTTGATAATTTTCATGGCATATTGAATCCAAATGCTGAAGAAATGGACATGCTACATGTATTTAGCCAAATTGGCGTAATCTTTATTTTATTTTCTAGTGGTTTAGATACTAACATTAAAGAAATGAAGAAGGCTGGAGGTATAGCTACTTTGGTTGCTTGCTTTGGTGTTTTAGTACCGATGATTCTAGGTTTTATTATTGCGATGTGTTTTATGCCTAATGGTTTTAGTGACTTTAATAACATAGATGCTATATTTAATGCTTTATTCGTAGGAGCAATCTTAACTGCTACATCAGTTGGTATAACAGTTGAAACTTTAAGAGAATTAAATAAATTAAATACTAAAGTAGGAACAGTTATTTTAGGAGCGGCTATTATTGATGATGTTATTGGTATTTTAGTTTTATCTATTGTAACAAGCCTTCATGGTGGTGATGTTCCTATTTGGGTAACATTTATAAAAGTTGTTTTATTTTTTGTTTTCGCAATTGGTATAGGCTTATTTTGTAGATATATATTTAAATGGTTATCTAAACATTATCCACATCATAGAAGAACAGGTATTTATGCAATAGCTTTATGTTTTATTTATAGCTTTATAGCTGAACAAGTATTTGGTGTGGCTGCTATTACAGGTGCCTATATGGCAGGTTTAATGTTAAGCGGAATTGATGATACAGAATATATAAATAAAAAAGTTATTTCAAGTGGTTATTTAATATTTTCACCATTATTCTTTGCCTATATTGGTATCTCAGCAGACTTTAGTGATTTCCATCCTATTGATTTAGTATTTGCTTTATGTTTTGTTGCAGTAGGTATAATAGGTAAAATTATAGGTTGTGGCGCTGCTGGAAAAATAACTAAGCATAATATGCGCGATAGTTATATAATAGGTTCAGGAATGATTGCCCGTGGTGAAGTTGCACTTGCTGTTTATGCAGCAGGTAGTTCTCTTATTTGGCGTGATTCAATAGGTAATGTAATTGGAGTAGACCCAATGCTTGCAACAATTTGTTTAATTTTATTTTCAAGTATTTTATGTCCGATTTTATTAAAATTAGGTTTTAAAAATTATCCACAATTAGAAGAAGCAACATCTACATATCAACAAACAATGGCCAAAGAAGGCCAAGCTTGTATTGTAGATGAAAATAATACAAGTAATAATTAGAGGAGTAGTTTCCTCTTTTTATTTGTAATAAATTCTTTTACATGCTAAAATAATATTAAGAAATGAGGTGTATATTATGCGTAAATTATATATTTTTATCTTAATTTTATTTATGATTTTTCCTTTAGCTTGTTGTAGTAAAGGTAAAGAAATAGCCGAAGCTAAACCTTTAAATAGCCTTAATTATGAAGATAGGAAAGATGTAAATTATCAACAATTAATAACATCAATTAAAAATTTTAGTTATAAAATAAGTGAAAAATCATTTTTAAATAAAGATAATAATTTTATTATTTCGCCTATTTCTATTTATTCTTCTTTAATAATATTAGAAAAAATAAGTAATGGAGAAACAAAAGAAGAATTATTAAAATTATTAAATACGACACAAGATATAATAGATGATAATTTTATTAAAGTTTTAGGTGGATTATATAAAGATGAAAAGTATAGTAAAGCAGATATTATAAATAGCTTATGGCTAGATAATAATGTTAATTATAATGAAGATATAGTTGCTGAATTAGCTGATGATTTTTATGTAAATATTAGACAAACAAATTTTAAAAATGGTAATGCTAATAAAGAAATTAAAAATTATATAGAAGATAAAACAAATGGCTTATTAGCACCAAATTTTGATTTAAGTAACGATACAATTTTTAATATTATAACTACATTTTATTTAAAGGATAATTGGCTATTTGAAGGTGAAAAATTAAATTTAACTGATGAATATAATTTTAAAAATAATGATAGTAGTATTAAGCAATTAAAACTTTTAGAAAATAAATATCAAGAAGGTAGAATATATCATAGCAATAATTATGAAACTTTTTATACCACAACTTATGAAGGATATAAAATAAAAGTAATAAAGCCTAATGAAGATATTAAAGTTGCAGATATATTTAAAGAAGATGTTTTAAAAACGATAAATGATATTACTAATTATAATGCTGTAGATGATGAAAATAAGAAAATGTATTTTACAAGAATTTTTTTACCAGAATTTAATGTAGAATTAGAAATGTCTATTAAAAATATTTTAATTGATGAATTTAATTTAGATAAAGTTTTTGTAGAAAATAATGATTTTACAAATTTGCTAACAACACCAGCCTATCTTAGCGATATAGTTACAGGTAGTAATTTAAAGGTAACAAGAAAAGGAATAGAAGGAGCTTCATATACTTCAATTCCTGCCGAAACTTCTCCAGCACCATTAGAATATGAAAAAGTTTATACTGATTTTGTAATAGATAGATCATTTGCTTTTATATTAACTGATCCTTATGATATACCTTTATTTATTGGTGTAATTAACAATTTATAATTATATAAATTAAAAATGCTCAAATGAGCATTTTTACTATAAACTGCGGAAATTCGGTATTTAGGCAAAAACTAAACTGCGGAAATTCGGTATTTAGGCAAAAACTAAACTGCGGAAATTCGGTATTTAGGCAAAAACTAAACTGCGGA
>CALUXR010000036.1 GCA_944324795.1 uncultured Acholeplasmatales bacterium
ATAGTGAGACTTATATACGTAGTATATAAAATCTCACGAAAGTAGAAAAATTATATAGAATAGTGTCGAAAACCCGTATATAATATAAGATAAGTTTAAGGCTTATCTTTTTCTTTTTTTAAAAAGTTAGCATAAACTAACTTTTTTTCATTTTAGATATTGAAAATAAAAAAATAATGAGTATAATTATAAATAGGTTAGCAATAGCTAACTAAAAGAGAGGTAAAGAAATGGAAAAAGAAACGTGTAGTTTAGCCGATTTAAAAGTTGGTGAATGTGGGACTCTTATATCTTTTAAAGATGAAAATAAAGCATTTAGAAGAAGGTTATTAGATATGGGTCTTACAAAGGGTGTTAAAATTGAAATTAAGCAAATAAGTCCTTTAGGTGATCCGATAAGCATTGTAATTAGAGGATATCAATTATGCTTAAGAAAAGATGACATGAAAAATGTAGTTGTTATAAAGGAGGGTAAATAATGGTAAAAAGTTGTGCTTTAGTTGGTAATCAAAATAGTGGTAAGACTTTACTTTTTAATGTTTTAACCGGCTTAAATCAAAAAGTTGGAAATTGGCCTGGTGTTACAGTTGAACGTAAAGATGGTCTTATTAAAGGAACTAAAATTCATATTACTGATTTACCAGGAATTTATAGTTTATCTCCATATACAGCAGAAGAAGAAATCTCAAGAACATTTATAGTCAATGAAAAGCCAGATTTAATTATCAATATTATTGATTCAACATCTATTGAAAGAGCATTATATTTAACAACTCAATTAATGGAACTTGATACAAAAGTCTTAATAGTTTTAAATATGGAAGATATATTAGCTAAAAAAGGATATCATATTGATATTGTTGAATTAGAAAAAAAGTTACAAACTAAATGTATATCAATTAGTGCTTTAAAAAAGACAGGAATTAAAGAATTAATAAATGTTATTAAAAATAGTGATGAATTAATACCAGAAGCAAAATATCATCATATATTTCCTTTAGAAGTTGAAAATGTAATAAGCGATGTTATAAAAGAAATAGATCCAAATATTAAAGAAAAAAGGTTTGCTGCAATAAAGGTAATAGAGAGGGATAATAGATATTATAATAGATTTTTTGAAGAAAAATTTGCTTCTGAAATTAAATCATTAGAATTAGTAAAAAAAGTCGATTCTGAGCAATTAATTGCTAGTTTAAGATATGATTATATAGTTAAAGTCAGAGATGAAGTTGTTTTAAATAAACAAAAAAATAAAGAAACTATAACAAATAAAATTGATAAAGTATTATTAAATAAATGGGCGGCCATTCCGATTTTCTTAATTGTTATAATCTTAGTATATTTATTAAGTGTAGGTTTAGTTGGTGGAGCAACCGTTGGGATTGTCGATATGTTATTTAATGGTGGTGATACTATTGAATTTCCTCTTCCTTGGGCTTCTTATGAGGTTTCTCTTGGTGAGGGAATTAAAGGTTTAGGACCATGGCTTAGTGAAGTCATTATTAATGCTGGTGGTAGTGAATGGGCGGCAAGTTTAGTGGCTGATGGAGCTGTAGCAGGTGTAGGGGCAGTTTTAAATTTTGTTCCGCAAATTATGATTCTATTCTTATTATTAAGTTTGCTTGAAACTTCAGGCTATATGGCTAGAGTTACTTTCTTATTTGATAGATTATTTAAAAAACTTGGGATGTCTGGTCAAAGTTTGATACCATTTATTGTTGGTACTGGTTGTAGTGTTCCGGCTATTATGGGTACTAGAACTATTCAAGATAAAGAAGAACATCAAATGACCGTAACTTTAACGCCATTTATGCCTTGTTCCGCAAAATTACCAATAATATCTTGTTTTGTTGGCGGTATATTTGGAGCAAATTGGGGAATAACAGCGTTAATGTATATAATGGCAATTGTTGTTATTATAATTTCAGGTTATTTATTAAATAAATTCTTTGTTAAAAAGCATAGTACATCATATATTACAGAATTACCTGAATATCATGCACCTAGTATTTCATATGTAGTCCGCGATGTAGGTGAAAAAACTTGGGCGTTCATTAAAAGAGCAGGTACGATAATTTTCTTATGCTCTGTTGCTATTTGGGTTTTATTAAATGTTAATTATGAATTTAGATATACAACTAATGTTGAAGAAAGTCTATTAGCCGATATAGGTAGGTCTATCTCTTTCTTATTTGCTCCGATGCTTGGAATGAATTTCTCATGGGGAGCTTCTGTATCTGCAGTTCAAGGTTTAGTAGCTAAAGAATTAGTAGTCTCATCAATGGAAGTAATAACAGCTGTTGGTGAAGGTGGAGATGTCTTTGCTGGTAATGGATTATTTTCATTCTTTAATGGCTTTAGTGCTATGGGTTATATGATATTTACTTTATTTAGTGCTCCATGTTTTGGTGCTATAGGAGCAATGAAAAGAGAATTAAATAGTGGACATGATTTTTGGCGAGCAATATTCTTTCAAACAGGACTTGCTTGGATTCTTGCTTCATTAGTCGGCATATGGGGTGTATTTTTATAGATGGAGGCAAATATGTTTTTAGTAAATGGTATTGATATAGCAGTAGTAATAGTTGTAGTGATTTTGGTTTTAGGTGTAATCTTTTTAAGATTTATATTACCTAAAATAAAATCTAGAAAGAAAGAATTAAAGAAACATGAAATTCCTTCTAACTATAAATAGTACTAATATAATAGTAGTAAGCATAATAATATTATTATTGATATTAGTTATAATTCACTTAATTAAAGTCTATAAAAAAAGTCCTTGTGGCGATTGTGCAAGTGCTAAACAATGTAATGCTTTTAGTAAAGATAAGTTATTAAAAGCCTATAAAAAAGCTTGTAAAAAAGAAAAACAAAACTCATAATTTCCTTAGATTAGACAGTATTTAATACTGTCTTTTTCCACTTTAAAAAACATTATAAATATGCTAAAATTAAATATGGTGATGAAAATGAAAAATAAAAAAATAGCCATATTAACACCATTAATTTTATCATTTATTGGTGGTTTTTTAGATATTTATAGTTTGATGTATCGTGGTGGTCATTTTACATTCTTACAAACTGGTAATTTAATTTATTTAGCGAGAGATTTAATAAATAATGATTATGATTCAGTTTTAATATGTCTATTTATATTTTTATCATTTAGTGTTGGTCTTATAATAGCTAATATTATTAGTTATATTTTTAAAATTAAAAAGAAAGAATATTTAATAAATTTAATTTTATTAATGATAGTTTTTATATCGATTATTCCTAATTATTTTTTTATTAAAACTACAACTTTTGATATCTCTTATATTGGAGTATTTAGTTTAGGAATAATAGGAGGAATATTATTAGAATCTTTTAGATTTTCTTATTTGGCTTATACGGCAACGATGATGACAAATAATTATAAAATGTTTATGCATAGTTTAATTAACGGTATTTTATTAAAAGAAAAAGAAGAAAAAAATAAAGCATTAATTTATTTCCTAATCATTTTGGCTTTTATCATTGGTGTATTATTTTATACATTATGTTATAAATATGATATAATAATTAAATATATAGTATTTATACCTCAACTATTAATATTTATATTAATATGTTTTGAAATCTATAAGATTAAAGAAAGTAGTGATTTAGATGAAAAATAATGAATCTATGGAAATGTATTTAGAAACAATTTATTTAATTTCTAAAAAAGGTAAAAAAGTTCATTCAATAGATATAGCAAAAGATATGGGTTTTTCAAAACCTAGTGTTTCTAGAGCTATGAAATTATTAGAAAAAAATAATTATATTGTCTTTCATCAAGATGGTGAAATTGAATTGACAAAAGAAGGATTGAAAAGGGCTGGTTTAGTATATGAAAAACATACTATTTTAACTTCTTTTTTAATGAGCTTAGGAGCTGATAACAAATTAGCAGAAGAAGATGCCTGTAGAATTGAACATATTATTTCTGATGAGATGTTTCAACTTATTAAAAATAAGGTAAATGAAAATGACTAAATTTTTAATTGTTGGGCTTGGCGTAATTGGTGGTA
This sequence comes from uncultured Acholeplasmatales bacterium, assembly GCA_944324795.1. Lineage (GTDB taxonomy): Bacteria > Bacillota_I > Bacilli_A > Acholeplasmatales > Anaeroplasmataceae > CALUXS01. The sequence continues at coordinate 4,056 of CALUXR010000036.1, forward strand.
GTTTTGCTAAAAGTTTAAAAGATCTAGGATATATTATTTATGGTATTGATAATGATGAATTTACTATTAATTATGCAATAGAACATGGCTTTGTTGATTTTGCTTCAAATAATATTAAAGATTTTATTGATTTAGTAGATATTATAATAATATGTTTATATCCTAATGCGATAATAAATATTTTAGAAGAAAATGAATTTAAAGAAAATCAAATTATTGCAGATGTTTCAGGCGTTAAGGAAAATTTAATAGAACAAATCAATAAATTAAATTTAAAAGCTGAATATATTTCACTACATCCAATGGCAGGGAGAGAGAAAAAAGGTATAATTTATGCTGATAAAACGAGATTTTATGATGCTAATTTTTTAATTGTTCCTACTAATCATACAACAAAAAGAAGTATAGATATATTTACAAATTTAGCTTATCAAATGAAATTTTCAAATATTAAAATTATAGATAGTAAATGCCATGATTATATGATTAGTAAAACTAGTCAATTACCACATATTTTAGCCGTGGCTTTAGTTTTAGCTGATAATGATTCTAATACTTTAGATTTTATAGGTGATTCATATCGTGATTTAACTAGAATAGCGATGATTAATGGGGATTTATGGTGTGAATTATTTAAAGAAAATAAAATAAATTTATTAAAAAATATTGAAAATTTTCAAGAAAAGCTAGATAATATAAAAGATTTTCTTAAACAAGATAAATATGAATCATTAAAAGAAATGTTTAAGGAATCAACAATAAAAAGAGAACTAATGAATAGGAAAAGGTGAATGTTTAATGGACATTAGAAATATAGCTATTGTTGCCCATGTTGACCATGGTAAAACAACATTAGTTGATCAACTTTTACGCTACTCACATACTTTTAGAGAAAACGAGCAAGTAGCTGAAAGAGTAATGGATTCAAATGACTTAGAAAGAGAAAGAGGTATCACAATTTTAGCTAAAAATACAGCTATTAAATATAATAATACAAAAATAAATATCTTAGATACACCAGGACATGCTGATTTTTCAGGTGAAGTAGAAAGAATCATGAAAATGGTAGATGGAGTAGTTTTAGTAGTAGATGCTTATGAAGGAACGATGCCCCAAACTCGTTTTGTTTTAAAGAAAGCTTTTGAAGCTCACTTAAAGCCGATTGTTGTTATTAATAAAATTGATAAACCAAGTGCTAGACCAAATGAAGTATTAGATGAGGTTTTAGAATTGTTTATTGATTTAGGTTGTGATGAATCTGAACTTGATTTCCCTGTTTGCTATACATCGGCAGTTAATGGTACTTCATCATTAGATTCTGATCCTGCTAATCAAAAAATAGGTATGGATCCATTGTTTAATATGATTATTAATAATATTCCTGCTCCTAGCATGAATATTGATGCCCCTCTACAATTTCAACCATGTCTTTTAGACTATAATGATTTTGTTGGTAGAATGGGAATTGGTAGAGTAAAACAAGGAACTTTAAAAAATGGAATGATGGTTTCTGTTTGTCGTCTTAATGGTAGTGTTAAACAATTTAGAATTCAAAAATTATATACATTTGAAGGTTTAAATAAAATTGAAGTAAATAGTGTTTCAGCTGGTGATATGGCCTGTGTTTGTGGCATCAATGATATTTGCGTTGGTGAAACATTATGTGAAGTTGGAAAAGAGATGCCACTTGAAAAATTACATATTAGTGAACCAACAGTTCAAATGACTTTTGGCACTAATACAAGTCCATTTTGTGGACGCGATGGTAAATTAGTTACTGCTTCAAAAATTGAAGAAAGATTATATAAAGAAATAGAAAAAGATGTTTCTTTAAAAGTTGAAAGAATAGCTAAACAAGAAGAATGGATAGTATCAGGCCGTGGCGAGCTTCATTTAGGAATTTTAATTGAAATGATGCGTAGAGAAGGATTTGAATTACAAGTATCTCGACCTAGAGTCATTTTAAAAGAAATAGATGGTGTTGTTTGTGAACCGTATGAAGAAGTTATTGTTGATGCTCCAAGCGATACAATTGGCTCAGTTATTGAACTTCTTGGTAATAGACATGGTAGCTTAATTCATATGTCAAATACAGAAACACAATCGCGAGTGGTTTATCATATTCCAAGTCGTGGCTTAATTGGTTTCAATACTGATTTTATGACTGTAACTAGAGGATATGGAATAATTAATCATAGCTTTTTAGATTATCGTCCACAAGAACAAGTCAATGTTGGTAAAAGAATTAATGGTGTATTAGTTTCTATGGCTGATGGTCAATCTACAGCTTATTCAATCGGCCAACTTGAAGATAGAGGAATTATGTTTATAAGTCCTGGTGAAGATATTTATGAAGGTATGATTGTCGGCATGGCTAATAAAGATTTAGATTTAGCTGTAAATGTTGTAAAAGCTAAACAACAAACTAATACTCGTTCAGCAACTAAAGATATGACAGTTGTATTGAAAAAACCAAGAATTATGTCTTTAGAAGCGTGCCTAGAATTTATTAATGATGATGAACTAGTAGAAGTTACACCGCGTCACATTCGTTTAAGAAAGAAAATATTAGATACAGTTGAAAGAAAAAAATATGATGCTAAAATACGTCAAGAACAAGCTTTAAAATAGCTTGTTTTTCTTTTTTAAAAATAAAAAAAGCTCACAATTGTGAGCTTTATCATCTATTATCTGTTGTAGAATTCGACGATTAATTGTTCTTTAATTTCTGGTAAGAATTCATCACGTTCAGGAATACGAACAAGTGTACCAACATTCTTATCAGGATCAAAAGCTAAATATTCAGGTCTTACTGTTTTAGCTTCTAAAGCTTGTTTAACTACTACTAAATCTTTAGAAGTTTCTTTTAAAGAAATAGTATCATTAATAGAAACAGTATAAGAAGGAATATCTACTTTCTTACCATTTACTAAGAAATGGCCATGATTTACTAATTGTCTAGCTTGAGCTCTTGTTGAAGCAAAGCCTAAACGATATACTAAATTATCTAAACGCATTTCTAATAATTGTAAGAAGATAACACCTGTATTACCTTGCATTTTTGATGCTTTAGCAAATACTTTACGGAATTGTTTTTCGGATAAACCATAAGTATATCTAACTCTTTGTTTTTCTTGTTGTTGGATACCATATTCACTTAGTTTAACTCTTTTTTGACCATGTTGACCAGGTGCATATTTTCTTTTAACAAGTTCTTTACCTGTTTCAGAAATAGAGTAACCTAAACGACGACTAATCTTCCAAGCTGGTCCTGTATATCTTGACATTATTTTTTTCTCCTTTCTATATTGTGGTAAAAGAAAGGGACCTAATATATTTATGCTATCTATCTATATATTTTCACCATAAGCAGCTAAGATTACTAATATCCTCGCAAGGTTAAGATAGTTTATAAATATAAATTAGGCAGCTGCTTTTACCCATGCCTTAAAATATTATCACAAAGACCTTTTTATTGCAAGAAAAAATTTACTATTTTTTTATTTTATGCTAAAATAGGAAAACTGGAGGGATAAATATGTATGATAGGATTTTAATTCGCTTTGGTGATTTAACTTTAAAAGGTAAAAACCAAGGTGACTTTATAAGACAACTTTATAAAATGTTAGATGAAAAATTACAAGGCTTGCCAATTACTATCGAAAAGAAACATGATCATGCCTATGTTTTATTAAATGGTTACGATTATAATGAGGTAATTGAAAGATTAAATTTGGTTGCCGGCATTTATTCATATAGCTTAGTTAAAAAAATTAAAAGAGATTTAGATATATTAAAAGAAGAATCTTTAAATTATATAAACGAATTAGTAAAAGGACCGACTACATTTAAAGTGGAAGCAAAAAGGGCAGATAAAACATTTAATTTGACTAGTCCTGAAGTATCTAAAATAATTTCTGCCCACATTTTAAAAAATAATAAATTAGTTACTGCTGATTTACATAAACCTAAATTAGAATTAAGAATAGAAATAAGAAGTGATGGTATCTATTTATTTAATAGCCAAATTCGAGGTCTTGGCGGTTACCCTACAGGTATTGCTGGTAAAGGACTTTTGATGTTAAGCGGTGGTATTGATAGTCCTGTTGCTGGTTTTTTAGCTATGAAACAAGGAATTAAAATTGAATGTATTCATTTTGAATCTACACCATTAACTAGCATTGAATCAGCTAATAAAGTTGTTGATTTAGTAAAAATAATGGCTAAATATGCCCCAGGTAATAAAATATTATTACATATGGTTCCGTTTAAAAATATTCATATGCAATTGCTTGAAAAAGTTCCAGAATCTTATAATATAACAATTATGAGAAGGATGATGTATCGTATTGCTAGTAAAGTAGCCGCAAATAATAAAGATTTAGTATTAATAAATGGTGAATCAGTTGGTCAAGTAGCAAGTCAAACATTACAAAGTATGGCTACGATTAATGAAGTGACTAATATGCCTGTAATTAGACCACTCGCCACTTATGATAAATTAGACATTATTGCTTTATCTAGAAAAATAAAAGCATTTGATATTAGTATTAAACCATTTGAAGATTGTTGTACAGTATATGTTCCTAAAGCTCCGTCTACTGCTCCAAGAGCCTATAAAGCTCGTCATTTTGAAGAAGCGTTCCCATATGAAGAATATGTAGATGAAGCTGTAAAAAATACTAAGTCGTTATGGATTAATACATTTAGTGATCTTGATTTATCAATGTATGGTTTAGAAGTAGGAGAAGCAATTGATGAATATCATAAAGCTAAGCAAGAAGGAAATAACTGATATTAATAAGCTATATCAAGCTAAATATCGTAAAGAAACTAACTTATTTATTGCTTTAGGTCCCCATTTAAATAATGAAGCTAAATTGGCTAATGTTTTAGTTAAAACTTATACAACAAATTCAGAAATAGAGGGTATTTTAATATCTAATGATGATATGAAAAAAATAGCTAAAACAGATACACCATGTCAAGTATTATGTATTTGTAAAATGATTAGGAAAGCTAAACTAAAATCAAAAATAGTAATTTTAGATGCTATTCAAGACCCTGGTAATATGGGAACTATTATGCGTAGTGCGGTAGCTTTTGGCTTTGAAACTATTATTCTTGGTGAAGGTTGTTGCGATATCTATAATGATAAAGTTATAAGAGCTAGTCAAGGTGCTATATTTAAACTTAATTTTGTTAAAACTAATATAATTGAATTTATTAAAAATAATTCTAATTATACATATTACGGAACATCTGTTAAGAATGGTAAAAATCCTAATGAATTAAAATTTAAAGAGCCATTAGCTTTAATTCTTGGTAATGAAGGTAATGGAATTAAAGAAGAAATTCTAAGTTTAACAAACACTAATATTTATATTCAAATGCAAAATACAGAATCATTAAATGTAGCCGTTACTGCTGGAATTTTAATGTATTTAATGCAATAAAAAAGAGCGTCATTGACGCTTTTTTTGTATAATAACTAAAAATTGATTATAACATAAATTAATTCTATTCATCATTTTTTACTGTATATAAAGGAATAGCTGATGTTTCATCTTTATGAAGCATTTTATCAACATATAATATACCATCTAAATGATCATATTCATGTTGAAAAACGATAGCTGGATATCCTTTTAAAGTTTTAGTTATAAACTTCGTTTTTTTAGTAAAAAAATCATAAACATAAGCTTTAAATTTAATTTGATAATGTCTTGGCACAACATATTCAATTGTATCTCTTACAACACTTAGGCACCCTTCACCATCTGGTAAATAAGTCATTTCAGTACTTGCTTCAACAATTTTTGGATTAATTACTGCATAAGCATATTTAGTTTGTTTTTCATCTAAAAAATCTACACAACTCATCGCAAACATTCTTAAGCTTTCTCCAACTTGTGGGGCAGCTATCCCAACTCCTGGTCTAATATTATATTGTTTAGCTAATTCATCATTTTCTGAAATAATCAAATATTGGAATAATTGTTCTAAACATAACAAATCATGATTATTTAAAGGAATTTTAACTTCTTTTGCTTTTTCTCTTAAAATTGGATTTCCTTCTTTTATAATATCTTTATCTAAATACATTTTATCACCAAAATCATTATATCATATTTTTTATTTTTGTGTTATCATTTATATTAATAAAAGGAGTCAACTATAATTAAATCAAGTTAAAAGTTACAATTTTTAAAAAACGTTGATTTCAATAATTTTAGACAAC
>CALUXR010000037.1 GCA_944324795.1 uncultured Acholeplasmatales bacterium
TTTTCTTTACACTTATTGTTTTAACAAACAAAAAAGACATATTCTTTTAAAAATATGTCTTTTTGTCAACAGTCTGAGGTATTTAGTTAATTTTAAATACCTTTTTATATTGACCATATTGGAATAATCATGGTGTTATTATCTAACATAGAAATATTACTATATGAACATATTATAGCCCCAAAACCAAGAGGAATTAAACTTTTCTTTAATATATTAAAAGCTTTAATCATACTAGGATTTGGAGTGCTAGTTTTTTTAATTTCAATTGGATGAAGGAAACCATCTGCCTCAATTAATAAATCTATCTCATTATTATCTTTATCATGATAATAATAAAGAGGTGGCTCATATCCTAAATTTAAATAAGATTTTCTTATTTCATTAATTACATAGTTTTCTAAAATAGCCCCATTAATAGAGCCAACTTCTAAAGTTTCAGGACTATGATATTTAGTTAAATAAGCTACTAAACCAGTGTCAAAAAAATATAATTTTGGGCTTTTAATAGTTCTTTTTAAAACGTTATTAGAATAAGGATGTAATAAATAAACAACATCAGATTTTAATATTAATTCTAACCATCTTTTAGCTGTATCATCACTAATATCACATTCCATAGCTATATTATGAATGTTTAAGACTTGGCCTATTCTAGCTGCTAGGGCAGTTAGAAAATTTAAAAATTTTAAATTATTATTTATTTTATTTTCTTCATTAATATCTCTATTAATATAAGTTTCTAAATAAGAAGAATAAAATAAATTTAAATTAGTATATTTACCATTTAAAATATTTGGCATACTACCATAAAATATTCGCCTATATATTTCATGTATATCAGCTTCTTTATAAGTATTTGAGCGTAATAATAAGTCATTAATGTTAATTTTAAAAGGTAAAAGTTTAACATCACTATATATTTCATGTTGGGAAAATGGGGAAAAATGAATTAACGCCACTCTACCAGCTAAACTTTCACCAGCTAATTTCATCAATTTAAATGATTGAGATCCGGTTAATAAATAACTGCCTGGAGAAGCTTTTTTGTCTATAGCAATTTTAATATAAGGAAACAAATTAGGCGCGTATTGAACCTCATCTATTATAATAGGTGGTTTATGAATATCTAAAAACAATTTTGGATCATTTAAAGCTAGATTTCTTTCATTTAAATCATCTAAACTTACAATTTTATGGTTATTAAAACAATTTTGTAGAATTGTAGATTTTCCTATTTGTCTAGGACCATATAATAAAATAGAACTATATTCTTTACTAGTATTAATTAATAAGTTTTCTAAGTCTCTTTTAATATACATCAGTAGTTCCTCCTGACTTTTTTGCGATTCAATCTTATTTTAGTCGAAAATATTATTAATGTCAAGCATATTTCGACTTTTTTACGATTCAATCTTATTTTAGTCGAAAATATTTAAACTTTTGATGTTTTTTAATTTTTTAAAGATTACTATTTATTAAATTAAAGATAATGTTCCTGTATTTAATCATTTATTAATAACAAGATATGTATTGTATTTTTCTTTAATAATTAAAATAGATATGTTAAAATAACTTGAGGTGAATATTTTATGACTTATTATGATATTTGGGAATTAATTAATAAATATGATAAAATAGTTATTTTTAGACATTCTAGACCAGATTTAGATGCATTAGGAAGTCAAATTGGTTTAGCTCAAGCAATAAATAAAAACTTCCCTAAAAAGGAAGTTTATATGGTTGGAGATAGTTCAAAAAGATATGATTTTATAGGTAAAATGGATGAAGTGTCTGATGATATAATAAGTGATAGTTTAGCCATTATTTGTGATGTAGCCGTTAAAGGTATGGTTAGTGATGATAGATATAATTTAGCAAAAGAAATATTAATTATAGACCATCATAAAAATGAATCTGATATATTAAATGCTAAAGTATATGTTGATACAACTAAAGTAGCATGTGCTGAGATAATTGGTGATATGTTAAGATGTTTAAATAAAGAAATAACTAATTATGGAGCTACAGCCTTATATGGTGGGATTGTAACTGATAGTGGTCGTTTTCAATATGCAGGAACTTCTGATATCACATTTTTAGTAGCTTCCTATTTACTAGCAAATGGGGCTAATATTGATTTTATTTATGATAATATCTATGTTGAAACTTTAGCACAAAAACAAATGAAAAATTATTTTGCTAATTTGTTTGTTGTAGAAGATAATGTGGCTTATCTAAAATGCACAAAAGAAGTTTTAGCTAAATATCCTGATGTTCCTTTTTTCGATATATCTAGAGGAATGGTTAATTTAATGGCTGGGGTTAAAGAAGTTATTATTTGGTGTAATTTTACATATGATAAAGAAAATGATAATGTTGTTGGTGAATTTAGAAGTAGAGGAATATCAATCGTTGAAATAGCTAAAAAATATGGTGGTGGAGGACATCCTTTTGCTTGTGGGGCAACATTAAAAGATTTTGCAGAATGTGATAAAGTTATTACTGATTTTAAGAATATAATAAAAGAAAGTAAAGGAGTGTAATATGCAAATATATAGCCAAATACTAAATAAAATAAAAGAATATGAAACGATTATAATTCATGGCCATGTTAGACCAGATGGCGATTGTATCGGTTCTCAACTTGGTTTAAGAGAGGCTTTAAGAATTAATTTTCCAGAGAAAAAAATTTATGCGGTAGGCCCAAAAGCAATGTATGTAGCTTTTTTAGGCGATTTAGATGAAATAAGTGATGATACTTATAATAATGCGTTAGCTATTTGTGTTGATTGTGCTAATAGTGAAAGATTAGCTGATCAAAGGTTTAAATTAGCAAAAGAAATAATAAAGATTGACCATCATATTCCTGTTGATAATTATGGTGATATTGAACTTGTAGAAGAAGAAAAACCTGCCTGTGCTCAAATTATTTTTGAAATGCTAGAAGGGTTAAATTTAAAAATAAATAAAGATGTAGCTATACCTCTTTATACAGCTATAGTTACAGATACAGGTAGATATCGCTTCGATAGTGTTACATCAGAAACGTTCATTGTTGCAGCTAAATTGTTAGAATATGGTGTTAATATAGCTGAAATTGATAACTATTTAAGTGTTGAATCATTAGATGTATTAAAATTTAAAGGTTATGTTTTATCACATTTTAAATTAACTAAAGCTGGTTTTGCATATATTAAAATAACTAAAGAAATAGTTGAGAAGTATGGTATTAGTTATGAGGATGCAGCTAATCAAGTTAATGTAATATCAACAATACCAGGATATCCTGTTTGGGCTTTAATAATTGAACATCCTGCAGAAATAAGAGTAAGACTTCGCTCTCGTGGTCCTGATATTGATAAATTAGCTAATCAATATGGTGGCGGAGGACACGCTAAAGCTAGTGGATGTAAAATAGATAGTTGGGATGATTTAAACAAATTTGTTAAAGATGCTAACAAGGTAGTAAAAAAATATAAAAAAGATCAAGAAAAAAATAAAAGCACTTTTATAAAATAACCTTTATTTTAAGCCAAAAAATTAAAAAAATTAAATAAAATCTATTGCATTTATTTACAATTTTTAGTAGAATATAGCACGGACATAAATGTGTCCAAGAAATATCTTTTTCAAATTAACATCCCAAAAGCCCCGTGAGGGGCACCCTAGGACTATAGCCAAGCGGTAAGGCAAGGGACTTTGACTCCCTCATGCACTGGTTCGAATCCAGTTAGTCCTGCCAATTTTTTGATAATAAATTGCTTAAAAATTAGCAAGAAAATATAAAAATGATTCAAAACAGCATGAAGGAAAGTTGTAGTCCCTCATGCTATTTTTTTTAATTTCTTGATTGGATTACACTTTCTATTGATTTGTTCTAAATGTTTAGAATTAAAATCGATATATCTTTGAGTCATTTCAAAAGATGTATGACCTAATAATAAACGTACAGTATTTAAATCTGCACCATTTAAAATTAAATGGGTTGCATATGTATGTCTTAATTTATGTGGACTTAGTATTTTTATATCTAAGTCCCTTTTTATTTTGTAAAAGTAAAAATCAATTAAAGAAGTAGAAGCTTGCTTGTTTTCATTTGATTTAGTAAACAGAAAATCTTGATCTTTAAATTTTGATATATTATCAATGATTAATTGTTTAGTCTCATTGATGATAAATATATCTCTAGGATAACCATTTTTGGTATGTGGAAGATGAATTATATTATTTTTAAGATCAATACATTTAATAGTTATATTAATTAATTCTGTTCTTCTAATACCAGTAGTGAGAAACAGCATAAAAGCTAATTTCATTTGATTATCATTAGAATTATCTAAATATTCTAAAATCTTTTGAATATCATATTCTTCAATAATTTCTATTTGTGGTTTTGTTTCTTTAATATGAGGGATAACAAAATTAGGTGAAGAAATAAAATCACATTCTACAAGATAATTAATAACAGTCTTAAGACCAGTAAGATATTTCTTAATGGTATTGTTTGATAATCCTTGTTGTTGATAGAAACTAACTAGATTTAAAATGATTTCACTAGTTATTTGATGGAAAGAATTAACATTAAAAAGATTTAATTGTTTTAATAATCTAGCTAAAAGATATTTATAAAAATCAAATGTTCCATTTCTTTTACTGACTTTAACATTTTTTAACCATAAATTAAAACCATTTTGAAGTTGAATGTCTTTAGTTTTTTGAGTTAAAAATTTAATAAGTTCATTTTCATCAATCATATATATTATTCTCCTTATGTAAATATATATGCATGAGTTAACAACTTTCCTATTATGTGGTTTTATAAATACCACACTTATATTATAGCAAAAAAATAAAAAATTAACAAATTAAGTTCTTTGACAATTAAATATTAATGAATATAGAAATATAAATTAAAGCGTTGGCAAACGATTAAATTGCGAGGTAGTGTGGTACGTACCTAAAGTTGATGGAAGTGAGACAAAATAACCAGCTACTAATATGGCTAAGATATTAGAGTTAAAGGTTCTATTAAAGTAATTTTCCAATTAATTGGAAAAATAAAAATTAAGAAAGGAGGAAAAAGTTGGCTAATTTATTAAGAAGAATTAAAACAGGAATTTTAAAACTGCCTTTATTTCTCTTTAGTAAAAGAAGAAAGCATCCTATGTATGTATATAAGCTAAAGAAAGATAAATTTAAAGGATTATTATTAACACACTCTAATAAATCTAGTAGTAAAAATATAAGGTTAAATAAGAATCCAAATTTATTTGATACTAAAATAGCATATATTCAAAAACATGCATATTTAGATTGTGAAAAGGATTTTAAAAGCGTATTACCAAATTATAGATTTGATAAAAGTGATAAAGCAAAAATAAGGTATTTGAAAAGAAAAAATAAAAAGAGATAACCAAATACGAATAATAATTCGTCACAATAGTGTTATCTCTTTGTGCTTTAATTGTAGCAGTTAAAAATAAATTAGTCAATAGGATGGTATGAAGAATATTTTAGGGTATAAGAAAACAAATTTAAATTCTTATTGTAATAGTAATATTGAATATGATCGTTTAGGTGAATCAAAACTAATCTTAGATAATGAAAGAGAATTTTATAATAATTATAAAGTTATAGAAGATAAAATTTATAAATCTTTATTAGATGGAACATATGATAAGGATAAAGCGATTAATGGAATTCAAAGATTAATTTATACTTATATTAAGAGTGGCAAAAATAAATATTTACCAGTTTTAACTAAAAAAGAAAGAGAACAAGTTGCCAATTCAATGTTAGAAGATCTTAATGATGATTTAAGCTCTGAATTACCTATGTTTGCTAAATCATTAAAAGCAAAGAAGAAATTAACTCCTCAAATGCAAAGAAGATTAGAAAAAATAGTTAAATGTTAAATTGCGAGGTTTAATAAATGAATGAATTAATAATATATACAGGAATAAATCCTGAGTTTTATGTAGTATTTTATAATGGAAAAGAACTTTATAAGATAAGTAAAAAGAGTAATAAATTAGAAAATATAATAAAGATATTTAATTTAGAAAGTGCAAAAATATTAGAAAGATAAAGGAGAAAATAAAAATGCAAGAAAATAGAAAACAAGAAGTAAAAGAAGAAATTAAATTACCAAAATATAATGTAACAAATTTAGATCCAAAAAATTTAATTAAAAAAGATGAAAAAATAGAATCATTATATATGATGAGATTTGAAGAATTAAATACAGAAGATTTAAAGAAATTAACATTATGTAAAGCAAAAGTAGAACATTTAAGAAGTGAAAGATATGATAGATTTGGCCATAAGATAAGCTTTGAAAGAGATGTATTATCTATTAAGATTTGCAATGGCTTAATAGTAAATAGGACATTAAATGAATTAGAATTAAATCTAATAAAAACAATAGTTCCTGAATTAGTATCAGCTAAGGCAGAATGTGTAATACCTGTAAAATTTATAACCTTTGTAAATAAAAATGGAATGCAAGGCTATAGATATAATGCTTATGTATGTCCTGGCGTATACATGAAAGCTTTCTTCAAAAGTCAAGAATTAACATCAATTTGTGTAGCTAATTTACAATCACAAAATAAGATATATTTTTATGAATTGACTGAAGAAAAGATAAATGTATTAGAAAATAATGTATTAGATGAAAAAGATGAATTTTAAGAGAAATAGTTGATATGATTTCAGAAAAAGTTAGAAAAGAAAAAGAATTAAAGGTAGAAAACTTAAAATATTATACTAATAAAGCACAAAAACTTATTAATTTAACAAATGATATAGAAGAAAATAAAAATAGTGCTGTTAGTATAAAAATATGTTTAAGAAATACTGAATATGAAATTATAGATGAACAAGATATTGTTGAATCTATATTAAAATTCGTTAATTTAAAATCACAAGAAATAGTAAATAAAATACTTAAAGAAATAATACCAAAAATATTAATAGAAGGTGATTCATATTGATAAATTAGAATATGCAATATTAATAGAAAGATTAACAAAAGAAATCTTTGATGCTCAAAAAGCACAAAAAGATAGTTCTATTAAAAAGAATAAATTATTGAAAGAAAGAGAAATTTATATATCTGATTTAATAGAAATGTTAAAAAAAGGAAATAAATTAAACGATAAACAAAAACAGAAAATATATTTAATATTAAAGGATGGTAAGAAAAGATGATTAAAAAAATGTTGGTGGGAGGACTAATTGGTTTATTAGGATTAACCCCATTGGTGAGTGTAAATGCAGAAGAATATAATTTAGATGATAATATAAGTGTATTATCAAGTGAAAGAGCAGTCGAGAAAAAAGACTGCAATTTTAGTGGGGCACATTATCAATCACTTGAAGCTCCATATACTATACTAGCTAATAGTTTAGTTGTGTTTGAAGGATCAAGTGCAAATTATTTAAGTGGAGCAGTTGATGTTACAGAATTTATTAATGTAACAGATAATTCAAAAGTGGCAAATTTAGTGTCTAGTGGTCAAAAAATATATTATGTACAACAAACATTAAATGATTTTAGTGTTTCTGGACAAATGGGAGTAATGTATTATGTAAGTACTACTTATTTTACTCATGTTAGTCAAGTAACTGGAGATTTACAAAAACCATCAATAAGTGGTACAAATAATATTATAGTTAATGTAGATGATATGTTATCAAAAAGTGAAATATTATCTCATATTAGTGCATATGATGAAACAGATGGTGAAGTACAAGTTGTGTTTGAGAGTTGCGATTATGATCCAGATGAAAGAGTTATTGGTGAATATGATGCAGTAGTTAGTGCAACCGATAGAAGTGGAAATAAAGCTACTACAAATATAGTTATACATGTAGTAGATGTTACGGCACCAGTAACAAGTGGTGGAACAAATAATATTGCAGCTACATATAGAGAAAAAATATCTTTAGAACAAATTAAATCAATGATTTCTTTTAAAGATAATTATGATAGTGAAGTTGAAGTAAGGGTAGTAGAAGATAATTATAGTGATAATTATACTGAACTAGGTGGACATGTTGTTATATTAGAAGCTGAAGATTCAAGTGGTAATGTATCTGAAGAATATGGAATTACAATAAATGTAACAGATCCATTTGAACCAGTTATAAATGGTCCTGATAATATTAATGCTAAAACAAGTCATTTAATGACTGAACAAGAAATTTTAGCTAATTTTAGTGCAACAGATGAAAAGGATCCAAATGTAGAATTAACATTAGAAAATTATTCAGAATATGCAAGTCAATATAATGCTGAGATTCCTTCAACATCAAGAGTAGTAACAGTAGTAGCTACTGATGAAAGTGGTAATAGGGTAGAAAAAAATGTAATGATTAATGTTAGTGATGATATTGCTCCTACTTTTGAAGATGGGACACTAAGTTATGATAGATCATATGATGATAAATTATCATTAGATGATGTTAAAGGAGCTTTAACATTTAGTGATAACTGGAGTGGTGATTTAACATTACAAGTAGTAGAAGATACTTATAGTGCTAATTATAATAGAGTTGGCGATTATAAAGTTGTAATTAATGCAAAAGATAAATCAGGCAATATATCAGAAAATGTTACAGTTACAATAAATGTATTTGATCATACTAAACCTATTATTAGTGCACCAGGAACAATTGATGCTGGTAATAATACAATGGTTACTTTAGAAGAAATTAAACAAAAAATAAGTGTAACTGATGGTTTGGATGGAGCAATAACTGATTTTACAATTGAAGGATATGAAGCATATCAAGAAAGTTATAAAGTTGTTGGACAATATAAATTAACAGTTAAGGCTATAGATGTAAATGGTAATGAAGCTACAGCCACAGTAACAATTGATGTTAAAGATAGAATAGCACCTGAAATTTATTTTGATGATTATTTCATTATATTAGATGAAGGGCAAGAATTAACTACTGAACAAATTAAATCAATGGTTAGTCAAGTTTTAAATATTGAAGAAAGTGAAATAAAAGAAATTAAAGGAGAATATGATACAGCAGTTGCTGGTACATATAATTTAGAAGTTAAAACAATGTCAAATGAAGTTTATAACTTTAAATTAAGCGTAAATGTAAATTATGAAGATACAACTAAATATAGAGATTTAGCTTGGTATGAATATATTTATATTTGGTTTAGTATTTTATTTAACTTCCAAGATGGATATGAAACAGAATCATTCTGGGACTTTAGTACAAGATGTTCATATATTTCTGAAGTATATGGAAGTGGTAAGTTAAGATTACCAAAAGAAGAAAAAACTGAGCCAAATAATGTAGAAATGCCAGCTGAAGAAGTAGCTTATAAAAAAGAAAAACAAATTGGTGATTACATAATTAAGTTTTAATTAATATTGTATGAATAAAAGAAAGAAAGTAATAATAAGAAAACATAAAGATAATAATGGTGGTCATTATCATGTTATAGGTGAAGAAATTATAAATGATTATATTTCAGTTGGATTAACTACACAACCTACTAAAGGTTTAAAATCTAAACATAAGAATTATAAATTAGAATATGATCCATTAGGAACAAATAAAAATTCTTATTTAAGAAGACAAGGAATAATTGATAAAAAAATAAATTATAGTAAAGAAGCCAAAAAAGGAAGTTTATCTAATAAAGATTATGCTTATTTTAGAGAAGTTATACGTAAAACAAAGCATAAAAAAAGATAGAAACGACCGTGCCAAAGCTTAATAGCTTTCAGCCCCCCATTTAAAAAATGGAAGTCCCTTTTCTATCTAGGTATATTTTATAAAAACAAATAAATTATGTCAATTAAATTTTAAGTGGGTTAGGGGTTAAAATAGCCCTTAACCTTCTTTT
>CALUXR010000038.1 GCA_944324795.1 uncultured Acholeplasmatales bacterium
GACCACCTATTATTGTATTAGGAGTATTAATCATAGTCAATACTAGTTGGTTTTATACTAACTAGGAGGATATGTTTGTGGTTGATTTAAGTTCAGCTTATTTTAATGAACAAATTATTACATATTTGGGAAATAAACGTTCACTATTAAAGGAAATTAATCCAATTCTTGAAAATGTAACTAAAAAAATGAATAAAGAAAAATTAATTACAGCTGATTTATTTGCTGGAAGTGGAATAGTATCAAGGTTACTTAAACAATATTCAAAACTTGTTATAGCCAATGATTTGGAAAAATATTCAGAAGTAATAAATAGTGTATATTTATCTAATAAAAATGAATTTAATGAATATGAATTTCAAAGATATTTAGATATCTTAAACGACAATATTAATAATAATATGATGGAAGGTATTATTAGTGATTTATATTCACCTAAAAATGATTTTGATATTAAATCAGGTGAAAGAGTTTTTTATACACATGAAAATGCAATGATAATTGATACATATCGCTATTATATTGATAAATTGATACCAGATGATTTAAAAAAATATTTTTTAGCTAGTTTATTAACTGAATCTTCAATTCATGTAAACACTAGTGGTGTATTTAAAGGATTTTATAAAGATAAAAATACTGGAATTGGTAAATTTGGTGGTAGTGCCGAAAATGCATTATCGCGTATTAAAGGGAAAATCAGCATTAAGAAACCGGTTTTATCAAATAATTACTCAGAATATAAAATATACAAAGACGATGCTATTAATCTAGCAAAAAAACTTAAAAATTGTGATTTAGTTTATTTAGATCCACCATATAATCAACATCCTTATGGTTCTAATTATTTTATGTTAAATTTAATTTTAGAAAATAAAAAGCCAACATTAATTAGTAAAGTATCAGGTATTCCAACTGATTGGAATCGTTCAAGATTTAATAAGAAAAGTGATGCTTTGAAGGCTATGGAAGAAATTATTAGTTCATTAGATTCTAGATTTGTTTTAATTTCATATAACAATGAAGGCTTTATTAATTTTGATGAAATGATTGGCATGTTAAAAAAATATGGAAAAGTAGAAACTAAAAATATTCTTTATAACACATTTAGAGGTAGTAGAAATTTAAAAAATAGAGAAATATATACGAATGAATATTTATTTTTATTAGAGAGGTGTTAAATTATGCCATTTGGAGATTATTTGCGTAATAACATTAAATTGCTTTCTAAGGCTTCAACGAAGAAAGTTGGACTTGATGCTTTTTGGGAAATATTAAAGAGAATTGCTGTCAAAGATATTTTAGCAATCTACCCTCAAAAGATTGATAGTGATGTTGCAGTGCCAGTATATTTTGAAATATTGCAAGAAAATGAACAATATCTTAGTCCTTATTTTAAACAAAAATTACAAAGTAATAAACAAGAACGTTATCGCGTTATTAATCGTAATTTATGGACAAGCAATGCGTTTCATACTGATGGTTTGGCTAATCAAAAAGAAATTATTGCATATAAAGAAGTAAATGAAGAAAAAAAAGGGGAAAGAATAATTTATCAAGGAGTTGAGAGTTATGCTAATAAATAAAGATAGTATAAGATTTCAATATATTAATATTTATAGTCTACAAAAAGAAAGAATTGGTATTCCTATTTTTCAAAGGTTTTATTCTTGGCGTGAAAAACAATTAGTAGAATTATTAAATGATTTTTTGGGAGCTATTGATGATGAAAATAAAGAATTATATTTATTAGATTTCATTTGGTATAGTGAAGATGAAAAAATCAAATTAGCTGATGGCCAACAAAGAGTTGTAACACTTAATTTATTGATTAAGGCAATAAACGATTTTATTAATGCTGAAAATTTAAATTTAGAGAAATTAAACTTGTTTGATATTAGTTATGATAATATTGAATATGATAAAAAATATAAGATGAATTTTAATGATTATGATTTAGCCCCTTTTAAAAAAATATATTTAGCTTTACTACAGTTTGTTAAGGAAAATAGAACAAATTTAGAAAAAATAATAAATATTATTAAAAATAGAATATATGTTTATATGAAAGAAACTGATACACCTGATAGCGCATTTGATATTTTTACCCAAATAAATACAGGTGGCAAACCATTATCGAAAGATGATGTAATCAAAACTGCTATTAGTCAATATTCAAAAATATATAATATTTCTATTAATTCTAGTATAAAGGAATTGAAGCGAGCAATTTCAAGTTATTATAAATTTATAAACACAAATAATAATGAGAATTTTGATTCAATAGCCATAATGACTTTTTTAAAGAAACATATTGTTAAAAATAAAGAAACGTTCACTAATTTTTCTAACTATCTAATTGCTATTGCTAAACTATCAGATAATGCTATTTATACAGTTATTGAATATATTAAGAAAACTCAAATGTTAGACATTTTAAATGTTATGGCTATTATGGGAATAGATATTTCTAAAGATAAAATGTATTTACAATATGTAATATTTCCGTTATGTTTATTGAGTATAATTAGTTCAATTAAAAACGTTAATCCAGGTGGAAGAGGTAGAAGTTTATACGCAAAAGTTATTCAACTAGTTAAAGAACGTAAGACATATGATAAAATAGGTGAAAGTATTGCGTCATTTATTAATGATAATACTGATATTTGTAAGATATCTTATTCAGATTTTGTTGAAGGTTTAGGTAAAGTTGAATTGTCATTAAAGTCTAAAGAGGCGTTACTGATTTTAGATATTATTATGCATTCAACATCAAGTAATTTAAATATGAAAAGTATAAATGTAGAGCATATTTATCCACAAAAACCAAAAAGTGAATGGGCTATTAACGGATGGCCAACTAATTATGAAGAACGTAAAAAGTACACTAATAATATTGGTAATCTATTGATTTTAAATGAAGCGGTAAACAAGAAAATTCAAAATAAATATATTGATGATAAAATTATTGAATATAATAAAATAATCCCTAAAGATTTAGCTTTAAAAACAGAAATGAATCAAATTAATTTTAATGAATTTAAAGCTAATAAAACAGAATATATCAAAAAAAGGCAAAGAGAAATAGCTCAAAACATATATGATAACTTTCCTTTAGCCAAAGTGATGATTTTTAAAAAATAGTAAAGAATTACAGCGCGTGTTTAATGTACGTTTTTATTCTACCATCAAGCATATTTACGTTTAGCATGGGCAAAACAAGCTACATCAATAGTATTAGGAACATCAGGATATGCTTGATACATATCTGTTTGTAAATATCCTGTATAGCCATTAAGTAAATCAAAGGCATGTTGGTGACTTCTTTCACTTTGAGTGGAATTGAAATATTTTACAACTTAGTGTTTAAAAAAGAAGAAAGTTTTAATCAAGATAAATGTATTCCTTATTTAGAACCTAAAATTGGTATTAATTTAGCAAAGCAGTGTACATTTAAAATACAAGAATTTATAAATCATATGCCTAATTTTGAATCTGAAATAAAAGTAGGCTTAAGACCTTTAGAGGAAATTAATGAACTAAAAAATAAAGTTTTGATGTATTCATTATCTGAAACATATGATAATGATAATCAGTGGTCTAACTATGCAGAAGATGGTCATGGTTATTGTATAGGGTATAAAATTGATATATTTGATCCTAAATTTGAAACTTTTGCTTATGATTTAGTTCCTATTTATTATGGAATGAAAGAAGAACTTAATCTTCCTAAGATGATAGCAGAGCTATTTAGATTTAATTTAAATAAGGAAATAAAAGAAATTTCTGAAATTGAAAAAATATTTATTTCTTTATATACAAAAAATGGGAATGGAATGGTGAACAAGAATGGCGCTTTAGCATTTCAAAGGGTCAAACCAATATAAATTTAATAGATTTTGATTATGCTGATTCTATATATCTAGGTGAAAAGATAGATGAGATTTGGAAAGACAAACTAATAAAAATTGCTAAGGAACAGCATTTGAAAGTTTATCAAAGACAATTAGATAAAATACAATCAAAATGGTTTTATAAAGAATTATGTATTAATTAAAAAGTAGATTATTAACAATATTAAAAAAACAATAATGCTAAATGATAAAAATATTAAACTAATAATTAATAATGTATATTTGTTAGGTACTTTTTTACTTTTATTTCTTATGATTGTAATTATAGAAATAATAAATAATATTACACCTACAATAAAAGGAATGATTACTAATCTAAATAATATTATAGATAGAATAGCGAATATTAAGATTGCTAAAATAGCTACTATAAAAAGCATTCTAAAACCATCCTCTCTATTTTTATTATAGCATTGAAGTTTTAATATATCTAGTCTTTTAAATATGCTAATGTTTCTTTATCTATTAGTAATAAAGAAGTAATATATACTTGTAATGATGATATTGTGTATGTATTTTAGAGAAAGATAGGAAATTAAAATGGCATGAAAGATTTGGTGGTGGTACTTACGCTAATGCTATTATAGATAGGATTGAATACAAAAAATAATCATTGAATGTTTTAATGCTAATATAATAAAACCTTTAATAATTAAATTGCCAGTTAGAATTCAAAAACTAACTGGCTCTTTTTTATATATTAGTAGCTCTAATAAAGAATATTGATGGATCCAAAGTCACATATTGTATGCTCAATTCAAAACTAATAATCAAGTTAAAACACCACCAAAATGAGCAGTAGCGAGCTTTATGGGGAAAAAGTAGTCAGGTGAAATTTGAGAGACATGCAAATCTCAAATAGTAAGCCCCTTTTATAGGGGGCCTAAATAATCACCTTTTACGTGCTGAATGTTATTAAACTTGTTAATATCATATGATATAAAAAAGTATTGAACTTAAAAATATCAAATGATATAATAAAGTTGTGAGGTGAAACTATGGAATATAATATTAGAAAAGATTTAATTAATATAAAAGAATTATTTAATTTAAGTAATTCAGAATTAGCTACTAAATTTCAGGTAGATGAATTAAGAATAACAAGAATCTTAAATGGAGAAATACACCCTAGAGAAGAATTTATGAATATTATTTATAATTATTGTTTTACAAAAGGTTTGAGATTAAATGTTCAAAAAGAAATGTTTTATAAAGAGGAATTAGAAAATAATCATATTTTATTAACTCATGCTTCAAAAGAAGGAATTATTGGAAATATAAGCATAAAATATTCTAAATTAGCGAATGATTTTGGCCCTGGTTTTTATTGTGGAGATTCTTATAATAATTCCATTTCTTTGGTATCTAGATACCCTAACTCATCTGTTTATTTTATTGATTTTAATCCCGAGAGTTTATTAAAAAAAGAATTTAAAGTTGATTTAAAATGGATGTTAACTATTGCTTATTTTAGAGGTAAATTAAAAAAATATAAAGAATCGCCAATAATTAAAAAAATTATTAATGAAATTGAAAATGTTGATTATATTATTGCCCCGATAGCTGATAATAGAATGTTTCAAATTATTGATTCATTTATAGAAGGTGAAATAACTGATGAACAATGTAAACATTGTTTAGCAGCAACAAATTTAGGATTACAATATGTTTTTTTAAATGATAAAGCGATAAATAATTTATCTATTTTAGAAAGGTGTTTTATTTCTACTAATGAAAGAAAATATTATTTAGATAAACAAATTGAATTTCAAAACATATCTCGCGATAAAACTAAACTTGCTAGAATAAAATATAGAGGGAAAGGCAAATATATAGAGGAGGTCTTACAATGAAAGAAATAGATAGTGATGGTTTATTACTTGCCAAATTACAAGCTGAAACTTTTAGCTCTTCACTTAAATTAAATTGTAGCTCAGAAGTTTTTATACGCAGATTTATGAATTCTAAAATAGCTTATGAATTGGATTTGAAAATATATTTAGAAAGAATAATAACACCTGAAGAAATAATAAATGAAATTACTGATGAATACGGAGAATTCAACTATGGTAAAACAAAATTTAATAGCGAAGTTTTATATTGGATTGGCTATTTTTATAGATATTTTTCTTATACTTATAATCTATCTTCTAAAGAAGTTTATAAAATGATTAAACCAAAAGAATTAAATGAAAGATACTATATTTATCACACTTATGATCTAAGTTATGCAATTGAAAGAATATTAGATGAAAAAGAAATTAGTTTTGATCCTAATAAAATAAATGAAAAATTATATGAAATAATTAAAAATAATTATTATAAAGAGAATATTATTTTAAAACCAAATAAAGATAATACATTAAATGTTATTTATAAAGATAGTATTATAGGCAAAATATATTTAAACATTAGTGATGATTATGTTATGATTAAATTAGATTTAATAGATGAATATAAGGAAAAAGGCATAGATGTTATTATTAATAAAATTATCAATTATATTAAAGATACTTATAAAGTGAAAAAAATTATGATAATAATAGACTTAAATAATGTAAAAGTAATAAAAGAATTGAAGAAGATTGGTTTTGACTATTTTAAAGAAGACGAATTAAATATATTTTTAATAAAGAAATTAAATTAGGTAATAAAACTAATGTTTCTTTCTCTATTATAATAAAGAAGTAATATATGATTGCAAAGATGACATTATCTTTGTATATGTACTAATTAATAATAATAGTAATTGATTTTTATTATCTCTATTGTTAAATTTAAAATAATGTGCTATCATAATACCGCCTTTTGGTAAAGTCAGTTAATCACTTTGGTCGGTAAGTAACTGACTTTTTACTTTTTATCATTGATATTATAAACTATATAAAAATAACCCCAAATTATTTTACTGTTTTTTGGTTAAATAATTTGAGGTTTTACTATTTTAATTTGAGATAATATAAATATTGCATAAAATAAATTATCGTTTAATAGAATAAGTAGCAGTTGTATTAATATATGGGCTATCATCACTTTCATTGAAATGTCCTTCATATTCATAATGAACTTGAAATTTAGTATAAGGTTTTCCTTCAAGTAAAGTAGTTAAAGGAAATTTGCAAGCTGAACCATTTTATAACGTTAGAAGGATTTTTATTTAATAATATCGGTTATAAAACATCATATATATCAAGATATGCCTTAACAGCTAAACAAAGGAGGTCTTAAATGCGTTAAATATTAAAGAAAAAGCTATAGGAGACATTACAAATTTGTTCAATTAATAGGTTTAGTTATACTTTTTAAGAAGATATTGTTTTTACTCTCACATCAACATTTATGTCATTTAATGTAGATTTTATAAAATATTCGTGTAACTTAGTGTAAAAAATAATAAAAATATAGTTAAAAAGAACGTGAATAGATGTTATAGTATAGATAGAAAGGGTAAGGTGCGGTTTTTGTGTACCGAAAAATTATAGATTTCTTAAATAAATGGAAAGAAAGTGTTTATCGTAAACCTCTAATTTTACAAGGGCCTAGACAAGTTGTAAAAACATATTCTATTTTAGAATTTGGTCGTACCTCTTACGAAAATGTAGCATATTTTAATTTTGAGACAAATGTTCATCTATCTAACATTTTTACAGATAATATTAGTCCTAGTTACTTAATACCTATTTTATCTTATATTTCTAAACAAACTATTATTAAAGAAAAAACTTTAATAATATTTGATGAAGTACAGCTTTGCGAGCGTGCTTTAACTTCTTTAAAATATTTTTGTGAAGAAGCACCTGAATACCATATTGTAGCCTTAGGTAGTTTGCTTGGGGTTGCGGTTAACCGTAGTGAATTTTCTTTTCCGGTAGGAAAAGTAGATATTAAAACGATGTATCCAATGGATATTGAGGAGTTTATGTTGGCATTAGGTGAAGATTTTCTTGTTGGGGAAATAAAAAAATCTTTTGTTAATAATTTACCTTTATCAACTATACTTCATGAAAAGGCTATGGCGATTTATAGGCAATATCTTGTTGTTGGTGGTATGCCTGAATGTGTTTTTCAGTTTGTAAATACAAAAGACTATATTCTAGTTCGCAATACTCAAGAAGCAATTCTTGCAAGCTATCTAAATGATATGAGTAAATATAACAATTTAAATGATATTAAAAAAACAAGGCTTGTCTACGACAATATCACGGTGCAATTATCTAAGAAAAATACAAGGTTTCAATATAAGTTGATTAAAAAAGGCGCTCGAGCAGCTGAGTTTGAAAAGGCTATAGAATGGTTAAGATTATCTGGTATTATATCTCGTGTTTATAGGGTTGATCAAATTAAAAAGCCTTTAGAAAATTATTGTGATATTGATTCATTTAAAATTTATGGTGCTGATTTGGGCCTGTTAAATGCTAAACAACAAGTATCAGCAAACGATATATTATTTATGTCAGATGAACTTAATGATTTTAAAGGTGGAATGGTCGAAAATTATGTTAATCTTCATCTTAAAATGAGTGGCTATAATACATTTTATTATGAATCTGAAAGAGGAGCCGAAATAGATTTCATTATAGAACGTGAAGGTAACATAATTCCAATTGAAGTTAAATCAGCTGATAATACTAAAGCTAAAAGCTTGAATCTTTATATAGAAACATTTAAGCCGGCTTATGCAGTTAAAATTTCTTCAAAGAATTTTGGCAATATTAATAATAAGAAAATCATCCCTCTTTATGCTATATTTTGTTTATAATTTTTAAAATATTATATATAACTAAAATTAAAAAATTAAATAAAAATAAGAATAAAAATAAATTTAAGTTTGGGTAAAAACTCTGCTTTTTATTTTACTTCCTTTATCATTAATTCCTAAACCTAGAATATTTCGTCAATATTTATTATATTTTAGTATGTATGGTGCCTTAAGTACACTTATATCTTTGCCAAGTGGTTTTGGTAATTTAGAACCTTTAAATATTAGTATTAATTTATTTTACAAGTGTATATTTAATATCAGAAGAATTGATAAAAAATGGCGTATTAATACCAGAAAACGGATTTTCCTTCATTTATGATAGAGGTAAAACTAGTGGTTTTTCTATATTTTATAATATTTGGTCTAAGGATTATTATTTATATTTAATATATCCTTTTGTTATATTTTTCTTTATAATACAAGGATTAATTTTTAAAAAATGTTATTTACTATATTTATAAAAGGTGTCAGTTTATAAGCAATGTCATTAACTTAAGACATTTGGTGTAAGATTCACTAGGGAATCAATACTGATATAAAGTATCGATTCCCTCG
>CALUXR010000039.1 GCA_944324795.1 uncultured Acholeplasmatales bacterium
GTGAGACTTATATACGTAGTATATAAAATCTCACGAAAGTAGAAAAATTATATAGAATAGTGTCGAAAACCCGAATTATTGACAAAGATCTGTTAATGGTTTAGAATAATTGTGTTTAACAAACCGAGTGCAAATAAGCATTTAGCGAAAACTTAGGATCCGTTGTGGATCTTTTTTATTTTATTATACAACTAAAGTGGTTTCTAGTCAATCAAAATAGTTTATTATTGCTATAAGAATATGATAAAAATAATAGATTATACATATTTTATAAAATCTTTAGAAAGTAAAAAATTCATATGGAAAAGTGGTGAAATGTTGAGCTTAACTTTATTTGAGTATATATAAATATTTATAATCAAAATAAATGAATAAACGTCCTTAATTATTATGATTGTTAGTAAATCATAGTACTTGAGGACGTTTTAATTATCTAGTGTAATTTTACAAAAATAAAAAAGCTCATAAGTGAGCTTTAATTTCAAAATTGGCAGGACTAGCTAGATTCGAACTAGCGCATGAGGGAGTCAAAGTTAAAATATATGTTTTTATAGTATTTTTATCTATAAAATCTATTTTGTAAAAACAACTTTTCTATTAAATTTTACTTTGCTATTTTATAACACACTTTTTAATAGCAATTTTATAATACTACAACACTTTTAACTTGTAAAGGGGGAAAAATAAAAAAATGAATTATTTAAAGAAAAATTTAAATTATTTTAGATCTTTAGGTCTTACACCTTATCAATTTGAAAAAGAAACTGGTGTTAGACAAAGTGTTATTTCAAATTTTTTATCATCTAAAAGAAAATCAATTAATGTTGACACATTATTAAAAATTTATCCAGTAATTAAAAATTATTTTGGCTTTACCCTTGATGATATTCTTTTAGAAGATCTAAGTGACAATTAAATAATATTTTTTAATTGAATTGTTTTGTTTATTATATCAGAATCATTAAAAGTATTTCTTTTTATTGTTTCATAAACTGAAACAGCATTATTTGTATCTATAAATTCATCATATGTTATTTGAGGTTTTATAAGATTATTTGACTTATAAAACCTCTTTTTATTTAAACGTTCTTTATACAAAATTTCACTTGTTTCTTTTAAATCCTTAGTTAAATATTTTTCTATATAGCTTGTGATTCTAGCTTTATCTTTAATTTCTTCTACATCACTTTTACCCCATAACCATGATTTTATACCTAATCCATTTTTATATGTTTTGTTATAATTATCATAATCTAACCATTCAGGAACTTGATATATCATTTCTTCTGGTATTTCACTTATTAAAAAATGATAATGAATATTACCATTACTTTGATATTCAGGTACACCTAAATATTTTAAATCTTTAAAACTATATCTTTTTACATTTTTCTTAAAATTAGTGAAAAAATTATTTAATATCTTTGAACACATTTCTACATTTCTTGCATCTTCTACATATTTAAATTTTAAATCATATTCACCTTCTTTTCTTTCTAAATTTAATTTTTTATATTTTTCATCTTCTAACTTATCAGCAAATGTTAATGTTATAAAATATTTAAAACTTTCTGCATTAGCTTTTGCTAAATTATCTACACTTTGATAACTTCTATTTACTGATTTTTTTGCTTTTTCTTTTGTTGTTAATGGTATTGTTTCTTTATCAATTATATATTTTTTATAAACCTCATCTTTTAATTTAACTTTACCATCTTCTTCAATTTCTAACATCTCTAATTTGTCTTCATATATTGCATATTCTATTAAACGATTTACTTCTTTTTCTTCAAATATAATTTTTTCATTACTAAATACACCATCTAAATCTATTTCATTTATACTTTCTTCAAAATTATTTTTTATATTTAAATCAACTATTCTATTTACTCTACTAGCTATATAAGCTTCTTCTTTTTTTGTCATTCCTTTGCTTTCTTCTACTGCTTTATCGATATCACTATAATATTTTTCATAATAGTAATGATTTATAATATTAATTAAACTAGAACTAAATTCTTTTTCAAAATCTTTTGTTCCTATTTTAAATCCTTTTAACTCGTTTAATTCTTTTTCATATTTAGTATGATATACCTTTACTGGCTTCTCATATTCTGTTGTTTTAAGATAAGAATTTAATTTTACATTTTTCAAATTAACACTTTTTTTAAATATCTTTAACAATTCTTGTTTTATTTCTTTTGTTAAAATATTTTCTCTTATATAAAATCTAGTAAATCGATTAAACATATATACTCCTAAAAGAAAAAAGACTAATAAGAATTTTACTTACTAGTCTTTAAAATATAAATATTCTAAATTAAATATTATTTTTGAGTCATTGTTGTAATTTTAGTCTCTATATGCGTAATTACTAAAGTTTGAAATGTGTGTCTATATTGACAAGTATAATGATACGCGCACGCATACGCTTGCGCGTATCATTTTTGACACACATTGTCAATAGATAAATATTATCTTTTTTATCCACACATATTTACATTTCATAAATAGCTTTATAATGCTATTTTTTAACAAAAACTTCAAAATAAAATATAAATTGATTTTTTTCTAAAGCTTTATTAAATAATTCATTTAATTGGCTTCCTTCAATTAAATCAGCATGAACATTTAAATTCCCATCATTTTTTACATACCCTAATTTTTTACCATAAAAATTATATGCTTCAATTATATATTTCATTTATTAACACCTGCATATTCAATTTTAACTATTCTTTCATCTCTTAATTGCTCAATTCTTTCAACAAATACCCTATATCTACTTACCATTACAGATCCATCTAACAATATATATCTATATGTTAAATAACACCACTTGTTTATGAATAATTCTTCTATCATCATATACCTCTCAAAAACGAATAAATTGCCTTATTTTAAGCTTTTTACATATCATAGACATATTTATCAAACTACATATATTTTGCCTATACAAGCCAAATAAACATTAAATAACAATAGGTGGCTTTTTTATTGTCTAATTACTAATTTTTCAATATGTTCATTTAACATTATCATTAAATTATTTCTTAAATTTAATTGTTCATATGAAGCATTTACATCATTACAATAGCCATGAAATTGAATGATATGATAATCTTTAAGATCTAATTCAGATGCAAATTTATTAAATTTATTATCATTTATTTTATTCTTACAAAACAACAATATTGTTTCGCCATTAGCTACTCTTTTAATATAACCAGCTTTTGCTATACATATATTTAACTCATTAGAATAATTAACCATTTCTTCTACATCTGGTAAATAAAATTCATAGTCTTTAAAAGTAAATTCTAAAAACTTACGTTTATCATTTATTTCTTTTATTTGTTCTTTTAGATTTTCATTTTGTTTAAATTTAATTAAACCAAATAAATCATCATGTGCTTTAAATATATCTTTAGGGAATAAAGGAAACTTATCTTTAAATGGTTCTCTATTTAAATAATAATCACAATACAAATACGCATTTTCAGCATTATTTAGAATATAATTGATTACATTTTTAGGGACTTTATTTTCTTTTATAAACCTTAAAATACATAACTTATTCATATTATCTATATATTTTGTTTTATAACCCCTAAATGTTAAATTAAAATAATAAGCTACAAAACTAAAATTAGATTTAATAAAGATTTTATAAATAAAGGTCAATTTCTCTTTTAAAAAGCTTTCATAAAATTTTATTCTTAATCCAAATTCAGCTAATTCATATGTTTTATAATATGTTTCAATAGAACTATATTTATTTAACATTATAAAATCATAAATTGATAAATCTTCTTTTATTGATCTTAAATATTTATTTTTTGCGACTTTCAAACTATTTTCATTTTTATAAATATAAGCCTTTAATGCTGATTTTAATAAATATTTTTTAGCTAGATTATATTTATTTTTCTCATTAATAAAAAAAGTTGCTTCACCATATAAGCAACCATAAATACCATTATTATAATGTTTTAATTTTTCTGTTTTTTTATTATAAATACTAGCTGATATAATTTTATATTCATAATTAAATGTAATACCATTAAAATAAATAATCATACCAACAAAATATTCTCTTAATTCTAAATCAGTTTCTTTAAAATATGACATTATACTTCTAAATATTTTATATTTTTTTGTCTTTGTTGTAATGTAATCATCAGTCTTTTTTACTAATTTTAAAGTTTTATCTATTTTATATTTATAAAACTTATTATCTATTTTAATTGCTGGTAAATCTTTTAAAGAATTTCTTAAAAGCTTATTGATTAAATATTTAGGAGCATTTTCTTTTATTTCAATATAGTTCATAACAAATCCTCAAAAGATATTTCTTTAATTACTTTTTGTTTGTTTGCTTTTTCTATTTTCAAGCATTTAAAAGCTATATCCATTACTTCTTTATCAGTCATACAATAAGCACTATTACAGGCTTTATTTCTAGCTTCTTTTTCCATTTCTTTATAAATATCATTAATATGAACATCTTCATTTATAATATTTCCTTCTGGTAATTCATGTTCTAATAAATTATAAAGAGATTCTATAATTATACCTGCTGTTTTACTATCTTCTTTAGCTAATATTAACCATTCATTAGTTTTCATTTTTTTCTCCTAAATTAATTCAATTAATTTTCTTAATGCATTTAAACATTTGTTTTGGTTTTCTTCTTCAAAAGTTGATGATATATTTATAGCTTTAGCTATGTTATCTTTAATTACATCAAATATTATTTTAAATTGATTTAAATTACTATTTTTATTTATTTCTAAATCTTTTATTTTTAATTCTAATTCCTTTATTTTATTATCTTTAATTAAATCTTCTTTAACGACTTCTTTTTCAATAACTTTTGGATTAGCTTCTAACTCTTTAATCTTAGCTTCTAATTCAGCTATTTTATCTTTAGAATTACTTTCCCTTAATTTAGCTATTTCTTTTCTACAATTATGAATTTCTTCTAATAATTCATTATTATCACTATCTAAATCATCATAATCTTTTTGTAAAAGATCATAACAATGTTGTAATGATTCATTACCAGCCTTTAAAGCTTTTATTTGACCTTCTAAATCTTTAACTGTCATTTTTTCTAAATCATTATCAACAACAACTTTTTCTTGTTCTTCTGGTTCTAGTTTAGATATTAATAATAATTTTGTTGTTCCTATTTTTCCAATTGATTGGAAAATTTCAGGACTTATATTTTCAGCAATTGAACAAAAATTATATGCTTGACTTTTCTTTAATCCTAATACATTAATTGCGTATTCTTCAAAATTATTTAATCCAGCATATACATATTTTTTAGTATCACGCATTTCTCTTAATTCTTTACAGAATTCATATAAATATACTCCTGTCATTTGAGCATTAGCTATTATTTTATTATGTAAATTAACAAAGCTTAATTCTTCTTCATTTAAATTTTCTTTATTTAATATATCTAACATTTTTACTCCTTCTAAAATAAAAAGGTTAATAGAACTTAATCTACTAACCTTAATTAATTTAAATATTTAATTATCCAAATATTGCTCCAAACATAAACGTGAAAAAAACAATAGCAACAATAATTCCTAAAAAAACTGTTAACCAATCAAATTCTAATAGTCTTGTTTTTAAATCTTTTTTCTTTTTTGTATTATTCAAATCTTGCATATGAATCAATCTCCTTTTTTGAATATACGTGAAATAAACCAATAAAACATACTCGCTATAATCCAATAAAATCCATTACCAAATATTTCTAAACTATTAGCCAAATTAAATTGCCAATCATAAACCCATTTGATCCAAAATAAATAAATACAACACATCAAACCAATTGTAATTAATAATATTGTAAAGTATTTCCAAAACACTTTTCCTTTTACTTTAAATAATTTAGTAAACGGATTACTATTTAAATCTTCATCTATTTTATTTATTTTTTCATTATTAATTTTGGCTATAGCTAATAATTTAGCTATATCATTTCTAGTTTTAGTATCTATTATAATTTGTTTTTCTTGGAATTGGTTTTGTTGTTTCTTTCTTCTTTCCGATTTCATTATACCATCTTTCCTTTTTATTGTCACATGTTTTTAATGCTATGTCATCTTTAATCTGATGAATTACCATTATTAATACTAAGACAAACATTAACCAATTATAAAAATTGCTTTCATCCATTGCATTTATAAAGGTAAATATTGTCATTAAAAAACATGATAAATAAAATAATACCTCTAATATAGTCTTAAAAATCATCTTCGCTTTCATTTTTAACTATTCCTTTCTTTTCTAATAATTCTTTTAATATTTGATTATCTAAATCCATTTTATTCAGATATTCTTCCATTTGATTATCTGTAAATAATCTTTCTCTTTCACTGGTGTTCATTATAAATTCTTTAAACTTTCTATAATCTAAAAATAAGAATAATATAAACACTAGTATTAATATTATTAATAATAAAGTTACAAAATCAAATCTAAAAAACATTCTTTCTCCTTCTATTTTTTATGTTCAAATAAGAAAGCTCCCATTTTAAATCTTGTATCAACATCTTTAAAATATGAATTATTTTTTGTATATAAGACATTTGATAATTGATTTAAAATATCTCTTACAAATTTATAATCATGTGTGTCATAATTACCAATAGTATCTCTTAATGGTAATGTTAATTTATGTTTTACTCCTAATTCTTTTTTATCTATATCTTCCATTTTATTATATTCTATTAGTTCAATATTTACCCATGCTAAAGATTTAAAGAATCTTATCGCATTATTAAATTTGCTTTCTTTTTGTCTTATTTTTGATTCTAAACTTAATCTATATGCTTCATAGTTTATATATTCTTTATATTTTTTTCTTCTTAGTTTTTTCTTAAAAAAGAACGCTATTTTACTTCTTATTTCTATTATGTTTTTTCTTAAAGTAAAATATTTAATAAAGAAATTATAATCATTATATATTTTCCGATCCTCTAATGATAAATAATTAGTATATAATCTTCTATCACTTGATATTTCATCTTCATATCTTTGTTTAATTGAAAAATATACTACTGTCTCTTCAAATATTTGACCCCACAAAGCCTTTAATTCTTTTTTACCTGTATCTTTTGCTGTTTTTGAATTTGATAAAATGTTTCCTCTTGATAATGATATTTCATCTTCTATTACTATTGACCAATTCCTTAAATAAAATTCATTGGTTAATACTACATCTTTTATGTTCATTGTATTATCTGATAAAAATTCATTTGATTTATTAAAATTAAATGAATAACGCCAACTTTTACTATAAACATAAATTCCACGCCTTGTAATAACATAATAATCTTCTATATATTTATGCATTATTTCATATATTGATTTACAATTTATGAAGTCATTTATTACTCCATCTTTTAGATCACAAACATAAAATGCATCTCTTGTCATACGATCCCAATTTTTATAAAAAATATCATCGTTATCGCATATTTCATCTAACACAGCATTTAATATACTAAAATCTACATTAGGTAAAAAATCTATTATTTCTAACATTTCATTTAAACATTTTTCTTGTAATTCTCTTTCTTTTAATCCTACTACCCCATTTACAAAGCTTGTTTTACCAGCTCTTATTTTAGCAAATACACTTATTAAATATTTTAAATTATATTTAACATAAAAAATTGTTTTATTATAATTATTATCACTTATCTTTTTCCTTGTCTTTATAAATAAATACATCAATATTATCATGATCACTAAAACAAGTAATATTAAGTTTGTTATGTTTTTAAAATAGTCTAATACTTAAATCACTTCCTTATTTTATTGCTTCTCGTTGTTTTATTTTTTTCTTTTCTTTCGCTTTATTAATTTTATTTTTTATAAATCTAAATGGGGCAAATATAATCCAAAAGAACAGTTTTATAATTCCTATTATTAATTCAATTAAACCTTTTAATATCATTGGTAAAAATGAAATAATTAATGGTAAACCCACAACTATTCCTAATACAATTAATACTGTATATAACGGATTTTCTATAATCCAATCAATCATTTCATCAAACCAATCTTTAGTTGGTTCTACATCATCAAAATCTGTACCACCATCATCAGGATCATCAGCTACATATGAATTATATATTTTCCCATTAGTTTCAAATTTTAATCTAGATATTTTAAAATTTTCAACATATGATAAATTCACAAACCCTTCACCACTAGAATTTCTAGAATCATTATTTGTAGCTACTAAAAAACATATAGAGTGTTGATAATTAATGAATTTACTTTTAACTTCATCTGTTATATTCATTTTATCTGTGAATTCATTTAATCTATCATTACTAGGGGTTTTAAATGCTTTAAATTTTTCTAATTGATCATACA
The DNA here is from genome assembly GCA_944324795.1 of uncultured Acholeplasmatales bacterium. Taxonomy (GTDB): domain Bacteria; phylum Bacillota_I; class Bacilli_A; order Acholeplasmatales; family Anaeroplasmataceae; genus CALUXS01. Next base: position 8,410 of record CALUXR010000039.1, read on the forward strand.
CCATTATTTCACTCTCATCAGTCGCATAAATAGTTGTAGAAATTGGCTTATAATCATCAACACCATCAAATTTTAAATCACCAAATAATGGTTTTGAATAATAACCTTGATGAGTATGTAATATATAATTAACATCAGTCTCTAGAATTTGATCAATATTTTTACTTGAACTAAAATTATAAAAATATATTGCATTACCCATTCCAGAACTACCAAATATTCCTACTAAAAAATCTAAAATTATAGAAGATTCTTTAAAT
>CALUXR010000040.1 GCA_944324795.1 uncultured Acholeplasmatales bacterium
CAGGATTGCCAATTTATGTTATACACAAAATATGGAATGAATTTGCACACATAATAGTTAAAAATAGTCTTATAATATAGGTAATTGTAAGACTTTTTATATAAACTAAAGTTTTTACGATATAATGTTATTGGTGGTGATAGTAAATGATTTATATTACAGGTGATAAACATGCTGATTTTAGAGAAGTTTTTTATTTTTGTTATGCTAATAATACAACTATAGAAGATATATTAATTGTTTTAGGAGATGCTGGAATAAATTATTATTCTAATGAGAAAGACTATATATTAAAAAATAGTTTGTTACAATATCCAATAACTTTTTTCTGCATACATGGAAATCATGAAGAAAGACCGGAAAATATTAAAACATATAAGACAAAAGAATTTCATAATGGAATCGTTTATTATGAAGAAGATTATCCAAATATACTATTTGCTAAGGATGGAGAAATATATGATTTTAATAATCATAAAGTTTTAGTGATAGGTGGGGCTTATAGTGTTGACAAGAATTTTAGATTAGCTAATGGATATAATTGGTACGAAAGTGAACAACCAAATGAAAATACAAAAAATAAGATTAGAAAAATTTTAGATAATTTAGATAATAAAATTGACATTATATTATCACATACTTGTCCTTATAAATATTTACCTAGAGAAATGTTTTTAGAAGGAATTGATCAAAGTACAGTGGATAATTCTACGGAATATTTTTTAGATGAAATAGAAGAAAATGTAAATTATGATTTGTGGTATTGTGGACATTACCATACTGATAAAAAAATAGATAAAATAATTTTTATGTTTAATAAAATTGAAGATTTTAAATAACTTTAATTTTAATTTAGATTAATAAGTATAGATTGATTTCTATACTTTTTATTTGTCAAAAATATATAAGGGGGGTTGATAGAATGACAAATGAAATAATAAAAGTAGGTACTTTTTTTTGTGGGATAGGAGCACCAGAAAAAGCATTAGAACGATTAAAAAAAGAAGGTTATATAAAAGATTATAAAGTTGAATTCTTTTCTGAAGTTGATAAAGATGCAATAAAAAGTTATTGTGCAATTCATAATATAGATGCTAATTTAAATTTAGGAGATATAACACAAATAAAGGGAATCGATTTGCCTTGTTGCGATTTATGGATTGGTGGTTTTCCTTGTCAAGATATTTCATGTGCTGGTAAAATGAGAGGATTTAATTTTGAAAGTTCAACAAGATCCAGTTTAGGTTGGGAAATGATTAGATTACTTAAAGAAGTCAAAAATAAGCCGAAATATGTTATTTTTGAAAATGTTGCAATGATAACGAGTAATAAATTTAAAGATACTTTAAATCTTTTTAAAAATGATTTAATTAAATTAGGATATACTTTATACGAAGATGTATTAAGTGCCACCGATTATGGAATACCTCAAACTAGAAGGAGGTATTTTTTAATTGCAATTTTAAATAATGAAAAGAATTTTTCATTTCCTAAATCAATTGGTTGTGATTTAGTATTTAAAGATTTTTTGGATACATGTGTTGATGAAAAATACTATTTGACAAATGATGAGTATGAAATTATAGATGATAATAAAATAATATTTCATAAGAAAGATAGAAAAGATGTAATTTATGAAATAGATTTAAATAAATATAAAAGAGGTGGTGTTTGTGGTATAGATAAAAGTTGTAAGTTCAATCAATCATCAAGAGTATTTTCAATAGAAAGAAATGCACCAACATTAACTGCTAATAATACAGCTGAAAATGTTAAAATAATAGAGGGGGTAAAATAAAGTGAGAATAAGAAAAATTACAGAAAAAGAGGCATGGCGTTTAATGGGTTTTTCTGATGAAGATTTTGAAAAAGCAAGTCAAATTTGTTGCAAAACATCTTTATATCATCAAGCAGGCAATAGTATTGTTGTTAATGTAATGTATTATTTATTAAGAGAACTTTTAAATAATTAATATTAAATAATTAAAAATCACTTTTCTTAAATAAAAACAACTCTGTACTAGCAGTTGTTTGCATTCGGCTAAATTGTAATATTTTGAAATTTATTTTCTAAAAAACTAATTCTATTTTGAAGTAATTTATATTTATTATCAATTTCATCTGTTAATTCATTAATAAGTTTTTTAACTTTTTTTCTTTATTATCTACTAGTAATTGATTAAAATATTCAATAGCATCTTGTTCATTTTTGAAACTTTTAAAATAATGCTTTTGAGTAATAGTTCCATTGTATTCTATATTTAGATAAACGATATATTCAAAATTAGAAATATTAACACAACAACTATCATCAACTAAAGTCCTATTTTGAAATTTTCTTTTTAAAAAATAATGTGTTTTAAAATCTATTTCTTTGTATTGAATATGCTTTAATATTTTTTCTTTTTTGTCATTTGCAGATAAATCTTTTATTTTTTTGTTGTTTTTGCGTTCTATATATTTCATAACAAAAAACATAAAGAAATCTCTTATTGACCAAATTATTTTCTTTGCAATAGTAGCATTATCTTCTTTGTCTTGAAAACATTTTGCCATATATTTAACCTCAATTTGGGCATGTTGTTGTTGAATATAATTTAGTTCTTTTTCTTTTATTAAAAAACTTAAAAACAAATCTTCATTATCATCTTTTTTCTTCTTCAATTAAAAACTCCTTTCCACAAAAAAATGTATATATTTTTCGGCGATACCAATTCGTGTTTATTTTTTGATAAAAAGGGTAAACTAGAATTGGTGGTGTTAGATGAGAATTCCAAACATCCGTAAAGTATTAGGTGCTAATGTTAAATATTATAGATTTTTAATAGGTTATACACAGGAACAATTAGCCGAAAAGTGTGATTTAAGTCCTAGATATATTAGCGATATTGAAAACTATAAAGGAAACATACCAATTGATACTTTATCTACTATAGCAAGTGTTTTAAAAATAGATGCGTATTTATTGATAAAGGAACAAAAGCACCAGACTTTGCCGAAAAGAGTAAATATGAAATAAACTCTTTTCTTTTTTATTATAAGAATAAATCATACTACTCTTTAAATAGTATAACATATAAATGTGGAAAACTGACACAAAGGTTTAATATTTTATAATAATTTATAAATGAAAAATTTTAATGTCAGATAAAAATATAAAAAAGATAATCATTTTGATGACTATCTAATTTAATAAGTATAATATTTTAATTTTTATCAATAATAGGTGGAGTAAATTTTTCTAGACAATCACACAAAGTAGGATGAGTAGTATGAAAATGAATTGCAGGATGTGTAATTTTAGAAAACATTGCCCATTTATTTTCACAAATTGTAATTTGAATATTTTTGAATGCTAAATTAGCATCAGTAGTTAATATGTAATTTTTATTACTCTTTGCATATTCTTTAGATAATTCTAAATGTTCTAAATATTCTTCATAAGTATAATAAATTTTAGTATCAATAAAAGCATCAATAACAGATAAAAACATAGGTGAGTCTTTAAATGATTCTTCAGTTATATCTGCAATAACATCTTCGAAAATATTTTCTTTTGTAATTTTAGAAACAATTTCTATATTTTGTTTATATACTAATAAGATTTGATTAGTAAGATCTTTAGATATATTATTATGTTTTAAAATTCTTAATAATAGTTCTTCAGATATAGTATGTAAAGGTAGAGAACATAAAGATCTTTTTCGCCTTCCCGAACATTTTGAATCTTTATCTATAAATTCATAATAACTTTTTTTATTATTATTTGTGTAAATATTAAATAGAGGTATAGCTTTAGAAAGAAGTAATTGTGATTTATTTTTATAATATTCTACATCTTTCTTATTTGTTATTAAATAGTATCTGCCTTGTTCTTGATAACTTCTTATTGAATCTCCCGTTAAAGCAACAGTACCAGAAACATAGTTTGTATGAGTATATATAGTATCATTGAAATCTTTTAAATAATATGCAGAAACTTGTCCTGTCATATATAAAGGTATCCAATTTTCTAATCCTAACATAATTTCTTTAAAAGGTCTATTTAAAGTATGAATCATATTTATATGTATTCCCTTTTTTAACATCATAGCAATTCCAAACATATATTTTTTAGCCCATTCAGTATCTTCGGCTAATTTTTCCATTGGTACATCATTACACATAAATACTGTTTCATTTGATTTAGATAAAACAGTTGCTTTAAAAAAATCTAGTTCTCCTTGACGCATTTCTTTAATACCTGTATATGTTTTGGCAGTAGGATTATAAAAGGGAACAAACGGTACTTTAATTTCATCAAACTTTATTACTTTAATATATTCTTCTAAATTAAAATTATCTAAATTAGTTAAAAAAGAATTTATGACTGAATTATTTGGAGAAGCATTAGATGACATCCAAGTTTTTATAATTTCAAAATAATTATCATTATCTTCTAAATCTTTTAGTTTAGAATTTGTAATACTTGCAACTATTTCTTTTGAATTTTGATCACTATGTTTTTTTACTATAAATTTGCAAACATTTTCAATAAATTCTAAAGGATTTCTTGGAGTAATATGACCGGTACGAATTCTATAAATTGCACTAGTATCAATACAAATAAAACGAGATAATTCTTTCATATTAATATGTAAATTTAATATAAGATTATTAAGATTATTTTTTAGTTGTGAAAAATCAATGGAAATATCATTTAATGAAATAGATAAATTAGTTAAAATTGTTTTTTTGGTAATATTCAAATCACTTTCTTTGGCAAGTTTAGCAAGACCACTTGCTAAAGATTCAAGAGTTGAACTTTTTAATTTAGGTTGCCTTTCTCCTTTTCTATAACGACTTATAGCAGAAGGGGATATACCTGTAGCATTTGCTAAGTCTTGTGAAGAACAAGAAATAGTATCTATATAATAATTCAATTGTTCAGAAAAATTCATAATACACCTCACTTCTTTCAAGAAAATATATATAATATTTGTATAATATTATACAACAATTTACTATATAATAACATAGCAAATAAAGAATAATTTCCTATTTGACAAAAAAACAAGTGCAAAAGTGTCAAAGAAACAAAAAAACACTACTTTTTATGCTATAATTATTAAACAGAAGGAGGAATGTTCATATGAACAAGAGAATAATTTATTTTATGGCTATTTTTGTAGCAACAATATGCACAATAATGATGCCAGAAAACGTAAGTGCTGCTGAAGAATATAAAGTTAGAATTTGTGGCAAGCTAGTAACAAGCGATAATGCTGGTGATGTTTTGGGGGATGGTACAGTTAGTTATAATCCAACCACACATACTGTAACACTTAATAATGCAAAACTTGTTACTTTTTCTGAAGGAGTATATAGCTTTGATAGTAAACCTTTTACAGTGGTATTAATTGGAGACAATACAGTTACTCCAGATACAAGTGGTGAACCATTTTGTGGAATTGCTGCAAAGAGCGACTTACTTATTAAGGGGACTGGTAGTTTGAGTACCAATAATTTATCATATGGCATATATACTGAAGATTATGACTTATGGGAAAGTACAACTACAATTCATAATATTACTATTGAAGATGGTGTAAAATTGACATTCAATTCTACTGAACAATCTATGTCTGTAAAACCTGATTTATCAAAATATGAAAATGTCCAAATTAAGGCAGGAGTAGATAAAAATAGTGCTACTGTGGTGACTAATCCAACAGGAACTGAATATCATAAAAACAAATATGTAAGTATTAGTCCAAAACAAGCAGTTACTAAATATGACCTTTGGATAGGTGGAGTACAAGTAACAAGTGAGAATGCCAAAGATGTTTTAAATGATAAAACAGTAAGTTATGATGAAAGTACAAACACATTAACACTTAATAATGCAAAAATTACGAATGTTTATCATAGATTAGATTCTACTGCTAAAAGAGATTACTATTATGGCTTTTATTCAACAATAGAAGACTTAAAAGTAAAACTTGTGGGGGAAAACGTAATTGATATATCGAATTTAACATATGATGATGCTAAGTTTGATAAAATAAGCACTACTGGATTTTATGCATTTTATATGAATGTAAGTGGTGACGGTTCGTTGGATGTTACAAGTGCTGGCACTGGTATATTAGTAGCTAATATGACAATGAACAGTGGTAGAATAACAGGGGAAGCTGGCGGCATAAGTGCAGTGGGAATTGCCATACCTAATCTTACATTGAATGGTGGGAAAATAACTGGTTTAGCTTCCGGACCTTATGCAAACGGGGTTAATTTAGGAACCGCAGTTATAAATAATGGAAATTTATCTGGAATAAGTTGGGGTACTAATAGTATAGGAATGGCGTCAATTGGAAAATTAACTATAAATGGTGGAAAAGTAATTGCTAAAGGTACTGGTGAATACAGCATTGGTTATGATACTTTGGGAACATTAAAAATGACTGGTGGAAATTTAGAAGTATCGGGAGAATACGCAGGTTTTGTAAGTACTATAGATGAAGGACAAATAGAAACAAATATTAATGGAGTTATTTTACCAGAAGGTTATGAATTCCAAACAGTGAATAAAACAGTTTCAATTGTTCCAATAGGTACAAAAATGGAACTTGATGAGTATGGTTTGCCTTCCAATGCTGTTAAAGAAATAACTCTTACATCAAATACTACTCACGAACACACTTGGAGTAAAGAATGGAAATCAGACGACAATAAACATTGGCATGAATGCGAATGTGGTGCAAAATCTGATGAAAAAGAACACACTAAAAAAGTAATAAATGCAAAAGATGCAACAACTAAAGAAGAAGGTTACACTGGAGATACAGTATGTGAAATATGTGGACATATAATTTCTAAAGGTAAAGTTATTCCAATTGTTAAAGAAGAACAAAAACCCGAAGAAAATAAACCTCAAGAAGAAATAAAAAATCCACAAACAGGAGACAACATTTTAGTATATGGAATAACATTTATTATGTCTCTTGTAAGTTTAGTATTTTTAACAAAATATAACTTAAAAAAAATAAAATAAGTTAGGAGGAAAAATAAATGAAAAAATTAAACTTATTTACAGTATTGGCAATATTTCTAGGTGTAATCCTATGTATGCCAAATTCTGTATTTGCACAAGAATCAAAAACATACACTATAATTTATAAAATTGACGATTCAATGGGACCTGCTACAGGTACTGGAGATATCAATGGGGAAGTAAGTGTTCAAACAACAGTTGAATTAACCGAAGGACAAACAATAAATGTTAATGAAGTATTTAAAGAAAAAGGATTTAAAGCATTTTATCAAGGTAAGAAATTTTTATCTTGGATGACATTAAATACTGATCCTGCAAAAGAAGTTGAAACATTAACTACAACTAATTTTGGACAAGTAAAACTTGGTAATAATACTATAGAAAATGCTATTATATTAACTGCAAGTTTTGATTATGCGGGTGAATATGAAAGCAATGATTATTATTACATTTCATTAAATCCCTATAAAGGAAAATTAGATGATAATGGAACTTTAAAATCTATCGTAAATATTAGAATTCCTAAAAATGAATTTACTAAGGTTGATTTAACAAAATATGTACCAGTAGGAGCAGATGGATATACATTTACTGGCTGGTATATTGGTGAAAGTGGAGAAGGTTTTGGCTATAAAAACAAGACTGAAATAACTAAAGAAGATTTTAAAGGCAATAGATTACATTTATATGTATATGGCGCTTTTCTTGCAAATTCAGTTGAAAGTGCATATAATGACTATGTTCTTAAATTAAATGCGAATGGTGGAACAATTGCAGGAGAATCTGTAAAAGAATATGGATATGCTGCTCCAAATTCTGGTTATCCAATCTATTTTGATGAACTTATTCCAGAAAGAAGCGGATATAAATTCCTTGGATGGAATACTTTAGCAGATGGAACTGGAAAAAATCTGACAGGACTTTACTGGGCAGAATGGAATAAAGACCGTTGGAATGAAGGAGACTATTACGAATTAGATGGTAAAAAACTTACTTTATATGCAACTTGGGAAAAAACTGGTGAAGAATTAACTACTAAAGTAGAAGGTACAGAAGTTGAAGTAAAAGTAGAATTAGAAAAGAAATTAGAAGAAGGAAGTAGTCTTCAAATAGTAAAAGTAGAAGAAGAAAAATTAGCAGAAGTTAAAAAGACAGAAGAAAACTTAAAAACTGTATTTGATATAAATGTTGTTTCAAACACTGGCGATATAATCAAAGTAGAAGATAATAAAATGCAAATAAGAATACTATTAGAAGAATCTTTAAGAGGATATGATAATTATCAAGTAGTATATATTAAAGATGGAAAAATAGTAGAAAAAATGCCAACAAAAATTGATGGAAATTATATCGTATTTGAAACAGATCACTTAAGTGAATATGGAATAATTGCTACTAACAATGCAGCAGTACAAAATCCACAAAC
>CALUXR010000041.1 GCA_944324795.1 uncultured Acholeplasmatales bacterium
AAAATTAACAACACTATAAAATCAAAAAAACGTGGTAACTGCCACGTTTTTTCTATAAAACTGTCGAAAACGAGATTCTAAACCATTAACAGATCTTTGTAAATAATTTTTGCGAAAAAAGAAAGGAAAGATGTTAAGAATGAATAAAGAATATACATTATCATTAGATATTGGAACAAATTCAATAGGTTGGGCAGTGATTGATGAAAATTATGAATTAGTTAAAAAACTAAAACATTATATGTGGGGAGTTAGGTTATTTGATAAATCTAATTCAGCCGCTGAAAGGAGAATATATAGAAACGCTAGAAGGAGATTACAAAGACGAAACGAAAGAATTGGATTATTAAGAAATATTTTTGCTGATGAAATCAATAAAGTCGACAGTAATTTCTTTTGCCGTTTAGATGAATCATATTACAAATTAGAAGATAGAACTATACCATGTAATGATTTATTTAAAGATGGGATGACTAATGCTGAATATTATAAATCTTTTCCTACAATTTGGCATTTAAGAAAATATATATTAGAAAATGATGAAAAGATTGATATTAGATTATTATATTTAGCTATTCATCATATTATAAAATACCGTGGCAATTTTTTAATAGAGGGAGAATTTAAAAAAGGTGATAATTCAGCATTATTAAATGAATTTAAAATTATAAATGATGCAATAAATGAATTATATGATAAATATATTAATGATGAAGACTTTGAAGGAAATTGTGATTTCTTTTTATCTACAATTATAGATGAATCTAAGGTTAAAGATATTGTAGAAACATTAATTTCAAATAAAACAAAAAATGATAAAAAGATTAAATTAGAAGAGTTATTCGCTGTTAAAAAAGAAGAAAAAATTATAAAAAACACAGTCTATAATAAATTTATTATTCCATTATTATTAGGATATGAAGTCAATTTGGATTCGTTACCATTTATAAAGGAATATGGAATTAATCATGAAGAAAAAGAGTTGAAAAAATTAGGATTGGATAAAGATAATTTTGATATTGAGCTAGTTAAATATGCTGACGAATATTATGAAATTAGAGAATTAATAAATTCTGCAGCCAACATCAAAACTATTAAAGACTATTGTTATTTAACTAATTTTTTAGGTTCTGCAAAAACTTTAAGTGAAGCAATGGTAAATAAATATAACGAGCATAATAAGCAATTAAAAGATTTTAAATTGTTTATCAAAAAATATGCAAAAGATTTCTATTATAAATTGTTTAGAGACTGTGATAAAAATATAAATAACTATCCTCATTATGTTGGCATGAATAAAACAAACAAAAAGAAAGTTACTTATTCACATTGTAAACAAGTGGACTTCTATAATTATGTAAAAGAAATTCTTAAAAATGTTAATAATCATGAAGCAGAAAATGAAAAAATGAAGTTCTTAAATCTAATTGAAAATAATGATTTTTTAGTAAGAACAAATTCAAGTGAAAATGCCTCATTCCCTAAACAATTACATTTAGAAGAATTAAAAATAATTTTAAATAAACAAGCTAAGTATTTTAATTTTTTAAACAATGTTAATGATAATTTAACAAATACAGATAAAATTATTAAAATATTTGATTATAAAAGACCATATTATTATGGGCCTTTAAATAATAAAAGTGAATATTCATGGGTTGTAAAAAAGGAAGATAAAAAAGTTTATCCTTGGAATTTTACGGAAGTTGTAGATGAGGATGAAACAGCTAAAAAATTTATTGAAAGAATGCAAAATAAATGTTCTTATTTAAAAGGACCTAATGATTATTGCTTACCAAAGGAATCTATAATATTTAGCAAATATAATGTTTTTAGCTATATTAATAAAATTAAAATAAATGGTATTAATATTGATAATAACACAAAATTAGATATTTATAAAAACATATTTTTAAAAGAAACTAAACCAACTTTAAAAATGATTAAATCATATCTAGTAAGAACTAAAGGCTGTAAAGAAGATGAAATTAGTGGAATTGATCAATGTAACTGTAATATGAAGAGTTACATTAAATTTAAAGAAATCTTTGGCAACGATTTCAATGATCGGTTTGACGATATAGAAAATATAATCAAGGATATTGTCGTTTTTGAAGATAAAAAGATATTAGAAAAGAGATTAAAAGCAATATACAACTTGAATTCTGAACAAGTTAAGCAAATCAAAGGCTTAGATTATAAAAAATATGGTAGATTATGTAAAAACTTATTAGTATCTTTACCACTTGAAAATAAAGAAACAGGGGAAAAATATCGCGGTGTTCTTGATTTGATGGAAAAAACAACATTAAATTTACAAGAAATATTATTCTCCCCTATATATGAAGGTAATAAAGTAGTAGATGAATATAATAAGAAATTTATCATAGATAAAGATGATGACATATTAACATTTATTGATGAAAATTTAACTATTTCCCCAATATTTACAAGGCCGTTAATTCAATCATACAGGTTAATTGAAGAAATAGAATCTATTTTAAATCATAAAATTGATTATTATGTTGTAGAGTGTACAAGAACACATGAAAAGTCAGAAGTTAAAAAGTCACGTTATGAACAAATTAAAGAACTATTAAAAGATTGTAGAAAATTAGCTAGTGAAGATGCTGTAGATGTAAATATTAATAAATTAAGTGATGAACTAGAAAAGTACAAAGAAATAATTAATAAGGCCGACAAGTATTATTTATATTTTACTCAACTTGGTAGAGATATGTATACATTAGAGCCAATTAATATAGCAGATTTAAATTCACTTAATAAAACTTATGATATTGATCATATTTTACCACAAGCTAAAATTAAAGATGATTCAATATCAAATAGGGTATTAGTTAATAAAGTTAAAAATCATAATAAATCTGATAAATTTATATTTGAAGCGATCAATTTAACTTCTAAACATTATGAATTCTATAAAATGTTATTAGATAAAAATTTAATAACAAGGAAAAAATTTGATTTATTAACTATGAAGGAACTAGATGAAAAAACGCTAGAGGGCTTTATTAATAGACAAAAAGTAGCAACCGATCAAGCGGTTAAGTCTGTTATTACTATGTTAAAACTATATAAAAATGTTAATCCAGAACATATAATTTACTCAAAAGCAAGTATAGTTTCTCAATTTAGAAAAGATGAGTTTATTGATAAAGTTAAAGATTCGACTGGAGAAGTAAAATATTCGGTTGTTGATGATAATGGCAATAATTTAAAAAAGATTTATTATAAATCAAGAACAGCCAATAACTATCATCATGCCCATGATGCTTATCTTAATGCAATCATAGGTACTACTCTAACTAAATATTATGACAAAATAAGTATTGGTTTTAATAGTAAAATAGAAAGAAGTAATTTCTTAAAAGAAAATTATTATACTACTAATCCGATGAAAGTATTAGCTAGAAGAGTTAATGATACTCCCTGGGATCCAAAAACAATGTTACCTAAAATTGAACATAATTTATTTAATAATTATGATATTCAAGAAACAACAAGAATGTATTCACCAACAGAAATGATACATCAAGTTACAATCATTCCTCATGATAGTGGCAATGGGATTAAGTTAAAGAAATATACACCAAATGGTAATGTTTTTGATCCTAAGAAATATGGTGGTTATAAACAACAATCATATGGTAAATATTGTTTAATTAAAACATATGATAAAAAACAAAATGAACAAATAATATTACAACCAATACCTAAAATGTATGACACATCATTAAAAAAAATAGAAGAATATTTAAATACCTTATATGATAAGTATGAAATAATTAATGATTGTATAAAAACCAATATAGTTATAGAAAAAGATAAAACTAAGGCGTATATTACAGGTGTCGCTAACGGGGCTACTATTTTTATTTTAAAAAATGCTAAAGATCGAAACTTTGATAATAATTGTATTAGAATAATCCATAATATTGACAAATATTTTAGTATTTCAGAAAAAGAAAGAGATAACTCTATAGAATTTGATAGGAATAAAGTAATTTTAACTAAAGTTGAAGGTCAAAGTATTATAGCCATTTCGTTAGAAGATTTAGATTATTTATATAATAAATTACATGAAATGTTTGGAAAAGAAATTTATGCATTTTCTAATATAGTTAATATTTATTCAAAATTACCTAAAACATTAGGTGAACAATTTAAAAATGATGACTATAAAAATAAATTATATTTTATTAATCAATTATTAGGATTATTAAAAACTAACGAAAGAAAAGCAGCTGATTTAACACGGATCGGCATGTCAAAAAATAGTGGTGTATTAACAATGGGAATTAAACTAATTCAAGATTCGAAATTAGTATCTTATTCAATAACAGGATTAAGAAAGAAAGTTATATATGAGGTCAAATAGGTGAGTTTTAGAAGTATCATTATTAATTCAAGGTGTAAATTGGATTACTCACTTAATTATATGGTTATTCATAAAGGATTAGAAGAAAAGAGAATCTTATTAGATGAAATTAAAATTATTTGTATTAATAGCACACAAGTTAGTTTAACATGTGCTTTAATTTCTGAATGTTTAAAAAAGAAAATAAAGATAATTTTTTCTGATGAAAAACATAATCCAAATGGTGAAATAACGCCTTATTATAACAATTATTATACATATAGAAAGTTTAAAGAACAAATTAATTTTAAGGATGATTTTAAATATATTCTTTGGCAAAAAATAATTAAATCTAAAATAAATAATCAAGCTATAAATTTAAAAAATGCCGGTTTTGATAATGAATATTTAGTGCTTCAACAATATAAAAATGAAGTGGAATTAGATGATAAAACTAATCGTGAAGGAATAGCCGCTAAAATATACTTTAAAACTTTATTTGGCGAAGATTTTAGCAGAAGTGAATATTGTGAAGAAAACATATATTTAGATTATGGCTATTCCATCATCCTATCTGCTATAAATAGAATAATTAAAATTTATGGCTATTATACTGAATTAGGCATTCATCATATTGGTGAATCAAATTCATTTAATCTTTCATGTGATTTTATAGAGCCCCTACGACCATTAGTTGATAAATATGTATTAGATGGTATAGTTAATATAGATAATTATAAAGAAGAATATATTAAAATGTTAGAATTGAAAGTTAAATTTAATAATAGAATAATCTTTCTAGATAATGCATTAGAAGAATATGTAGAAAGTTTATTATTATATTTAAAATCAGGAGATTTAGAAAGAATTAAATTTATAGAGTATGAGTTATAGATATATGCGAACAATATTGTTTTTTGATTTACCAACTTTAACATCGAAGAATAGAAAAGATTATCGTTCTTTTGTTAAATTATTAATTAAATTAGGATTTTATAGGATTCAAGAGTCTGTCTTTGTTAAGATGTCAATTACACCACAATCAGCAGAAGCTTGTGTTAGATTTATAGACGCTAATAAACCTAAAGAAGGAAGTATAATGTTATTAACAGTTACGGAAAAACAATTTGCAAATATGGATATATTGTTAGGGAATGTTTCATCCGATGTTGAAACATCAGATAAGAGAGTTATTATAATATGATCAATTTAGTTATTTTTAATAATAAATTTGAATTAGATTATGGAATAAATAATTTAGTGATAAGAAATCAAGTTTTATATCGAAAAATATACGCTAATTTCTTTGAAACCATAGTCTTATTAGATGGTGTTGTTGAATGTAGTTCTACCAATTGTTGTATAATTAAACAGCCATTAGATGTTACTTCAAATGAAAAGAAAAATATAACATATTTATTTAAACTTATTAATAAAACAATCAAAGATAAATACGAAGATGAATATTTGAAAATTATTACTAGTTTAAATAATTTATTAAATGAAGTCTCTAATCAATTAGACGTAGATATGGAATATGATGAAGTTGATTTACCTAAATTATTACAATCATTTAATGTTCAATATGAAGAAGAAAATAAGAGTTTCATAGAATTGTTTCTATCATTCATAAATACATTAAATTTAATAAATCATCCCAAAATATTTATTACTTTTAATTTAACAAATTTATTGACTAATGATGAATATTTATTATTTAAAGAAGAATTATTAATAAAACAAATTATTTTATTAGATATAATAATTACTCCATACGAAAAAATCAACAACAAAATTATATTTGTTATTGATGAAGATTGTTGTATAATATAAGAGGGTTTTAACAAATAATAGAATTTCACGCAAGCCACTAGATGGCTAGAGGTTTGCGTGGTTTGTTAAACTATATTGTTGCTAAACAATTATACACCTAATTAAATTAAAAGTCAAGTTTGCGTGGTTTGTTAAACTATATTGTTGCTAAACCCGTTTAAATGTTTATATGACAGTTGATGGGTTTGCGTGGTTTGTTAAACTATATTGTTGCTAAACAAAAAAATATTTAAAATAAAAGTATTGACAGTTTGCGTGGTTTGTTAAACTATATTGTTGCTAAACAAGCTTTATTACGATCGTTAAAAATAGTTAGTTTGCGTGGTTTGTTAAACTATATTGTTGCTAAACCAATCTTAGATGCTAACTCATAAGTGCTTGGTTTGCGTGGTTTGTTAAACTATATTGTTGCTAAACTTTCAAAACCATAAGTAAACCCCGTAGCCAGTTTGCGTGGTTTGTTAAACTATATTGTTGCTAAACTTAGAATGCTGTAAAAGTTCTGGCAAAGTAGTTTGCGTTGTTTGTTAAACTATATTGTTGCTAAACAAGACCATTGTTAATTTTTAAAAATATTTGTTTGCGTGGTTTGTTAAACTATATTGTTGCTAAACATAAAGAACATTTAAATCAATTTTAGAACTGTTTGCGTGGTTTGTTAAACTATATTGTTGCTAAACCTTGGTACACAGGTGATAAATATGCTGTTAGTTTGCGTGGTTTGTTAAACTATATTGTTGCTAAACTAAAATTTTATTGCCCCATAAAGATTTTAGGTTTGCGTGGTTTGTTAAACTATATTGTTGCTAAACACTAAAACTTATGATATTCCAAAATCTTTGTTTGCGTGGTTTGTTAAACTATATTGTTGCTAAACTTATCATACGTTGGTGATTTTGTTGGTATGTTTGCGTGGTTTGTTAAACTATATTGTTGCTAAACTTAATGTCATAACAATAATTAAATCCATTTGTTTGCGTGGTTTGTTAAACTATATTGTTGCTAAACTTATATGATTTAGAGCAATCTAAAAGTTCTGTTTGCGTGGTTTGTTAAACTATATTGTTGCTAAACAAACAAAAGCGGAAACAACAAACATAAACAGTTTGCGTGGTTTGTTAAACTATATTGTTGCTAAACTAGTCGATAAGTGGTATTGTGATAAGAGGTGTTTGCGTGGTTTGTTAAACTATATTGTTGCTAAACCATAGTTTGATTAATAATATAGAAGAATAGTTTGCGTGGTTTGTTAAACTATATTGTTGCTAAACTGAAAAATGGTGAAATTAAAATACCTGAATGTTTGCGTGGTTTGTTAAACTATATTGTTGCTAAACTGCTTGTTTTGCCTATATGGCCGAAAATCAGTTTGCGTGGTTTGTTAAACTATATTGTTGCTAAACAATAACTTTCCAATTTACTTTGACTAACAAGTTTGCGTGGTTTGTTAAACTATATTGTTGCTAAACATAATATTAAATGAAGCAGAATTACTAGAAGTGTTTGCGTGGTTTGTTAAACTATATTGTTGCTAAACAAATCTCGGAGGTCTTGTTGTTAATTAAAAGTTTGCGTGGTTTGTTAAACATATCAATTGCTGGCGCTAAAATAAGAATGTACAATTCGGCTAATATTGAATGTATAGTCATATTTTTATAAATAAATTAAAATTAAAAAAGCACTACTAGATTTTGTTCTAATAGTGCCCAGACTGTTGACAAAAAGGCATATTTTTAAAAGAATATGTCTTTTTTGTTTGTTAAAACAATAAGTGTAAAGAAAAG
>CALUXR010000042.1 GCA_944324795.1 uncultured Acholeplasmatales bacterium
GAATACAATTTTAAAAAGGGATTACCCAATAAAATGGTAATCCCTTTTTTATCGTACGTTGTATTTTACACGCTTACCGTATTTCTACGACTTACTCTTGTTATTATAGTTTAAGTGAACACACATTACAAATATACCTTCTGCATAGAAAATGGTGTCGCGATAATTAACTCTAGTGAAGATAAGTGTGGAGAGTTGAACTTATTATTTTTTACCTTTTTATTATTAATAGGACTAAATTTATTTAGAAGGTTGACTAGTTTCATTGTACAAGAGACTTGCGACCGCCTCTACATGCATGGTTAAATTAAAAAGACTAAATTTAAACATTGTTGTGGTTTCAAATAAACTAGATATATTCAATCTATTTCCACTAACATACACGAAGGATATGTTTAAGCATGACTGAAAAAACTATTTTTTATTCACACTTCATAACTTAACACTAATCATACAAATTAAGATTTTGAAATTTATTATGAAATTTACATAAATGCGATTTTAATTACGTTTTATCATTTAGCTTTTTTTGACAACAAACGTTCACTTTGTAAAAAGATCTAAAACATTATAAATAAAAATTTCAACAAATAAATCTATATCAATTTCAGGTTTACCTTTCAACTCTAAAAACAAATGTTCTTTTTCTGAGTTTCCTAATATTCATAATAATTCATTCTAACATTTGCTTGATGAATAATAACATCTCTTAATGCTCTTCCTTTTTCATCACCACACAATAATCTAACAACACTATTATCACTTTCTAAATATTTTTTTAAATCTTGAAACAAACTATCATTAGATGTCCTAACTTTCTTTATTAACTTATTGAAACTTCTATTCTTATATTGAAAAGTATATCTCCATACACATATGCTGCATTTCTAGCAAATATTATCATGCTTTCAAAATAGAATAACATCTGTGTTTTAGCCATTCCACCAAATATTGGAAAATCCATATTTGTATACTTTCAAAGTCATTCTTACATTTTATAAATTTACTTTTTGCAAATGACATCATTGCAAGTTTCTGATGAGTAGCTAAAGACTTTTCATACATCAAGTCAAAAGGATTATCTTTATCATCATTTTCATTGTCTGGGTATTTGATTTTTTAAATAAATGCCATATCCCTTGCTACAAATGTTTTCTTAATTTCAATGTTTTCTGTCATCATACAATCTTCATATAAATAATCAAATTCATCCATAATTTTTTTCATTTCTTTCACATTCATATCTATTAATTTTCCTTATAAATTAATAAAATTATAACTATTTGGATTTTAAAAATTCTTTTATTAAGAAGGAACAAAAATATGGAAATGTATAAATATTATTGGCTAATCCCACATTGAAATCACCCAATTTAATTCCGAAATTTATGTCATGATAATTTTCATTTTTTATTAATGAACTTAATGATTTTGATTTATTGGAATTTGATTTAACTTCAATTGGAACTAAACTATCTTTAGTTCTAGCAAAAAAATCTTCTTCTAATGTCGAATTATCTTTTTTGTAATAAAATAATCCTAAACCTTGTTTTAAGAATGCTTCGGCCACGAAATTTTCATATAATGCGCCTTTGTAAACCCCGAGATTCTTATTCATTCTTAAATCTTCTTGTGCTTCATCATCAAGACTCGCTACAAGAAGTCCTGTGTCTGGATAATACAACTTATATTTTGATTCATCTGTATTTCCTTTTAGTGGTAATTCAGGATATAACAAACAATTACATTGCATAACTACTCTTGCATCTATCAACCAATCTATACAGCCAGAATATTCTCTTGAACGAGCATTTTTTGCTATTTTATTAAATTGAAATTTTTTATTTTCTTTACCTAATTGTGATGGAACACTTCGATATACACTTAAAATTTTTGTTTGATCCAAACCAATTGCATATTTTCTAACATCCTCTTCATAATCTAGCATTATCTGCCTTTGAATATTTAAAGTGTTTGTAAAAGATTTAGTAGTAATATATGTTCTTACTACATCTGGCATACCACCTAATACACAATAGTCTAGGAATAGACTTTTATAGACTCTTAATTGATTATCACTAAATGGTTTTAATTCCACCATATGATTAAATATATCCTTTATATTTCCTTCATTGTAACCTTTAGCCCATAAAAATTCTTCAAAGTCTAGTGAATACATTTCGTAATCTGTTTTATAGCCAACGCTATTGCTATGGATTCTATTATAATTAATACCAAGCATAGATCCACTACAAATTACATCATATCTTCCATCTATTTTAAACGACTTTAAAGTTGTTGCAATATCTGGATATTCTTGAATCTCATCAAATATTATTATTGTTTCTCGTTCCTGGAAGTCTATACTGGAATTTACTAATGTAATATTTTTAATTATTGAGTCAACATCATAGCCATCATCAAGGATTTTTGTATATTTTTTTTCTAATGCAAAATTAATATATATTATATTAGAATAATTTTCTTTGGCAAAATGAAGTATAGATTCCGTTTTACCGACTTGTCTAGCCCCTTTTACTATAAGTGGTTTATGTTCTTTATCTTCCTTCCATTGTTTTAAAAAACAATCAATTTTTCTTTTTAAATACATAAATATACTCACCTCAAAAATATTTTAACACAAAAAAATAGCAAAATCTACTTATTTTTACACATTATATGAGTGAATAAAAAATATTTTTCCACATTATATGTAAAAATTATAAATTTGCATATAAAGGGGATTTAAATAATGTAAAGTGGTACTTTTTTTCGGATTATAAAATCACTTTCTAGCATTTAACAATGTGGTTAACTAAATGTTAATGTCAATAGAAAATTGTACATTCTTATTTTAGCGCCAACATCAAATATAAAACTAAAGGAGTTTATGTAAATAAAGTTGGTGACAATTATTATGTATATAAAGCTCATTGTGAACGTATTAATGGTAAAAATGTTCGTATTTCAGATGGTTATATCGGTAAAGTAACTGATAAAGATGGTTTAATTCCTTCTAAAGGCACGGTTTCTTCTAATATCGTAGTCTATGAGTATGGTTTTTATTATTTTATCTACCTATTAACAGAAAATATTTATAAAGGCCAAAAAAAGCTTAATAAAAAATATGCTGATAGTATTATGCTATTTGCTTTTACTGAATACTTTAATATTTCTTTTGTTAAATTGGATAATGTTGCTTTATCTTTATTTTATTCTAAATATTCTTTTGATGATTTGAATATTGAAAAAGTTAAAACTGAGATTAAAAGAGTAACTAAAATGATTGATTCTACTATTAATAATATTGATTATGACTATGAAACATTGAGAAATACGCTATCAACTCTTTACTTAGTTAAGATTAATAAAAGATTTTATTTGTCTAACTATAATGAGATGGCAAATGAAATATTTAAAAAATATAATTTTGAGGTGAAAATATATGTCAAAGATTAATTATGCTATAAAAAGTTATAAACAATTATTAGAAAAGTTTAACCTTTTATTTATAACTAATACATTTATAGATGATGGTAAAAGATTAAGAGAATTTATTAATTTATTTAATCAAGTAACAGATCTAAGAGTACCATACAAATGTAAATATTCAACAAAATTTATTGTAGTTATAGCATTTTTAGCTATTTTTGATGAGAGAGAAACTTGGCAGGAAATAGCTGATTTTACTAATGATAGAAAAGAAACTCTAGAAAAATACTTAGATTATCCTGATACTATTCCAAGTCATGATACTTTCATGAGGGTCTTTTCCCTTATTAATTCTCTTACATTAGAAAAGACCGTCATAAGTTTCTTAAAAGAATGTATAAAACTAGTTGTGCATAACAATATCGATGAAACAAAAGATGGATTAAATATATTAGCTATTGATGGTAAACAAATTAAAGGTAGTGGAAGAAAATATGAGGCCACTGAAGCGATAGCTAATAATCAAATTATGCATTTTTGGGATGTTTCTGATCAAATGTGTATTAAAAGTGTGGCTATTGATGAAAAAACAAATGAAATACCCGTTGCTCAAGAAGTACTTTCTGGATTAGATTTAAAAAATAAAATTGTTACTGCTGATGCTATGAACACACAAAAGAAAACTGTAGAAATTATTATTAAAAATAAAGGAGATTATGTTTTAGCTTTAAAAGCTAATCATAATGATTTTTATGATAGTGCTAATAAATTATTTTCTTCTAAATTAGATGAAATCAAAAAAGATGATAAAAATTATTTTAAAATGGAATTAGAAAAGAATCACAATCAAGTAGAAAAAAGAGAATTTTTTAGAATTGATAGTAATGAATTTACTGAAGATACAGAATGGTTAAGGTTAAATTCTGTTGTTTGTTATAAAAAAACAATGTTTAATGTAATTAAAAAAACTGAAAATGTATATAGTGAACCCCATAAGTTAGACCAAGTAAAATTGGAAAGACTTAGGGGTTTTTATTATGAAGTTAAAATTTGTTAATGAAACTAAAAAACACTATTGTAAATTAAATCTTTATATATGTTTTTCTTTCTCAATCTTTGAAAGTATATCAAATTGAAACTTACAACTATATTTTTCTTGCATATTCTACTATTAAATCATCACTTATAACAAAAAAATTTGATGATGTTATTAGAAATAATTTTGAAAATTCTGTTATTTTTAGTATTCCACTTCTAATTATGAAATCAAAATTAAGTTTATTGTTAAATAGGCCTCCATCATCAATACATAGACACAGTTCATATAAATTGTATTTTTTGGCTCTTTTCTTTCTTTTGTTCTCTTTTTTTTCAATCATTTTATTTATTGATTTTCCTATCTCTTCCATAGAACCACCATAATAAAATAATAGTTCTCCATCATCATCCACTTTAGAATTATAAACTTTAGCTGGATCAGGTTTTTTTCCTTTATCAATAGCTTGTTCATATTCAATAGCATTTCTTATGTTTTTAGGTAAAATAGTTGCTACTTCAAGAGCGACTTGGTCATCTGGACTTGTAAAATCAAAATCATCATCCTTATCATGCCATATATACTTTGAATATTTGGAATCATAAGCTTTTGATATCACCCTTATTGCGAATTCTTCCATAACTTTACTACTATAATCTAATCTTTTCATCTTCTTACCTCAATAACTTATAGTTGCTCAATTTCTTTGAATAATGTTTTATTATTATTCTTCGACCATAAGCCATATTTTTCATTAAAACTTGTCAGTAAGCAATCTTTTGTATAAAAAATATTATTTGAACAGTTAGATTTAAATCTTTTCAATAAAATCAAATACACTTCTTTATCATTTACCACTCTACTATGACAATTTGCTCTCCATTCTTGCTTCGTAATCCATCCTGAATATAAATCATTTAATTCTGGTACTAAAAATTTGTTACTCCGCCGATTCCGACCACTTCAAGATCATTTTTATTTTTAGATGGACCTTCACAAATTAATATATGTAATAATAAATGTTCTAAATAGTCACAATAAACTATATTCTCTGGTAATTGCCATTCGTATGGATTTCTTTTGCCACATTCAGTGTCAGCTAATAATATCGCATGATCTTCGTAATTATGATGAGCAATAAGACCTTCTTTTGTTCTTGTACATTTTTTAGTTTTGCCCCAACTCTTAGTAAAATATGGGCTAATCCAATTCCATACTTCTTTTGCAAATAATTACAATACTCTAAATACGTATAATCCTTTACTTTTTCATATTCATATAAATTCATCAAACAAACCTCCCAAAATTTTATATAGTATTATTATACCATAATTAACTATGCTTTTTTAACTAGTCATCAAAAAAAAGAACCTAAAACCTGAGTTTTACAGTTGTTATGCTATAAAGTGAGAAAAATGCTAAAATGCGTATATTTTCTCACTTTTTTCTTCATTTTATTGCGTTATGCTATAATATATTTAGAATGATTGGTGGTGTTTTTTTGTGATTAGATATGATAAGCATAAAAGAAAAGATGGTATTAAAACTCAAGTTCGAGTCGTTGAAGGTTATAGAGTTGATGGTAAAATCAAACAAAAAACAATTAAAGATTTTGGGTATCTTGAAGATCAAACTAATCAAGATGAATTCATTGCTTCAGTCAAGAAATTTGATGAGGATTATAAGAAAAATAAACTTCTTTTAAAAAAGAATACTAGGAAAAAATTTTTTGAAGATGATAATTCAATTAAATATAACTATGGCTATAAATTTTTGTCAGCCATTTACGATTCTCTTAAACTTGATGAATTCTTTAATAAGGTTAATTTCAAAGGTGATTATGATTTGAATTCCATATTAAAGTATTTTGCTATACAAAGAATTTTAAATCCAGCTTCAAAAAGACACACTACACAAACTATAAGAAACTTTTATGGTGAAAGTGTAGAGTTTAAACTTAGTGATGTTTATCGTTCTTTAGATAAATTTAGTGATTTGAATACTGATTTACAAAAATATATTAATGATAGAGTAGTTAAACTAATTGGAAGAAACTTTGATTATGGATTTTATGATGTTACTAATTATTATTGCGAAGTGGATTTTCCAGATGAAGCCGGAGGATTAAGACAACGAGGAGCATCTAAAGAACACAAGACTGATCCAATTATTCAATTTGGACTATTTATGGATGAAAATTCATTACCTGTATGTATGAGTATATTCCCTGGTAATACTTCTGATTCATTAACAATTCAGCCTACTATGAACAAAATTAAAGAAAATTACAATTTAAAAAAGATTATAGCTGTTGCTGATAAAGGAATGAATTCTTCTAAGAATATTGATTACTTGATTAATACTGGTAATGGATTTGTTTTCAGTCAAATATTAAAAGGTAAAAAGGGAAAAGATATCATGAAATAATGTTTGATGAAAATGGTTATACTTATAATTCTTCTAAAACATTTAAGTATAAAACATTTATTGAAGATTATGATGCTACTGATAAAGAGGGAAACAAAATCAAAAGACAAAGAAAAGTTCTCATATATTGGAAATATGAGGATGCACTAATGGCTGCTAGGAAAAGAAATGATAAACTTGATAGAGCTTTAAAATCACTTGGTAATAATGCTTTTACTATTAAACATGCTTATGATGAATATTTAAAAGAGCTTTATACAACTAAAAACGGTGAAATTGCAGATATGGTTTACAAAACTGTAGATTGCGAAAAAGCTAAAGAAGATGCTAAATTTGATGGATATTTCGCAATTATTACTTCCGAATTAGACTTTGATTACTCCAAAATATTAGAAACATATAGTGGCTTATGGAGGATTGAAGAAAGTTTTAGAATAACGAAATCCCAACTTGAGGTTAGACCTATTTTTGTTAGAACTCAAAAACATATAGAAGGTCATTTCTTGATTTGTTTTATTTCTTTACTACTTATAAGAATGCTTCAATTAAGAATGAATTATTCTCTTTCAGCTGAAAGAATAATTAAAGCTTTAAATACTAGTATGTGTATTACCGACTCACCAAATAAGGTAAGAGTTTTAAGAAATGACGAAGTTTTATCATTTGATAAGACAAACAAATTAACTTTAGATAACCAAACAATTAATGATTTATTACAAATAATTAATGCTATGAATGCTGAAATTCCTTATGCAGAATACACTAGACAAGAATTTGACAAATACTTGAATTCAATAGTTGTTAATGTCAATATAAAAATGTACAAATCGGCTAATATAAGAATGTACAATTTATAATTATTAAATATTACTTAATTATTAAAATGTACAA
>CALUXR010000043.1 GCA_944324795.1 uncultured Acholeplasmatales bacterium
ATATCTTATTATAAAAATTATTAATTACTAAAAACAAAAAAAACTGCTGACAATAATAGTTTGTCAACAGTCTGAAAGAAGACTTAGGTCTTCTTTTTTTATATTTAGTTTAAATAAAATTAATTCATAGACATAAATAATGAGAAATTGATTATGTTGATATTTATGTTAATCAATATAATTTACCTTTTATTTAATTTATAATAAAGGTATTTATTTATTAAATTATATATTATATAATTTTTATAGGAGGCAAGACTATGCTTGTAAGAGATTTAAATTTTAAATTAAATAATGGCTTACTAATTCCGGCTGTTGGATTTGGTACATGGCAAGTTAAAGATGGAGATGAAGCCTATAACTCTGTTAAGTGGGCTCTTGAAGCAGGTTATCGCCATATTGATACTGCCTATGTCTACGAAAATGAAGAAAGTGTTGGAAAAGCTATTAAAGATAGTGGGATTAAAAGAGAAGATATTTTTGTTACTACAAAACTTCCATCAGATGTTAAGGATTATAATGGAGCTTTAAAATCTTTTGAAGAATCTTTGAAAGCTCTTGATTTAAATTATATTGACCTATATTTAATTCATGCTCCGTGGCCTTGGTCAAATGTAGGACAAAATTGTGATGATGGTAATATTGAAGCATGGCAAGCTATGATTAATCTTTATAATAAGGGATTAATTAAAGCGATTGGTGTTTCTAATTTTAGTATTGATAATATTAAAAATATAACTGAAGCAACAGGTTTTAAGCCAATGGTTAATCAAATTAGATATTTTATTGGTAATACTCAAAAAGAATTAACAAAATATTGTCAAGATAATGATATTTTAATAGAAGCTTATAGTCCTTTTGCGACAGGAGAATTATTAGCTAATTCAAAATTAGAAGAAATAGCCAAAAAATATAATACTACAATTCCTAAGATTTGTTTAAGATTTTGTATTCAAAATAATACATTGCCTTTACCTAAATCAGTTCATAGAGAAAGAATTTATGATAATTTAGATTTTGATTTTGAAATTAGTGACAGTGATATGAATTATTTAAATAGCCTAGATAAACTTGCATCAACTAGACCATTAAGATATTAAAAAGAGGGTATTAACCCTCTTTTAGCTTTCTAATAGATTTTTTATTATAATTTCTAAAGCTTTAACATCACTTTCTATATTTGAATATAAGAGATTTGGTAAATGAATAAATAAAGAATTTTTAGTATAATTTAAAGATGTAAAATATACTAAATTACATATATAAGTACCAGCAGAAGTAGATAGAGAACAATCTATATTAGCTTCTTTTAATTTATCTAACAATTTATTTAAATTAAAATTAGTAATAAGTCCATCATCTAAATCATCATTAATTTTTTGCCCTTTAATTAAAATCCCATCATTATCAGAAATATTACTACCCATATAATTGATACCAATTAATTCTAAACTTATTTTATCTCTATTACTTGCAAGACCTAAAGAAATAATAATATCTGGTTTAATTTTATTAATTGTATTATTTAATATAATAGGAGCCTTATGATAACTTACAGGTAATAATAAGACATCATAATCTTTTCTTAATTCATTAATTACTAATTCAGAAGGATTTATTTTATTATTTGAAAATGGTTCAAAACCAGTGATTAGAATTTTCATTTTAAATTGTTTCTTTATTAATTTTATCTACTTTTTTATATAAAGTAGGTAATTTTTTTATTTCCAAAGTACTTATTTTTTCTTTAATTGTATTAATAGTCTTAATAATAATTTCATTACAAATATCAATAATTTTTTGATTTGCTTTAGTTATAGCTTGGGAATTATTTAATATATCTTCTATTTTTTTATTTAATGTTTCAATTGGTTTATTAATATAAGAATTAATTAAATCATTAAAATCATCAATTAATGTTTGTTTATCTTTTAATTCTAAATCTTCTTTATCTTTAGCAAGTAAAATATCTTGATATTTTAAAGCTAAACTATAAATAATACCTAAAAAAGAAATAAAATAAGGTGGGCGAACTAAATACATTTTTGGATAGTCTGGAATAACTTTAATAGGTGAATCATTAGTGCTGTCCCATTCAAGTTCAGAGACTAAAAGGGCGTATTCACAACCTTTTTTGTTGCGGTCAGCATCAAGTTTTTTATAATGGTCGCTATTTTTCTTTTTATTTATACTATTTGGATCTTCATTTTTCATTTCACAACAAACACTAGATAAAACAGTTGTATATTTATCATCTAAATATACCTTAAAGATATAATCTGCCTTACTACCTTTATTATCCCCATCTTCTTTAATAGCCTCATTATCTTTTAAGAATGTACAATTTTTAAACCCAGATATTTGATAATTTTGATATTCTTCATAACACCATTTTTCTAATT
Organism: uncultured Acholeplasmatales bacterium; assembly: GCA_944324795.1. Classification (GTDB taxonomy): domain Bacteria; phylum Bacillota_I; class Bacilli_A; order Acholeplasmatales; family Anaeroplasmataceae; genus CALUXS01. Next base: position 2,403 of record CALUXR010000043.1, read on the forward strand.
CTTCCCCTAATTTTTTAACATTTAAACTTGATTTTGCTAGTTTTAAATTATCAATTGTACCCTCTAATTCTTTTATCTTAGAATCATGATCATTAATTAATTTTGTTTTTTCTAATAAGAAATCTTTATCTTTATTATTTAGATCATTTTTTAATTCAATGATTTGTTTTTCATATTCATTTTTAATGTCTAATTTAATCTTATTAAGATTAAATTCATTATCTTTATTAAGATTTATAATTTTATTATTTAAATCATAAATTTCTTTATTTTTTATATTTTCTAATTCTTTTAAAGCATTATCTTTTTCGAAATCTTTATTATTTATTTTATTTTTTAATTCAATAATTTGTTTTTCATATTCATTTTTAATTTCTAATTTAATCTTATTAAGATTAAATTCATTATCTTTATTAAGATTTATAATTTTATTATTTAAATCATAAATTTCTTTATTTTTCTTACTTTCTAAATCTTTTAAAGCACTAATTTTATCATTATTTAATTCTTTAACTTTTAATTCATATTGAGCATCAATATTTTTTTGATATAAAGAAGTAGCTTCGCTATTAATTTTATTATTTAAGAAACTTAAATCAACTTCAACTAATTCATTTAAATCAATAATATCTCCTTTTTTAGCATCTTCTAATAATTCTAATTGCCTTTCATTTATTAATTTGGCTCTAATTTTCATTATATCAACCTCCAAAGTTATTATACCATAGATTTTCTATTATTTAAAGTTGTTTAAGAGATAAGTTTATGATATAATTTCATGGAGTTTTGAAAGTAGGTTGATACGATGTTACAAGTTGTAAATTTAGGGCTACAATATGGTAGTCGCACATTATTTAAAGATGTAAATTTAACATTTACTAATGGTAATTGTTATGGCATAATTGGCGCTAATGGTGCTGGAAAATCAACTTTTTTAAAATTATTAGCTCATGAAATAGAACCAACTAATGGAGAAGTATATCTTGATCCGAAAGAAAGAATGTCAATTTTAGCTCAAGACCAAAATAAATTTAATAATTATAATGTTGTAGATACAGTTTTATTAGGTCATAAAGAATTGATGCGTATTAAAGAAGAAAAAGAAAAATATTATATAAAAGAAAATTTTACTGATGAAGATGGTTTAATTTTAGCAGAATTAGAAGGTGAATTCGCTAATCTAGGTGGTTGGGAAGCTGAAGCTAATGCAGAAACTTTACTAGCTGGTCTTGGGGTTCCTAGCGAATTATTTTATGAACAAATGGCTAATTTAGATGCAAAAATAAAAGTTAAAGTTTTACTTGCTCAAGCATTATTTGGTAATCCTGATGTTTTATTACTAGATGAACCAACTAATAATTTAGATTATAAAGCAGTTAGATGGTTAGAAAATTTCTTATTAAATTTTCCTAATACAGTATTAGTAGTATCACATGATAGACATTTCTTAAATAATGTTTGTACACATATTTGTGATGTTGATTATGGAAAAATTAAATTGTATGTTGGTAATTATGAATTTTGGTATGAATCTAGTCAACTTTTATTAAATCAAATGAAAGATCAAAATAAAAAAGCTGAACAAAAAATGAAAGAATTAAAAGAATTTATTATGCGTTTTAGTGCTAATAAATCTAAATCTAGACAAGCAACATCAAGAAAAAAATTATTAGATAAAATTGAATTAAACAATTTAGAGCCATCATCAAGAAGATATCCATTTGTTGGTTTTAAGCCTAATAGAGAAGTTGGTAATGATATTTTATTTGTTGAAAAATTAAGTAAAAAAGGTTTATTTGAAAATTTAACTTTCAGTGTTAATAAAAATGATAAAATCGCACTATTAGCCGAAAATTCACAAATTATTGAAGCCTTATTCAATATTCTTTTAGGTAAAGATAAAGACTATATGGGAACTTTTAAATGGGGAATTACAACTGAAGTTGGAAGTTTACTTCAAGATAATAAAGAATTATTTAATACAAATTTAAATTTAGTTGATTGGTTAAGACAATTTTCTAAAGATGAAAAATCAGAAACATTTATTAGAAGTTGGCTTGGTAGAATGTTATTTAGTGGTGAAGAAAGTTTAAAACAAGCTAATGTTTTATCTGGTGGAGAAAAGATTAGGTGTAATTTAGCTAAATTAATGTTAGAAGGACCAAATGTATTGTTATTAGAAGACCCTACAAATCACCTAGATTTAGAATCTATCACAGCTTTAAATAACGGTCTTTTAGCTTATAAAGGTAATATTATTTTTTCTAGTCATGACGCTGAATTACTAGAAACGGTAGCGAATCGAATTATTGCATTTACAACAGATGGTAAAATAATTGATAAGTATACAACTTATGAAGAATTTATAGGTGAATAATATGAATTTGCTTGAAGATTTAAATGAAAGACAAAAAGAAGCGGTATTAGCTACAGAAGGTCCGGTTATGGTTATGGCTGGGGCTGGTTCTGGTAAGACAAGAGTTTTAACTAGAAGAATAGCATATTTAATTAAAGAAATAGGGATTAATCCATTTAATATATTAGCTGTAACTTTTACTAATAAAGCTGCATTAGAAATGAAAGAAAGAATAACTAATTTATTAGGAATTGATACTAAATTTATGTGGGTTTCGACATTTCATAGTTTTTGTGCTCGCTTTTTAAGAGTTGAAGCTAAACATATCGGTGGGATGTATACAGCAAATTTTCAAATTTTAGATGATGAAGATAGTTTGAAAGCTGTTAAAAATGTTTTAAAAAATAAATCATATAAAGATGATATTAAACCACAAGTTTTTAAAACATGGATATCTAATTCTAAAAATATGCCAGATTTTCAGTTAGCTGATCCTTATAAAATGCAAATATTTACTGAAGTTTATAAAGAATATAATGAATATTTAGCTAATAATAATGCTTTTGATTTTGATGATTTAATTTTAAAAACAGTTGAAATATTTAAAAAAGAACGTGATATTTTATATAAATATCAAGATAAGTTTAATTATATATTAGTAGACGAATTTCAAGATACAAATAAAGTTCAATTTGAACTTATTTGTCTACTTGCAGCTAAGCATCAAAACATTTTTGTTGTTGGTGATGAAGATCAATCAATATATTCATTTAGAGGGGCATTAGTTACTAATGTTAAAAGATTTAGAGAAGTTTTTCCTTTTACTAAATTAATTTTATTAGAAGAAAATTATCGTTCTAGTAAAGCTATCCTTGATTTAGCTAATAAAGTTATTAAAAATAATACGGATCGCGTTGAAAAAAATTTATATACTAGTAAAATTGATTCTATTAAACCATATTATTATGAAACCTCAACTAGTTATGAAGAAACCTTATTTGTTTTAAATAAAATCAAGGAATTATTAGATAAAGGTTATAGCTATAAAGATTTCGCTATAATGTATAGAGCTAATTATATATCACGTAATTTTGAAGATGTTTTTATTAAAAATCAAATACCTTATGTTATATATGGTGGTTTTTCTTTCTTTGCTCGTAAAGAAATTAAAGATATGATTGCTTATTTAAGACTTATTTTAAATAATGATGATAATTTATCTTTTTTAAGAATAGTTAATGAACCTAAAAGAAAAATAGGTGGTACTACTTTAGAAAAATTAGATAAATTAGCAAGTTTAAATAAAATATCTTTATTTAAAGCTATCGATTTAATAGCTAATAATAATTTAACTAAATTTAAAGAAATGATTTTAGATTTGAAAACAAAAGTAGATGAAATATCAATTTGTGATTTTTATGATTTAGTTTTAGAAAAAACAATGTATTTAGATTATTTAAAGGCAAATGATGAAGAAGATAGAATTGAAAATGTTAATGAATTTAAGTCGGTTTTAGATGAAGCAAAAGATACATATGAAGGAAATAATAGTAATATTTTAGCTAATTTATTATTAGATTTAAGTTTAAGAACTAATACAGATGATAAATCAGATAATGATGAAGTAGTTAAATTGATGAGTTTTCATCAAGCTAAAGGTTTAGAATTTAAAGTTGTTTTTATGGTGGCGATGGAAGAAGGAATATTCCCAAGTGGCAATACCTTTAGTCCTAGCGATTTAGAAGAAGAAAGACGCATTTGTTATGTTGGTATTACAAGGGCTGAAGAAAGATTATATTTAACGTCTTGTAAAAATAGATTGATGTATGGTCATTACGAATCTAATCCTCCTAGTCGCTTTATAAGGGAAATGGGATTATTAGGAAATATAAAAAAGAAAGTTATAAGTGTTAATACTAAAGAAATAGTAGAAAAAGAACAAGTTGATAATAAGGTTATATTTAAACTTGGAGATAAAATTAATCATAAAATTTTTGGTGATGGCGTTGTGGTTAGTGTTGATGGCAATTATATTAAAATAGCATTTAAAGTTCCATATGGTATTAAAACTTTACTAGCAAGCCATCCATCAATAATAAAGATTACAAAATAGTAATTTTATTGTCAAATTAATTAAAAAGTGTATAATATTTATACATTAAATAATATCTCGTTTTCGACAGTTTTATAGAAAAAACGTGGCAATTACCACGTTTTTTTGATTTTATAGTGTTGTTAATTTTT
>CALUXR010000044.1 GCA_944324795.1 uncultured Acholeplasmatales bacterium
CTTCTTATCGAAATTGTCTTTTGTTTTTTAATTTCGACACGCTTCGTCATATATAGTTTTCAAAGATTAAATTTGTCAGCTTTTCAAATCAGCCGTTGTTTAGTATATCACAACGCGATTTTTATGTCAACAAAAATTTTTTTATTTTTAATGGTGGTTGGGGACGGTTTCGAACCGCCGAACCCTTAGGGAGCAGATTTACAGTCTGCCGCGTTTAGCCTCTTCGCTACCCAACCATACTAGAATATTGACATCTCGCCGAGTGCTTTCATATGATACTACAAACATTACACAAAATCAAGCATTATTTTTTATTTTTTTTACATTTTTTAATTATCTTAATTGTAAAAGCAAATTCCGCTTTGTGAAGTTGCACCTTAATAGAACTTATTGTTTTGCACTTAGTTATAATTAAAACACTTTTTGTACATTTGTAAAAAAATAGGATTTTTTTATTAATTGTTTTCTCACTTTACTAACATTCAAATCTTTTCTTTCATTTTTACTTTACATCATCATTTATATCAGCTATTTCTCTATCGTGTTCTTCATTATATTCTTTTAAAAAAGTCAACTCTTTTTTGCTTAATATAGGTTTTATTTTTTTATCAAGATCATACGAGGAAATCATTATTACCCTTTTACAACCTAAACATTCCAATTTAATATCTACTCCAACTCTAACAACTTTCCATTTATTAGAGCCACAAACGTGATTCTTTTTTGTAAAAACAATTTGGTTTATTTTATACATACAATGTTAGCTTAATCAATTTCTATATATTGACTATGCCTTTACTCCTTCCTTATTGTGATATAACCTTATTAATATTAATTTAATAGTAGGGCTTGATAATATCTAATATTAATTTAAAATTAACATTTATAATATTCAAGCCCTCTATATCTTTTTTCATTATCAACTAATCAAGCCTAAAAATCTAACTCCTTAAACCAATTAAATTTATTTAAATGTGACACTCCTATAATTATTATAGTGGCTTATTTTTAATTTTAGAAAATATTCTAGGGTACCTCTTTGGAGTGCTTTTTATTTTTTGATAAAGGTATATATTTCTAGTACCAAAGTTTTCAGGTAAATCAAATTTAAAAGTTTCGATTAATTTAGCTCCTAATAAAAATATTGCATTGTTAGCTTCCATAGCTTCCAAATCGTCATTTCCCTTCATAGCTATGAAATAGCCACCAACTCGAACAAGGGGTAAACACAATTCAGCCAAAATATTTAATCTAGCAACAGCCCTTGCTGTCACAATATCAAAACTTTCTCTTTTTACGTTCACATATTCTTCTGCTCGTGTGTGTAAAGCCTCTACATTTGTCAAATTTAATATCGAAATAATTTCATTCAAAAAATTAATTCTTTTTTGTAAAGCATCAATAATCACAACATTAGAACTAGTAAAAATAGCTAGTGGAATTCCTGGAAATCCTGCTCCTGAACCAACGTCGCACAAACTTTTACCAGTAAAATCCATTACCTTAGTTAATAATAAAGAATCATAAAAATGTTTAATATATACTTCATCATGACTGGTTATAGTTGTTAAATTCATAACTTTATTAACAGCAATTAATTTCTCATAAAACTTTTTCAATTTGTGAAATTGCTCATCTGTAGCATTAGGCAGTAATTCTCTAATGTATGTTTCCATAATTTCCCTCAATATATACAATTAATACACTTATATCAGCAGGATTTACACCGCTTATCCTTGTTGCCTGACCAATAGTTTGAGGCTTAATTTTTTTCAACTTTTCTCTAGCTTCTAAAGCAATATTTCCAATTTTATCATAATTAATATCATTAGGGATTTTTTTATCTTCATAAATATGCATTTTTTGAGCTTGAGTTAAGGTTTTAGCGATATAGCCTTCATATTTAATGCTAATTTCAATTTGTTCTAAGACCTCATAAGATACTTCTTTTAAATCTAAATATAATTTATTATCTTCACAAATTTTCAAGATATCTTTATAACTTATATCCGGTCTTTTTAGTAGATTATAGATAGTGGTTGATTCTTTAATAGGTTCTATATTTTTCAAAGTTAAAAAATTATTAATATAATCTAACTTTATTTTATTTTCTTTAAATCTTTGATAATAGGTACTAATATTAGCTTTTTTAGCTAAAAATCTATTGTACTTTTCCTCATTAATCAACCCATAATAATAGCCATACTCTCTTAACCGCAAATCAGCATTATCATGACGTAATAATAGACGATATTCTGCTCTAGAAGTTAAAAGACGATATGGTTCGCGTGTGCCCTTAGTAACTAAATCATCAATCATAACCCCAATATAGGCTTCATCGCGTTTTAATATTAAAGGTTTCTTATCAAGAATGCTACTGCTAGCATTAATACCTGCTATAAGACCTTGACCAGCCGCTTCTTCATAGCCTGATGTTCCGTTTATTTGACCAGCCGTATACAAACCTTTAATAATTTTTGTTTCTAAAGTTGGATAAATATTTAATGGGTTAATAGCATCATATTCTATCGCATAGGCATATCTCTTAACCTTACAATTTTCTAATCCTTTAAGCATATGCAACATTTTATCTTGGACTTCTTGCGACATAGAAGTTGAAAAACCTTGAATATAGGTTTCATCAAGTTCCAAACTTTCTGGTTCAAAAAAAATTTGATGTCGATCTTTATCTTTAAATCTAACAATCTTATCTTCAATAGACGGACAATAACGTGGACCTACCCCTTCAGCTACCCCACCATACATTGCACTGTCTGATAAATGCTCTAGTATATAATTATGCAAATTTTTATCAGTGTATGTTAAATAACAAGGGATATTAACATTTAAAATAGAATCATATCCTGGATCAAAACTGAAGTGGCGCATTTCTTTATCACCTGGTTCTATTTTTGTGACTGAAAAATTAATCGTATTAGTATAGATACGTGCTGGAGTTCCTGTCTTAAGTCTTTCAATCTCAAAGCCTAAATCATTCAATTGTTTAGATAAACCATAGCTAGTTCTTTGATTATCAGGCCCTTCAGGAGTTACAACCTTTCCACGCAAAATTCTACTATTAAGGTATGTGCCTGTTGTTAGAATAACTTTTTTAGCTTTAATTTCTTTACCATTTTCTAAAATAACACCTTTAACTGTCATGTCTTCAATGATTAGTTTTTCAACAATTGCCTCAATTAATGTAAGATTTTCCGTATTTTCTAGATGTTTTTTCATTTCTCTAACATATAGCAATTTATCTTCCTGAAACCTTAAAGCCCAAACAGCTGGTCCTTTAGATGAATTTAGTAATTTGGTTTGAATTTGGCATAAATCGGCATTCTTACCCATATAACCACCTAAAGCATCTATCTCACGCACAACAACTCCTTTAGCTGGTCCACCAATTGAAGGATTACATGGCATTGAACCAACCATATTTAAATTGCCGGTAATTAAAATTGTTTTAAGGCCCATATTTGCACTCGCCAAACATGCTTCGCAACCAGCATGACCACCACCAACTACAATAATATCATACATTTAAATCATTCCTTACTTTGTCAAATATAAGTACATTAATTTCATTGTTTCAATAATAGCTTTAAGATGTGTTCTCTCCATCCCATGACTTGCTGCAACTCCAGGGCCTATTAAAGCGCCTTTACAATCAACACCTGCTCGCCAAGCGGCCCCAACATCACTACCATAAAATGGAAAAATGTCTACAACATAATTCAAATTATTCTCTTTAGCTAATTTAATTAATTTAGTAGTAAGTTCATAACTATAAGGCCCACCACTATCTTTAGCTGCAATACTAACAGCATATTCGTTTCCCGCTAAGTCTTTGCCAACACACCCCATATCACACGTCACAAATTCACTTATTTCTTTAGCCAAAGCACTAGCACCATGCCCTACTTCTTCTTGATGTACAAAATAAAAATATGTCATATATTTGGGTTTAATATTTCTTTCTTTTATTTCTTTTAATAAAGCCAACAACAGACAAACTGAAGCTTTATCATCAATAAATCTTGATTTTAAAAAACCACTATTCGTTATTACTGTTTTAGGATCAATAAATATATAGTCGCCATTATTAATTCCAAGTTTTAAAACATCTTCTTTACTTTTAACTTCTTCATCTATCCTTACTAGCAAATGTTCAAAGTCTCTAGGCATAGTCTTACTATCTTCAAATACATGAATAGATGGACTTTTAGACAAAATAGTACCTGTATAGTTCCCATCAAATCTAGTTTCAATTTTACAATATTCTCCATCTAATGTTGGGGCTAAAGGGCCACCTACATTAGTCACATTTAAAGTTCCGTCGTTGTTTATGCTTCTAACCATCAATCCCAAAGTATCTACATGAGCTGATGTAGCAACGATTTTACTATTGTCAATTCCTTCTACTTTGACTAAAATTGTATTTTTATTTAACAATTTGTAGGTATAGCCTAATTCAGTTAAAATATTAATAATAACATCATTAACTTTATAATCAAAGCCACTAGGCGAATCTGTTAAAAAAATGTTTGGGATTATTTTTTTTAAAAACTCTTCTTGCATAATAATTTACTCCTTATAAAAATAAGTGGATAATTATCCACTTATTATAATTTGAATGATGATTTAAGTTCACAACTTCTATTAAATACTAAATGAGAAGGTGTGCTATCTTTATCTAAAATATAATAACCATTGCGGACAAATTGATAATGAGTGCCGATTTCATCATCTTTAAATGATTCTTCAACAAATCCTTCATAAGTATGAAGAGAATTTGGATTTAATCTTTCCATAAAATCTAAATCCTTATTTTCAGCAGTTTCATCAAGCATCAAAGGCTCAAGCAAATTAAAGCATGCACTTATAGCTGTTGTAGCTTCAACAAAATGAATGTTACCATTAGGTTTACGACTGCTAAATCCAGTACCAGATTTAGTCTCAGGATCATATGTACAATGAATTTCTACAATATTACCAGACTCATCTTTAGTAACATCTATACATTTAACAAAATAAGCGTGCATTAAACGGACTTCAACATCTTTAGCTAATCTTTTCCAATGCTTATTTGGCTTAGTTTCAACAAAATCTTCTTGTTCAATATATAAATATTTAGAGAAGGCAATCTTTCTACTTCCTAATTCTTCATTTTCAGAATTATTAGGACAATCTAAATATTCGACTTGACCTTCAGGGTAATTATCAATAATAACTTTAAGAGGATGGATAATTGCATGTTTTCTTAGAGCTTTTAGTTTTAAATCTTCTCTTAAAGCTTCATCAAGTTGTGAACTGTCAACCGTGCTATTAACTCTTGATAATCCTGTACTAATAATAAAATTTTTGATAGCTTCTGGAGTAAACCCTCTTCTTCTTAAGCCAATTAAAGTAGGCATACGTGGATCATCATAACCACTAACTTTTTTAGAATCTACTAGTTGTTTAATATATCTTTTTGACATAATTGTATTAGTTATATTTAGCCTACCAAATTCATATTGGTGAGGAACATGTTTCATTTCACATTTTTCAATAAACCAATCATATAAGATACGGTGATTATCATATTCTAAAGAACATAACGAATGCGTAATACCTTCAAAACTATCTTGTAAAGGGTGAGCGAAATCATACATTGGGAAAATGCACCATTTATTCCCTTGGCGATGGTGGGTAATATGCATAATGCGATACATTGCTGGATCACGCATATTCATGTTTGGATGAGCCATATCAATCTTTGCTCTCAATGTTTTTTCTCCATCTTTATATTTACCATCACGCATTTCTTCGAAAAGTTTCAAATTTTCTTCGATACTTCTATCTCGATATGGTGAGTTAACACCTGGTGTAGTTAAAGTGCCACGCATTTTTGACATTTCTTCTTGTGATAAATCATCTACGTAAGCCAAGCCTTTTTTTATTAAAAAAATTGCTTTTTCATATGTCTTTTCAAAATAATCTGAACCATAAAATACATTTTTAGGGGTATAGCCTAGCCACTTTAAATCAGCTATAATGCCATCAACAAATTCTTGCCCTTCTTTAGCTGGGTTAGTATCATCAAAACGTAAATTAGTATATCCATCAAAAGAAGCTGCTAGTTCAAAATTAGTAATAATAGCTCTAGCATGACCAATATGTAAATAAGCATTTGGCTCAGGTGGAAACCGCGTGATTATTTCTTTTACTTTTCCTTCTTTTAAATCATTTTCCATTATCGTTTTAATAAAATTATTAATTTCCATAACAAATCACCGTGCTTATTATACTATCTTTTATATTATTTAGCAAAACAAAATATAAAATAGCAACTAGAATAGTTATGAAAAAGTTTTCATATTAGCTTTAAAAATGCGAAATGTTTTCATACTTGTATTATTAAAATTAAATAATGGGTTATAAAGTAGAATAACAATCCACCCGTTCAACTGATGGTATTTAGGCTCCTCTATAAGGGCCTATACCTTCACAAGCCCCTCAAGGGGCATGTGAATAATCTGACAACCGTGTTTTAACACTGGCAAGCCGCTATTTGCTAGCGGCCTTTATTTTTGGGCCTTTTTAAATGGGTCAACATACTTGTTAAGCGCTAATTTATTTTATGCAATATTTATATTTCAAATTCGCATGTCTTTCAAATATCATAAGACTACTTTTTCCTTTTAAGTATCCCATAAAACTTGATACTGATAATTTTGGCGGTATCATTACAAGCATATGAATATGATCCTTCATTACATGTGCTTCTATTATTTCTACTTCCTTATATTCACACAACGTTCTTAATATCTTTCCTATGTCACTTCTTAATTTCCCATATATTTCTTTTCTTCTATATTTTGGGATAAACCCGTCTTTGGGATTTAACAACCCAAACTTTAGGATTGTGATTAATGAAAATATTTTCAAGTTGGTTTTTTTGC
>CALUXR010000045.1 GCA_944324795.1 uncultured Acholeplasmatales bacterium
AAATAATCGAATAGATAAAGTACGCCATATGTTTAATAAAAAAGAAAATTAAGTTACTATTCACTAAAATTACAATTAATAGTGCAGATCATAATACTATGGTCTGTTTTTTTATACAATAAATTTTAAATAAAGGAGGAATGTTTATAAATAAAATTGGGAAAATATTAAAACAAGAAAGATTAAAAAATAATTTAACTTTGAAAGCACTATCAAATATTTCTAATATATCAATCTCTACTTTAAGTAAAGTTGAAAATGATAAGATAAAAAATGTTAGTAGTGTTTATTTATATAGATTAAGTAATATATTAAAAATAGATTATGGCTATTTAATTAGACAAAGGTGGGATATACTTCCTACTTTTTTTTATGAAAGGAATTCTACTTTTGCTGGTAAATAAAATATACAATGAGGACTGTCTAATTGGTCTTAAAAAAATACCAGATAATTCTATTGATTTAGTTGTCATAGATCCACCTTATGATATTTCTACTAAAGGTGGTAAAAAAGGAACTGGTAAATTATGCAAAGAACTAATTAAGTTAGAAAATGAATTAAAAGCAAGTAATTTAATTAATGGATTTGATTTATCGGTGTTAGATGAATTAATTAGAGTTATGAAAAATATTAATATTTATATTTGGTGTAATGGTAGACAAATACCTACCTACATTAAATATTTTATGGATAAACTTAATTGTAAATTAGAAATTATTATATGGGGAAAAACTAATCCTATGCCCCTACACAATAACAAGTATTTAGGCGACAAAGAATATTGTTTGTATTTTAGAAAAAATGGTTATTGTCAACCGAGCAATTATGAGGATGCTAAAACAATATATTTATCTACTATAAATGTTAAAGATAAACAAATATATGGGCATCCTACAATAAAGCCACTTCCCCTAATTAGAAAATTAATAAGGAACAGTTCAAAAGAAAATGATTTAGTTTTGGACTGTTTTTTAGGTAGTGGCACTACTGCAGTCGCTTGTATTTTAGAAAATAGAAATTATATCGGATTTGAAATAAATAAAAAGTATTTTGATATTGCTAATAAAAGAATTAATGAAACTACAAAGGAGTTGATGCTTAATGAAAATAAAACAAATACTAAATAGTTTATGGTGGAAACATAAATGTTTTTGGGGAAATAGATATAGAGTTATTAAAGATGGTAAGACTATTGAAAATTTACTTATTTATCATAAAAAAATATATATTTTAAAGGATGGTGGTAATAAATGAAAAATAAGTATGATGAATTAAGAGAAATACATCAAAAAAGAGTTAATGAATTTCCATTAATGTTTGCTTTTAATCAAGAGCAATTCGATAACGGTATGAAAAATTGGGGATTAGAGCCAAGTGATACTGATAAAATATATTCCATCGGTGGTGGTGGCTATATAAGAAAAACTGATCTAGATACTTATAATAAACTGTGGGAAGATATAAGAAAAGAACATAATGAGTTAATAGAAAAAGATAAAACTGGTGCTGGTTATATCAAAGATATGTTTATTAGTGAACTTGAAAATCACGAATATAGTTATACTCGTGATATATCTAGTACACTAGATGCTTTAGAACTCACTTATGAAGATATTAGAAATAATCCTACTCTTAAAAAAGGATTAGATTTAGCAATAAATGAAATCATAGATAAGAATTATGATGATTATGAAATAGATTAAGGCTGGTGGTTATATGATAAAAGAATTATTAAATTTTAAAAGTGTTGAAAACGATGATGTTATGTATTTAGATATAGATAACTTTATGGACTTTGTATATCAAAATAATTTATATGAATATACAGATGATATTTACGATAATAACGATTTAGAAGAACTGGTTAGAAATACTTTAGAAAGATCTGGCTGGGAACGAGTTAAATATATGTTAGATGATATTCATAATACAAATGAAAACTATTATTTTAAAGATGGTTATGAAAATTTTAGAAATATAACTCGTAAAGATATTAATTCTATTATTGATAACATGGTAAAAGAATTAAATAAGACCAAGGAGGATTATGAGTTATAACAATAAATTAGTGAGGGATAGACTATGAGTTTATCTCTCATTTTTTTATTGTTAATATTGATTTTATTTATTGTTGGTTTTATATATATTGAACCAATTATTTCAAAACATAAAATCAAAAGTAATAATGAATATGGATCTGCAAGATTTGCAACCGAAGCAGAAATTAATAAAAATTTTACTAAAGAAAAAATTTCTAATATAAATGAAGTTGGTTTTCCAGTTTATTATGATAAAAGTGTTACTCATGTATGGTTTGATAAAGAAACTCCCCATTATGTTTATTTAGGATCAAGTGGATCTGGTAAAAGTGTTACTTGTGTTATTCCAATGATTAGTTTTATTGCTAATGCTAAAAAGCCAAGAAGTGTTTTTGTAACTGATCCTAAAGGCGAAATATATCATGTTACTTCTAAAATGTTATATGATAGAGGCTATAAAATTTTAACAATAGATTTTAGACATCCAGAATTGTCTAATCATATCAATATACTAGAGCCGATTATTTGTGAGTATGAAAAGTATATTGAATTTGAGAATAAAGCCGATAATACAGATAATGAAGAAGAAAAATTAGATTATTTAAATAAGTCAATTTCTAGTTATGCTGAAACAAATAGATTAATTACTTCCATAGCATCAATGATCACTTATGATAAATCACAAGGTAAAGATCCTTTTTGGAATAATAGTGCCAAGAATCTTCTTGAGGGACTAATTGGCTTTTTTTTGGAAGAATATAAAGATGGTAAAGTAAAGCGAGAACAAATAACTATGACCTCTATTCGTAAATTTCAAAACTCTACTATGGAAGAAAAAAACTCTAAAAAGTTTAAATATTATATTGAGCAAAAGCCTTATGGTGCTAAATCTAAAGACAGTTTAATTCCTATTTTATCATCAAGCGAAAACACTTATAAATCTATTACTAGTGTGTTTTCAGAGAAAATGGCAATCTTTGATGACGTTAATGTTGCTAATGTAATTAGTAAATCAGATTTTGATTTTAATATTTTAGGAAAAGTTAAATCAGCACTATATGTTATAGTTCCAGATGAAGATAAAATATATTATTCGCTTGTTACTATAATTTTAGGATTATTATATAAAGAACTTGTAAAATTGGCTAACTCTAATGAAAACAAAAAAGTACCCATTGAAATTGACTGGATATGTGATGAATTTTCTAACTGCCCACCATTAATTGAACCCAGTATTGAATCAATAATATCCGTTGCTAGATCTCGTGGATTAAGGTATCACTTATTTATTCAAAGTTTAAGTCAATTAGACAATGTTTATGGTAAAGAAGTTGCCCAAATTATTCTTGATAACTCTGGACTCGCTTATTTAAAAACAAATACAATGGATACTGCTGAAGCGATTAGCAAAAGATTAGGTAAAAAAACAATAGAATCTAATTCAATAAGTCAGTCAATTAGTTTAATGAATTACAACGGTAATAAATCTACTTCTCTAATTGCTCGTGATCTACTTACACCAGATGAAGTAAAAAATCTACATTATAAAACTATCATATTTCCTAATATTGGTTATCCGATATTTAGAGATACTGTTATATATAAAAAGTTATCTTGTTACTCTAGTGGCGAATTAAAACGAAATGTAACACCGTTAAAAGACTTGAGTTATACTTATTATACAGTTGAGAATATTCAAACTAAATATGATAGACTTTTACGAAATAAAAGTAATAAAGACTTATATAAAGAAGAATTATCCTCTTATGATAAATTTAGGGAAGAAGAAATAAAAAAACTAGAAAACATTGTTCAAGTAGTACAAGATTTATTAAAAGAAAAAATAAATATATTTGAATACAAAGAAAATAATAACCGTACCTATGCTAGTTTTGAAGTTAGTGAGCCACTTTCCACAAAAGAAACAACTTTTATAAAAGGAAAAGTTAATAAAGAAGTATATCATGTAGAAATAGATACTGGTAATAATGGCAAGTCTACTATTGAAATACATTTGAAGAATCCTTTGGAACAAGACTTAACTTTAGAGAAAGGACATAAAGATAATGTCTAAATTTAGTCATAAGTTCTTTTTTAATTTGAGTTTCATAAAATTTAAAGAACTTGGAGGAATCCATAATGTATGAAAATAACGATATAGAAGTTAAATTCAGTACAAAACACTTGCCATTTGAGTATAAGTTATTAGAGTTTAGATTAATTGTAAATAAAGAATTATATGATGATAATGTAATAGATTTAAAAACATTTAAAACTATGGAACAATCTCTTATAGCAAGACTTACAAAGATAAAAAAAGAATACCAAGATGATTTGACAAACTCTAATAATGGAGGTACTATTCAAGCAACCTAACTAGTCTTGAGTTTTAGGAACACAGTTAAGGAGTGATATTTTATGGATATTAAAAAAGCAAGAGAAGATTTGCGAAAAGGAAAAACAATTTATGATATGAATTTAAGAGTTGGATATTATGCTCGTGTATCTACTGATAAAGATGATCAGTTAAATTCATTAGAAAATCAGCAAAAGTATTTTGAAGAAATGATTATGGAAAACAAAAACTGGACATTAACTCGTGGATATATCGATGAGGGTATTTCTGGTACTGCAGTAAAAAATCGTGATTCCTTTTTAAAAATGATAGAAGATGCTACTATTGGAAAAGTTGATTTAATACTGACAAAAGAAATATCCAGATTTTCAAGAAATACCGTTGATAGCATTAAATATACTGAATACCTATTAAAAAATGGTGTAATTGTTTATTTCCTATCAGATAACTTAAATACTATTCAAGAAGATTCAGAATTTAGACTTACTATTATGTCAAGCCTTGCCCAAGATGAGGTGCGAAAACTATCTGAAAGAGTTAAATTCGGTATAAACAGAATGATCAAGGATGGTAAACTAATTGGTGGTAATCTAACTGGTTATTTCAAGAAAAATGGTAGATACGAAATAAATCCAAAAGAAGCCCCAATTATAGAATATTTATTTACTACTTATGCTAGTGGTAATATGGGGCTTAAAAAAATTGGATTAGAATTAGCCAAAATGGGATATTTAAACTCTAAAGGCGAACCATATTCACAAACAACTTTAGCAAAATTTTTAACTAACCCTAGATATAAAGGTTATTATACTGCTAAACTTACCGAAGTTGAAGATTACAAAACTCATAAAAAAAGAAAAGTACCTAAAGAAAAGCAAATTATTTATAAAGATGATCGTATTCCAGCAATAGTATCAGAAGAATTATGGGATAAAGCAAATCTGTTACACGAAAAAAGAAAAAAATTACCATCTAGGCATATATTAAATACAGAAGAACATATTAAAAAATATAAATATTCTTGTAAATTATATTGCAAGGACTGTGGTGCAGTTTTTATTAGAAATGGTGGCTCTAACAGAGCAAATAATCCAGTATGGGCTTGTAGAACTTATAAAGTTTCTGGTGTTTCAAAATGTGCATCACCTAATATAAAAGAATCTTATTTAGATAAAATATTTATAGATTTATTTTCTGACTTTATAAAAAACAAAAAGCAATATGTTTCATTAGTTTTGAAAGAATATAAAAATATTATAGAAAATCATACATCAGATTTAGATGTTGAAGAAATAAATAAACAAATACTTGTTATTGAAAAGCAAAAAGATAAATTATTAGATTTAAGCATTAAAGGTATTATTGATGACTATGAATTTAAAACTAGAAATGACAAATTAAATGTTGAGTTATTTAACCTACAAAAACAATTGAGTGAAACATCAAAGAATAATCTTGAGGAAGAACGGTTAAAGAAGAAATTAGAACTTATTGAAACTAGTCTAAATTCAAAATTAGATATAAAGGAAAATTTAGCATACCTAGTAAATTTATTAGTTGAAAAAGTAGAAGTTGAAAAAGTTAATGGTGATCGTAAACATATTAAGTTAAAAATATATTACGATTTTAATACCCCAGATATTGATATAGATTTAGATATGAATGAAAATAACCAAATTAAAAGTTTGACAGCCAAAAACCTTGCTTGTGCAAGGCAAACTTCGGCTCTAAAGTGTTGCTGTGTTGACACAAAGCAA
>CALUXR010000046.1 GCA_944324795.1 uncultured Acholeplasmatales bacterium
AATTTTCGCTAATTTTGGCACAAAAAAAGGTTTGAATAGCCGTTTTTAGCGTATCAAACCTATGCTTTCAATATGGTACCCGCGGTCGGACTCGAACCGACATGCTTTAAGGGCGGCAGATTTTGAGTCTGCTGTGTCTACCATTCCACCACGCGGGCAGGTAAGGAAATTATAGCATAATTTGCCTTAATTTCCTATATTTTTGTAAAAAAATGTTGTTTTCTTTCTTTATATTTTTTAATCGTATCAATATAAACATTATAAATGCTTTTAGCAAAATTATCTTCATCATATTTAGCTATCGATTTAAATGTTGTATCTTTTAATTTAGATAATTCTAAATCATCATTTGTAAATTTTAAAAGTAGATTAGTTAATTCTTCATCATTATTAAAATAAAAACCATTTTCTCCTACTTTTACAATATCATCTAACACCTCATCATATTTAACAATTAAAGGTGTTCCGCAAGCTAGGGCTTCTATATAAGTTAAACCTTGAGTTTCTGTTGTAGAAGCATTTAAAAATGCATCAGCAATTTGATAATAAGGGACAATATCATTCCATTCAATAAATCCTAAAAATTTAATTTCATTATCAGTTAGTCCTAAATCTTTAGCTTGTTGTTTTAAATAATTTAAATTAGGACCATCACCAACAACTAAAAATACCATATTAGGATTAATTTTAACAGCTTTGGCAAAACTATTGATTAAAACATCAATCGATTTTTCTTCGGAAACCCTACCTAAAAATAAGAATATTTTTTTACCTTTAATATTCATTTTTTCTTTTAATAAATTTAATTTATTATCATCTTCTTTTTTAGCTAATAAACTATTTAAATCAAGACCTGTAGGAATTACTCTTACATCACCATCAATATAATATTTAGAAATCATTGACAAAGTTTTTCTAGAAGGAACTATCTTAGTAGTAGCTCGTTTATTAATTGGTGAAATTAATATTTTTGCTAAACTTGCTAGAAAAGGCTTATGAAAATACTCATCTATAGTTTTAGATATATATTGTAAATAATCTTCATATAAAGTATGAAGTGTATAAACTAAAGGTATTTTATATTTTTTAGAAGCAACTATCGCTAATCTAGCCATTGAAAATTCTGTTTGAAGATGAATTATATCTAAATTATATTTTTTAACAATTTTAACCTTTATATGGCTTCTAAGAGATAATTTATAAGAATTAAGCTTCGAAATAGGAACTGTAAAGCCACTAAAATAAATAACATTAGGGCTTATTATTTTATCTTCTTTATCAGGATCAATCGTAAAAATAAAAACTTCATGCCCCATTTCTCTTAGTTTCTTCTCTAGAGTCATCACTGAGGTCACTACTCCCGAGATGTTCGGGTAATATGCATCCGTGAATATTCCGATTCGCATCTTTTTTTAGCCCCCTTTCCATTATTAAATAGATTATTAAACCAAATAACATAACTAAATAATATGTAGCAAAACGCCAAATTACCATCAACGATAAACTATTACTGCTATCGATAGCAAGTGAAGTAAAAATAGCACTAAAAGCAAATTCTGCCCCACCACTTGAACCAGGTGTTGGTAACCATATAACCATCGTTAAGGCAAAACAAGTCATAGCTATTACATAAAATATTTCTTTTGTAGCTATTTCTATTCCTAATGCCTTTATACCAAAAAAAGGAATCATATAAAAGATAGCTAAGCCAAGTATTTTTAAAATGGTTGATAATAATACAATTTTCCATTTTTTACTAATTTGTTTAAATGCACTTTGAGCATCTACTATATATTGGTCAAAAGCAGGAATTTTATTATTTAATTTATTAAATATTTTAAAATGTGCTAACCATACTAAAAATTTATGACAAATAATACCCGTTTTTTTAGATAAAGCGATAAGTATTAAAAATATTAAAATTATAAAATTAATAGTAAAACCTATAAAAGCTAAATAAATAAAACCTGATATAGTTTCTTCTATTCTTTTAAAATAGAAAATTATTGAAAATATCGAAAATAAATTTATAACTATTTGATAAATAATAAAATTAATCATAATTATAGAAGTTGATTTAGCAACACTAATTCCTGCTTTATTCATCGAATAAATTTGAAATGGTTGACCGCCGCTTGAAAATGGGGTAATTCCATTAAAAAAGAATTCTGTAGCGCTTATTTGATAACTTCTAATAAATTTAACCTTTTTTTCTTCACTTTTCATAATAATAGCTAAAGAAATAGGCCAAATTATTAAATATAATATTAATAAAATAATTATAATTATGATATATCTATAATCTGCATTAGCTAATTTATTAATTATTTCTTTAATATCACCAAAACTTGAAATCATAATGATTACAAAAATTATTAAAGAAATTAATAATATTAAATTAGCAATCAATTTTTTCTTATTTTTCATAATTACATTTCATCAACATAACTAATGCCAAGTAAACGAAGACCTTCATTTAAAATGATTCTTATCGCTTTTATTAAAGCAAAATTAGTATTTCTAATATATTCATCACTAGCATTAATTTTTTCTTGAGCATATAGTTTATTAAATAAACTTGCTAAAGTAAGTAAATATTTAGCGATATGGCTAGGAGCATTTTCTTCTAAAGATTTAGTTAAAATAATGTTAAAATTAGCTAATGTTCTAACTATTTCAAAATAAATATCTTTATTAAATAAATCTAAATTTAATTTATTTAAATCAATTTCTTTATCTTTTAAAATAGAAGCTATTCTAACCCCACTATACAATAAATAAGGACCAGTATTACCTTCAAATTTAACACATGAATCTAGATCAAATTCAATATCTAATTCACGATGATTTTTTAAATCATTAAATAAAACTGAAGCTAAACCAACTTTTTTAGCTACTTCATCTTTATCTTTTAAATCTTTATTTTTTTCTTCTACTTCAGCTTTAGCTAAACTAATAGCTTTCATTAAAACATCATATAATTTAACTACGCCACCACTTCTTGTTGACATTTTCTTACCATTAGTTAAATAAAGACCAAAACCAACATGATAAATTTCATTATCAAAATCATATCCCAACATTTTAACAATTTCTTTAATTTGTTCAAAATGTAATTTCTGTTCATTACCAACGACATATAAAATTTTATCAAAATGATATTCTTTTTTACGATAAAATAAAGCGGCTAAATCACGTGTCATATATAAAGAACCACCATCACTTCTTTTAATTAAGGCAGGTGGCATATCATTTTTAAAACGAACAATTAAAGCATTATCATCAATTTCTGTTAAATGTTTAGCATCTAATTCTTTAACTATATCATCCATCTTATCATTATAGAAAGCTTCACCATTATAAGAATCAAAACTAACACCAAGCAAATCATAAATTTGTGCACTTTCTTTTAAAGATTCTTCTCTAATATAACGCCATAATTCTAAATAAGTTGGATCTCCTAGTTCACATTTACGAAAGGCAAGTCTAGCTTCTTCATTCAATGATTCATCTTTTTTTGCTTCTTCATGGAATTTAACATATAAATTAGTCATTTCATTAATAGGGTCTTTTTGAATCTTTTCTTTATTGCCCCATTTTAAATAGGCAACAATCATCTTACCAAATTGTGTACCCCAATCACCTAAATAATTGATACTAACCGTTTTATAACCAAGTTTTTGATAAATCAATTTTAAAGAATTACCTATAATTGTACTTCTTAAATGCCCAATACTAAAACTTTTAGCTATATTAGGACTAGAATAATCAAGACATACTACTTGATTATTTGAAGGCATTGAAGCATAATCGCTACCTTTAGCTAATATTTCTAATATTATATCTTTACATAATTCTTCTTTAGCTAATTTAATATTAACAAAACCACCAACAATATTAATTTCTTTAATATCTTTAACATTTTCTTTAATTAATGCTGCAACTTCATTTGTGATTTCTATTAATGGTTTTCTTAAAACCTTAACTATTGGAAAAACTGGTATTGCTAAATCACCCATTTTTATATCTTTAGGTTCTTCAACATTGACATTAATTTGATATTTATCATTAATAACTTTTTTTATTTTATCTTTAATATAATTAATCATAATCATACCCCTTTAATATTTAAAAAGGAAGATTTAAAAATCTTCCTTAATTAAGACTACCTTTATAAGCATCACCAAATGCTTTATTTACAACTTGTTCAAAACTATTAGTTTCATTAGAATCTTTATAATCAGCATAATCTGTAACTAAAGCACCATCTTTAAATACCCAAAAACTTAAAGTATTATCTAAATCGACACCTTTTAAAGCTTCTTCTCGATTTAATATATCTTCTTTATATTCTCTTAATTCTTTATCTTCTTCATTAGCGTTATAAATTGAAGTAGAATCTAACCAATAAACATTTTCAATATCAAATGTTGTTGCCTTAGTTTCAATTAAAGACATATTAGTAGAAGCTTCTTCTTCATCTGGGGTTGCATAATAAACAAATACATAACCACCATCATTAATTAAATTAACTAATTTATTTTCATCTACTTCTTCAAATACTGTTTCTTTAGATAAACTAGCATTAGGCCATTTATTTAAAAAGTTTTCTACTTTTGTAGGTAATGATAATACAACTGTAACAACAATCAAAACTACAATACCACAAATTAAAAAGATTAATTCTTTTGTCCATTTAAATTTATATTTATCTTTATTATAACGATCAGCCATTTTATATACACTCCTTAAGGAAATTTGTTTCTTAGAGATTATAGCATTATCAATTTAAAATTTCAATAATTACTATCTTTTCTTTTTATTTTTTTTGCTTAGTTTAAACTTTATTTTTAATATTTAGTCAGATTTTGACTAATTTTTAAAAAACTTAAACAATTACATATTGAGAAAGCGTTTTTAATATTGTATAATATCAAGTAGATAATTTGAGAAAGGAAACGGGTTTTCGACACTATTCTATATAATTTTTCTACTTTCGTGAGATTTTATATACTACGTATATAAGTCTCACT
>CALUXR010000047.1 GCA_944324795.1 uncultured Acholeplasmatales bacterium
CTTTTCTTTACACTTATTGTTTTAACAAACAAAAAAGACATATTCTTTTAAAAATATGCCTTTTTGTCAACAGTCTGTAATGATGTTTTTACATCATTTTTTATTTTATTTAATATTTTAAATGATATAATAAAGCAAATATTAAAAATACCACTGGTATATAGGAGTCTTATATGTTAGATGCAAATAGATTAGAAGAATTAGGTATAAAACTTATTGAAAGATATGAATTTGATTTAACTCATTATTCATTAATAGGCTATTTTAATGATAAATGTATTATTGTTGATAATAATTTATGTGTAAGAGATAGTATTACTAAAGAACATAGTATTGAAGTTGATTATGCTAAATATTGTGAAATGCAAAATAAATATATGGCAAAATTTAATAAACTTTATCGTTTTAATTATATTGATGATAATATTTATAAAGAAATAGAAAAGTGGCTAAATCTTACTGCTGAAGATATAAATATAGAGGCAAGTGCTAAAGTAGCAAGTTTTGATAAAGCTCATATTGATTCTACTATACTTGAAGAAAAATTCGCTGATTTATTTGTTGAAGCGTATGGAAATGATGCCCTATGTTATTTAAAAAGAGAATATCCGATTTCATTAGCCGATGGTAAAAATGCTTTTGTTGATTATGTTGTTGAAACTAAAAATAATAAATATGCGATAGAGGAAAATGGTATAACCTATCATCACCCACAAATAATAGGAAATCTTAAATATGAAAGACAATTAATTAAACAAAACACTTTAAATCTTTATGGCTTTAAAGTATATCGTTTTTCTACTAATAATATGTTAAATAAAGATCAAGTAATTGATAATATTAAAGAATATTTAGGTTCTAAAGATAATTTTATTAATAGTATTATAGTTAAAGGTAATCGAAAATTTAAATTATATGAACATCAAGAAAAAATATTAGATAATGTTAATGAAGAAAGAAAAAAAGGTATTAATACTTCACTTGTCGTAATACCAACCGGAACAGGAAAATCACAAATAGTAATTGAAGATTTAACAAATTTAGTAAAACAAAATAAAATTAAAAATGTTTTAATTATGGTCCCTAGTTTAAAGGTTAAAGATGATTGGAGTAAGAGATTAGATTTTTTAAATAATTATTTAAATATTGAAATAAAGCTTTATAATGCCGTTTTTATTTCAAAATCATATTTAAATAAAGATTATTATGACTATATTTGTTTCGATGAAGCACATCATGCGCAAGCCTTTAACTGCAAGAAAACATTACAATATTTTACACCTAGATATTTAATTGGGTTAACCGCAACCCCAGAACGTTTAGATGGACTAGATTTAGAAGAAATCTTTGGTGAATATGAAACTAGTTTAACTTTAAAAGATGCCATCTTAAAAGATATTGTTACAAATATTAGATGTTATAGATTAAAAACTAATATTGATTTAAGTGAAGTTAGATATAATGGTAAAGATTATAATTATGCTGATTTAGAAAAAACTTTAGTTATTGATTCAAGAAATGAAATAATAGTTGATATAGTAAAAAAGTATTTTTCACCACAAGATAATTTTTATAAACAAGGTATAATCTTTTGTGTTAATGTTAGTCATGCTAAAAAACTAGAAAAATTATTTTTAGAAACAACAATTAAAGCTAAAGCAGTCTATGGTGGTAATAAAAATAATGAAGAAATATTTAATGATTATAAAAATAAAAAAATTCAATTCTTATTAACTTGTCAATTAATTAGTGAAGGCTGGGATTCACCGCAAACTGAAGTCATTGTAATGGCAAGACCCACCTTATCTAAAGTTTTATATATGCAACAACTTGGTAGAGGTGTTAGAAAATATCAAGGTAAGGAATGTTTATATGTAATAGATGTTGTAGATGATTATGTTGGTAAGCTTTCTCCTTGGAACTTTAATAGCTTATTTAAAATACCTATTTACATGCCTTTTGCCGGAGTTAAACTAGAATCAAATGGGCCAATAGATATTTTTGGTTTAAATGAAACAGAAATGACCATGGAGGAAGTAGATATATTTACCTTTGAAGAAAAATATGGTGATTATCTTTCCCTTGAACAAGCTGCTAGAGAATTATTTATCGGTACTGAAACTCTACGTAAATGGACTAAAGAAAATCCTAGTTTTTCTAGTTTAAAATTACCTTTAGGAAATAAAATGATGCCATATTATTCTAAAGAAGATATAATTAATATTAGAAAAATTAAAGGTTTAAAAGAACATAATAATGATACTATTTTAGAAGATTTTCTTGATTTTATTAATGAAAATACATTAACATTTTCTTTTAAATTAATATTTATGTTAAATATGTTTAAATTAGCTAATAATGAAGGAGAAGTAAATATTTCTAATTTAGTTTTAGAATATACTTATTTTTATCAAGATAGATTAAATAGAGGACTAAAAATAGATAAAGACAATTGTGTTTATAATAATGATTATTTAAAAGATTTTAATAAGATGAAAAAATCTATTTTAGCAAACCCATTTGAGAAATTTGAAAGAAAAAGATTTGTCTATTATAGTAAAGATTTAAATATAATTTGTTTTAACCCAATTTTATGGCAAAAATTAACTAAAGACATTAAAGAAGATGTTATAGCTAAAGAAAATAAATTTTTAGAAGATTATTATGAAAATTTAGGAGGCTTATGATGTTTAAAGATTATTGGAATAAAACACATTTAAAATATAATAATAATCAATATGATAATTATCTAGATAAATATTTAAATAATATAAAAGAACCAATATTAGATTTAGGCTCAGGTCTTGGCAACGATACATTATATTTAATAGAAAAAGGATTAAATGTAATTAGTATTGATTATTCTAATGTTTCTATATATAAAATAAAAAAGAATATAAAAAAAGCTAAAACTAGAGTTTTAGATATTACTAAAAATTTACCATATTATACATCTAGTATAAATACGATAATAGCTGATTTGAGCCTTCATTATTTTAATAAAAAGGAAACAATTAAAATATTAGTTGAATTAAAAAGAATATTAAAGAAAAACGGATTATTAATAGCTAGAGTAAATAGTGTTGATGACATTAATTACGGAGCTTTAAAAGGTATAAAAAAAGAAGATAATTATTATTATATTAATGGCTATAATAAAAGATTTTTTGATGATTCTGATATAGAAAAATATTTTAAAATTATTGGTGAAGTTAAATATAATAAAACAAAAATGTTACGCTATGATTTACCTAAAGAAGTGTATGAAATAGTAGTTAAGAAAGATTAGATATTTTATTCATCATTTCATATTTATAGCTTAATAAAGAATGTGAATACACATTTAGGGTAATAGTTGGTGATTTATGACCTAATATTTCAGATAATGTTTTAACATCCATTCCATATTCTAAAGCTCTAGTTGCGAAAGTGTGACGTAATGTGTGAAAACTTCTTTGTTTAATATTACATTTTCTCTGAATACTTTGAAATGTTTTTTGATAGGCACGATTTTCAATAATTGTGCCTTTTTTTGTTGAAATAACATAATTAGAATTTTTTTCTTCAAAACAACATTTTAAATAATTTAATAAATTATTAGGAATTGGGATAATTCGATTAGATGTTTTAGTTTTAGGAGAATTAATATAAGCTTCATCTTTACCGTTTTTATTTATAGTAAAGGCAGTTTTAGATATAATTAAAGTTTTATTAACAAAGTCAACATCATCCCATTCTAAAGCTAATAACTCACCAAGTCTAATACCTGTTAATAAACATATAATAATTCCTATATAATTTTTCTTTTTGTTATTTAAACAATAATTTATTAAAGTTCTTTGTTCATCTAAATTAAAAACTTCAATTTTTTTCTCTTTCCTTTGTGGCAATTTAACATTTAAATAATCTAAATTATTACATAAACCATATTTATTAGCATCATTTAAAGCCAACTTCAATATAGAATAAATTCCTAAAATAGTATTAATAGATAAAGGAGAATTATTAATTAAATTACCATTATTAATTTTGTTATAAAAAAATGTTTGTAATAAATTTAATGATAGATCATTAAGTTCATATTCACCAATAATAGGAATAATATGAGCTTCAATAGTATATTTATATTTTACATATGTTTTTAATTTTATGACAGGCTGCATATATTTATTAAGCCAATCGTAAAGCCATATTTTAAGTTTCATTTCAATTACCTCATATAATATATAGTCATAAAATTAAACTTTTTATTATTTTTTTAAACAAAACATTAAAAATAGACCACCTTTTACAATAATAGGTGGTCCTTTTATACTTTAATCTAAGAGATATTATACCAAAATTGTATACATAAGTCGAATATATAATACAAAAAAACGAAAAAAAACTATAGTTAGTCAAAAAATTAACTTTTTTGACCACCTATTATTGTATTAGGAGTATTAATCATAGTCAATACTAGTTGGTTTTATACTAACTAGGAGGATATGTTT
>CALUXR010000048.1 GCA_944324795.1 uncultured Acholeplasmatales bacterium
ATGGAATAAGATCATTTAAGGATCTAATATTCAAAGTTATTGACACTCCTCTTGCTTCTAAATTCATTTTTATAATTTCTCCATTTCATAATATATAAAGGAATTATAAAAAAATAAGAATGTACATTCAATATTAGCCGAATTGTACATTCTTATTTTAGCGCCAACATTAATAGTATATCATATTAAATTAATGATATAAAAGTTGTGTGTACTCATAACTATAAAACAACTAAATGAAAGGTAAGCGGTAAAGATAACCCGTATATAAAAAATAAAGAAGCCAAGGTATAATTAAGGCGTGGTAAAAAACCTTAATTATTATCTTGGCTTATGTTTATAGCTCAATTTTAATATTTTCAGGTATATTATCTGACCATGGTAAAAGATCATCAATATTATTGCTGATATTAATATTATCTATGACATACTCTAAATATTTTTCTGGGATTAACCCATTAGCTTTAGCAGTTTGAACTATACTAAATAATATGCCTGTTGTTTTAGCACCTTTAGTAGTTGCAGAAAATAAAAAGTTTTTCCTGCCTATAGCGAACGGCTTAACAGTTCTTTCAGCTAATTATCCAAAATTTTGGATAAAAGGCCGAACGGATGATGAAAAGTTTTGTTCTTGGTAGAAAAAATTTCTTATTCTGTTTTAGTGAGGCAGGCGCTGAAGGGTCAAGCATAGCTTATAGTATTGTTGAAACATGTAGAGCTAATAATATAAAAGTTGAACAATACTTAACTTATGTTTTTGACCAAATAGCTATAATAAATCAAAATGATGAAAATGAAATAAGGAAAATATTACCTTATTCATCTGAACTACCTAATTATCTTAAAAAAGATAAGTAATTAGGCTTTTTAAGAATGCAAATAAAAGGTTACTGATGTCTTAGTATTTCTAGGACTATTCAGTAACCTTTATTTTTTAGTATACGTCGTATATTACACGCTTACTTAACAATTAATAAAATTTTAGCAAATATTATAACTATAAATATAATATTAATATAGTTTATTAAATTCAGTTAATAATTTTTCTTTAAGTTCTTTTAACTGTTCTTCAGATGGACGTGTTTCATTACTATACATCTTTTCCATCGGATACCACCACACTGGGCCTCTACCTTTATTACCATAACTACCTAAATCCCCATATTTTCTTGGATTTATATGCCAATGTAAATGAGCATCTCCCATACCTAACAATTCATAATTAATCTTTTCGGCATCAAAAGCCTTCGATACAGCTTCTGCAACCTTAGTCATCTCCTCTAAGAATAATATTCTCTCTTCTTTTGGCATTTGAAATAACTCAGTGTATTCATGATTCTTATATAAAAATAATGTATATCCATAAAAATGTTGATTATCACCTATAACAACGTAGCCAGTTTTTAGTTCCTTAACAAAATAGGGATTTGTTCCCTCTTTTATCATATTTATTCTATCACATATCAAACACATCTTAGAACCTCCTTTTAACATTTACCATACATAAGCCACAATTGATTTAATTATACCAGCTGCGGCTGATGTATTATATTATTAGTCCTCATAAATATTAAGTTAAATTATAATTACAAGACTATATAAAAAAGAAATTATGGCTTAATTATAGTGTTTTTCACTTGTAGATATCTTTTAAAGACAACATGCAAATACTTTCAATATGAATTGTAACATAAAAAAGACTAAATTTAAACATCGTTGTGGTTTCAAATAAACTAGATACTTTTCATCTATTTCCCATTACATACGCGATGGACATGTTCATGACTAGATCATAATGTATACTTGATCTCCAAAGATTATTTTTATAATTTATCTCTTAAGAAGTCTATAACATCATCATATTTATATGTTCCATCAGCAATACCGAGAGCTAACTTTTCAATTTCTTCGTCAGTAAACTCTATATTAATACCATTTACTTCTAAAAAAGAAATCATAACATATAATCCTATTCTTTTATTGCCATCAACAAATGGATGATTAGCAACTAATCCGTAGCCCAATCTAGCAGCCTTTTCTTCTTTTGAAGGGTATAATTCCTTACCATCAAAAGTTTGGTATGGCGCTTCTAAAGCTGATTCAAGCATTTTTTCGTCTCTAATCCCAAATGTCCCACCAGTTGCTTCAACTATGAATTGATATAATAGCAAAACTCTTGCCTTTGTAAATTTTATCATTTGGCAAGTTCCTTAAAGGCACTAATGTGCTTAGCAAGAACTCTTTTTGCAACCACTTCTATTTTTTCATCATCGGAGAGTTCTAGATAATTATTAATATCTATCAAAATATACTTTGGCTTGTTATTCTTCATAATCAAAGCTTCTCCATACTTATCAGCTGTCTTAGATGCTTTAGAAAAATTTTGATTAGCCTCTGTCATTGAGACAATTTGTTTAGTGTTTATAACCATAAATAACATCCTCCTTTTATACTTATATTTTATATTAAAAATAGGATAAATTCAACCTATTTATAGAAGACAAAAAAGAGACATCTAGATTATTCTCTAAAATATCTCTTTCTTATTCATAATCATTCTTTAGTATCTAATATTCAATAGACTCAGCAAACAAGCCTAATTTATTAGGTATTTTTAAATTCTATACTTTTCTTCACTAACATTATTGGCACATTTTTTGCATTTCTTCACAAAACCAATATTCTTAACGAACGAGAATATAATTAAGAATAGGCACAATAATATTAATCCAACTGTTGTAATTGTAGATAGTGTTATCATATCAGAATCAAATTCGCCTGACACAATAATTAAGGTGTTTTGCAGTGTCAAAACTGATACGATTGAATTTATCAAGCTCACCGACTTTAATTGTTGATACAAGATATTAGTGTTAAGCGCTAATTTATTTTATGCAATATTTATATTATTATCTCAAATTAAAATAGTAAAACCTCAAATTATTTGACCAAAAAACAGTAAAATAATTTGAGGTTATTTTTATATAGTTTATAATATCAATGATAAAAAATAAAAAGTCAGTTACTTACCGACCAAAGTGATTAACTGACTTTACCAAAAGGCGGTATTATGATAGCACATTATTTTAAATCTAACAATAGAGATAATAAAAATCAATTACTATTATTATTAATTAGTACATACACAAAGATAATGTCATCTTTGCAATCTGGTAAAATTAAATGTCCAAATACTAAATGTAAACATCATGCATGTATAAAATATTGCACATACACAAGAAAGATAATACTACCTAGTGGTAGTATTATAGAGATTAAAATTCAAAGGGTATATTGTAAACATTGTGGTTATACACAAGCTATTATACCCTTTTTTATCGTGCCTTATAAAAGAAAAACAATATACACAATTAGTGAAACTATAAATGAATATTTATATGATTCATGTTATTTAAAGGAAGATGAATATATTATTAAAACATATAAAGAATGGGAGGAAAAATTCAAAACACATAAAAGGGATATAAGAAAAGTATATGACGATTATAAAGAAACTATAATATTTTGTTCTACTAATTTTTGTATGTGTTTTATACAGGTAGAACGGCGAGCATATAAGAATCATATGTCAACCTATGAAGTATATTATGATTACCAACGATATCTTCTTAAAAAAGTATAACTAAAATCGTGAATTGAACAAATTTGTAATGTCTCTTATAGCTTTTTCTTT
>CALUXR010000049.1 GCA_944324795.1 uncultured Acholeplasmatales bacterium
TCTTCATAAAATCAGAAATATGCTTTTATTAGTTATATAATAATATGAAAGATTATATAAACTAATTAGCAACTATAAACAAATTTAAAATTAGGAGTGGTGGATATGGCAAAAAAACAAAAAGAAGAAGTTTTAAAATATTTACAGGATGAACCTATAGAATTAGAAAATTCTCCTATTGTTGATGCCATTTCTAATGAATTAAAAATAGCTGATGGAAAAATTATAGGACTCCTTGGTTCATGGGGGAGTGGAAAATCATCGATAATTGAAAGTATAAAAAAAATGTCTGCATTTGAAATTTTAGAATATGATGCTTGGAAAAGTGAAGGATATCCTTTTAAACTTGGATTTTTAAAATATTTAAATAATTGTGCAGTACAAATGGGTTGTAATGAAGAAGCATTAAAAAAAATAAAAAATGAATTAGATATGTTACAACAAATAAAAGATGTAAAAGAAGCAATTAATTATTCGATTATCAACATTCCAAATGCTTTAATAGCTTTTTCATTTTTGTTCTATCCTTTAGCATTCAAAATGATAGAAACAAAGGAGCTTAACCCATTGTTTACATTTCCTGATGTGAAGTTCTGGATTTTTAATGCATTTGTATTAATATCGGTATTTATATTGGGTGCAACTTTATTACTTTTAAATGATTTGATTACTACCAAACAAAAAATATTTAAACTAAGTTGCCAAAGAATTTGTGTATTAATTAAAAAAGTTTTTAGTAATCTTTTATATCCTTTAGTTATTGCATTAGTTACAAGTATATTTTTTGACAATTTAAGTGCTACTTTTATACTTGTATTACCTATAATTATTTGGTTAATTTTTAATGCGAAAAATTTTATAAGCAAAATTTTAGGCAAAACTGACGAATTTTATTTATTTGAAGGAACTAAACCGCACACTGAAAGCATTATTACTATTAATAAAACACCAGAACCTAATTATAGCGATTTTAAAGATTTATATATACAAATCCTTAACCAAATAAAAGAAAAGCAAAAAAATAAAAAGGTAATTATTGTCATTGATAACATAGATAGAATAGAAAAAGATGAAGCTCAAAATATATGGTCTTGTTTAAAAGGTATGGTGCTAAAAGATAAATCTATAAATATAATTATTCCAATTGACGAAAAACAAATTTCAGAAATATATAAAGATACTTTAAATCAAGGGCAAGAAGACAATAAAGCAGTTTCTTTTATACAAAAGACCTTTGATATTACATTTAGGGTTTCACCATTCATAATGACAAAGGCAAAAGATTTTTGGAATAAAAAATTAGATGAAGCATTTAATAATAAATTATCAGAAATAGATAAAGATGAAATTATTAGTATTTTTGATACTCGCAATGATTTAGTTAATAATAAAGCTTCTGATTATTCAGGGAATTTAACACCTAGAAAAATTATTAAATTAATAAATGAGGTTATTTCAATTCAAAAAATTAAAATTTTTGAAAATATTCCTATTGTTACAAAATTCGCATATTCTTTACATTATGCCAATATAAGTGAACAATTACAGAAACATCAATTATCCAATTTGTTTCCTAAAACAAACAGTATTCTTAATAATATTGCTCAAAACTGCCAAAGCGATATTGCTGCGTTATATTATGCAGTTTCACCAAATGATGCAATTGCGTATGTAAAAGAAGAAAATTTATGTAAATTAATAGCAGATGATGAATATAAAATTATTGAAGAGGATGCAAAAAGTACCTGGATTTGGGATATATTATTTAATGGTTTAGTTAAAAAAACAAATGAGCCTTATTCTATTTTGATAAATACACTATCGAATTTAATAAAACTCAATGAGATAAATCCAAGTAAAAATAATTATTTATATGAAAAAATATTAGATAAAATTATAAATTCAGAAACATTAGATAAAATAAGAAAAGGTGATAGTGTAGTTTTATGTAATCCTAAGATCGAAGATTATCGTGATAAAATTTTAAAAATTGTGAGAATTATAATAAACCAAAAAGATGGTGATAATTTAATTAATTGTGAAAATTGGATAAGTGTTCTAATAGCATTAACTAGAAAATATAACATTACAAAGCAAGAACTCTATGAATTAGTTAATTATCATATTCCTGGCAAATTATACAAAGATGCAATTTCATTACTAAAAGAAGAAGATTATGGATTATTTGATAGCTATATTTTGGAACCCAATAATTTAGAAGATGTGTTAAAAGATGAAACTAGTGAAAGTTTATATAAACATCTTCGTTTTATTATTAAATGTCCACCAAATCAGGATTATATTGAAAATTGGAATAAGAAGATGGAAAACACTGCATTTCCTCTTATTCAGAAAAATATTAATACTCCTAAAATGTATATTTTATTGGCAAATGCTTTATCTAAAAAAATAACAGAACCAATGAAAAATTTTATACAATCAAATTCTTTTTTACAACCAATTCTAAATATAAAAGATATAGCTGAGTGTGCCGTAGCATTTGCAATATATCTTGCATTCTGGCCCAATGCTGATATTGCTCGTTGGCGTAATCTAAGTCAACAATCTGTAATTCTTTGGAATAAACTTAATTCCGCAGATGAAGTTTTTATTTCAGAATTTGTGAAAACATATTTATCTTATTTTGACAACAATGTATTAAAGTTGTTAGAATTACCAGATGTTTTACAAAATAAAGAAAAAATGATTATTTATGCTGTTAATAATATTTCAAGTTTTAATATAAATACTATGGAATATTTTACAATTTATGATCAATATATTGATAAGTACCCAATATTGAAAAACTTGTTAAATGAAGTAAAGAATAAAAATAATTTCATAAAAGTAATTACGGCTCTTAATTTTTCTGATAAAAATAAACAACTTTTATATGTACTTGCTCAAGAAACTGACCAATCAACTTTAAAGGAAGAAGCTTTTTCTTATTTTGAATCTATATCAGAGGAAACATGGCTAACATATTTAAAATCAAACAACTTGAATTTCAAAAATGCTTTAATTATGCAATACGAGGGTGCTAAATTTGTAAGTACAATAAAACAAAATTTAATGAATTTGTTTAAATCTGATCCTAAGATTTTTACAGATAATTACAAAAATGAAATTCCTTATTTAAACCAATTTGATAAGAAATTAAAATTTATAAATGACTTTTTAGACAATGATTTAACTCTTGATAATTATGATATATTGATTGAACATTTTGATGATTCAGTAATTGCTTGGCTTAAAAAGACATCTCACAAAAACGATACTGAGACTATTTTTACTAATTTTATACG
>CALUXR010000050.1 GCA_944324795.1 uncultured Acholeplasmatales bacterium
CTCCTTACTAATATATTCTATTTATATTATATTAATAAGGAGCTTAAATATTAATACGTCTTATATTTCACGCTTACATTTTAACTAACATGTGTATATGATCGCTCATTGCATGAGCTTCTACAATTTCGACATCCTTATATTCACATAGTTCTCTTAATATTTCTCCAATATCTGCTCTTAATTTGCCATATATTGCTTTCCTTCTATATTTTGGAATGAACACAATATGATATTTGCAATTCCATCTTGTGTGTGATAAACTACTATCATCATTTGGTTTATTTGCCATGTGATACCTCCGTTATATTTTTAATTTTGGTTGTCAGCCTTATTAATTATATAACGGATTCTTTTATATAACAACGCATGAAGCTATTTCTATTCTCACACGCAAAGCGTGTGGTTTTTATTTCGCTTCGCTACATAATAAAAAACTCCACTAAAATAGTAGAGATTAATTAAAATTTACTTCTCATTCTCATTATCATTAAATAAAGATAATTGAATCATTTTATTATAATATTTACTAACAGGATAATATGTTTTACGATGAATTGGACACGGACCATATTTTTCTAATGCTTCTACATGTTTTTTTGTACAATAACCTTTATGTGATTTAAAACCATAATTTGGATATTTAATATCCATTTTAGCCATAAAATCATCTCTTACAACCTTAGCTATAATACTTGCAGCACCAATACTTGCTGATAGAGCATCACCATGAATTAAAGATAAATGAGGTAAATCTAATTCATGTAGTGGCATAGCATCAATTAAAGCAAACTCTGGGGTTATTTTTAATTTATTTATAGCTTCTAACATTCCTTTTTTTGTAGCTTGATAGATATTTAAATCATCAATATCTTCTTCTTTTATAAAAACAGTTGAAATAGCTAAAGCTTTTTTCCTAATTATTTTAGCTAATTCTTCTCTTTTTTTAGCTGTTAATTTTTTTGAATCATTGATACCATTAATATGTTCTAAAGGTGGTAAAATCACTGCAGCAACGACTAAAGGTCCAGCAATAGATCCTCTACCTACTTCATCTACACCACATACTAATTTATATCCTTCATCATATAAACTTTCTTCTTTTTCATATAAATTAATCGCTTGGTCTTTCATAACTAATAGCTCCTATTTTCGCATTTTTAATATCTTGATAGATTAATTTATAAGTTTTATCATAATCAATTAAACCACCTTTTTTCAAACATCCTCTTTTATTAGCTATATCTATAATTAATTCTTGTGGTTTTTTTAATTCTTCTAAATTATATCTTTTCATTAATAAATCAGGATAATTATTACTAATATATTCTAAAGCATATAGACACACTTCTTCTAGTGGTAAAACTTCTTCTCTAATCATCCCACACATAGCTAAATTAAATCCAGTAATGTCATTTTGAATTTTCGGATATAAAATACCTGGTGTATCTAAAATAATATAATCTTTAGCAACTTTTAACCATGTATTAGTATTTTTAGTGATACCAGGCCTATTCCCAACATTTAAACTACTTTTTCCAGCTAAACGATTTATAAATGTTGATTTACCCACATTAGGAACTCCAATAACGACAATTTTAATTTCTTTGTTAATTATTCCTTGTTTAGCTCTTTTTTCTAATATCGTCTTACTAGCTAATGCAATATAATTTTTAATTAAACTAATATTTTTATTATTAATCATGTCAACATCTAAACTTAATAAATCATTTTTTGCAAAATAATCATTAAATTGTTTTGTTATTTTAGGATCAGCCATCAATGATTTAACTAAAATAATTAAACGTGGTTTATTTTTAATTAAATCAGAAAATAAAGGATTTGCAGAAGAAAGAGGAATTCTTGCATCTCTTAATTCAATAATTAAATCTACTAATTTAATTTTACTATCTAATTCTTTTTTAGCCTTAGCCATATGGCCAGGGAACCAGTTAATACTTCCTTTTTGGAAACTTTTTTCTTCGTTTGCCATTGTTATCACTTCCTTTTCAAGATATTTATCGGCATAATTATATCATATAATTACTTTTTATAAAAAATTTTTATTTTATTTGAGTTATACAACTCTACTACTTCAACATAATTATTAACAATTTCTTTGGTTAGTTTTCTATAATGTTTATTATACTTACTATTTATATCACATAAAACCATATTTTCTAAAATATCTTTTCTAATTGATTTCAAAGTACACCCTGTTTTACGAAAAGATGATTTACACCAATAATAAAATATTCCTTTTGCCTTTCTTCTATAAAATCCACCATAACATTTACCGCATTTCAATTTCGATATTAAAAGCTCATCATCTTCTTGTACTATAGGAGAATAATTTAATATGTTTTGTACTGTTTCAAAAGTTTTCTTATCTATTATTGGCTCATGATGATTTTTGCAGATTTTCCAGTTCTTTGAATCAGTTTTAACCATCTTTGGTAGTTTTCTATTTGCTTTACAATTCTTTCCTTGAATTAACGTTCCAATATAAGTAGGATTTTTTAGTATTTCACTTATAATTTTATTATTCCACTTATCTGCTTTAATCGTTTTGCTACTTGTTACTCTTGTAACTTCACTTTTATATTTTGAAGGAGTAAGTATATTTTCTGAATTTAATATATCAACTATTTCGTTTTTACTTTTACAATGTAAGGCCATTTCAAATATTCTTTTTACTATATTAGCTGCATATTCATCTACAATAAATTTATGACAATCATTTGGATCTTTTAAATATCCATACGGAGCAGATACCCCAATAAAATCTCCTCTACTTTGTTGCAAATGTTTTACGGTCTTAACTTTTTTAGAAATATCAATAGAATACTGCTCATAAATTAAAGCATATAATGAAAAATCTAGCTCATCAGTATAATTGGGATTTGTTTGACTATCTAAATTGTCATTAATAGATATGA
>CALUXR010000051.1 GCA_944324795.1 uncultured Acholeplasmatales bacterium
TTAAATTATAGTAGTGGAAGTATAAAAATATTTGGTAAAGAGATGAAACCCGATTCTTACGATATAAAATCTAAAATAGGTGTTGTATTTCAAGAAGTTGCAGTTTTTGATGAATTAACTGTTTACGAAAATATAGATTATTTTTGTGGATTATATATTAATAATAAAGGAACAAGAAAAAAGTATATTGAAGATGCAATAAACTTAGTAGGTTTAGAAAATTTTAAGAACTTTTATCCTAAAAAATTATCTGGTGGTTTGTTAAGACGATTAAATATTGCTTGTGGTATAGCTCATAAACCAAAACTCATTTTTTTAGATGAACCAACTGTTGCAGTAGATCCACAAAGTAGAAATAATATTCTAGATGGAATAAAAAAATTACGAGATAATGGAGCAACGATCGTATATACAACACATTACATGGAAGAAGTTGAAATACTTTGTGATAGAGTTATTATACTCGATAAAGGTAAAATCTTAGCAACTGGTAAAACTGATGAATTAAAAGAATTAGCTAAAATAGAAGAAAAAATATCGATAGAAATAAATGACTTAGATATTAATTACATAGATAAAATAAAAGAATTAAAAAATGTAGATGATGTTAAATATAGTAGTAATATATTGCTTGTTACATATAAAAAAGGTAAAAATAATTTAGTTGAAATAATGGAGTATTTAAAGAAAAATAATATTAAATATAATAAAATATATTCAGAAAGACCAACACTTAACGATGTGTTTCTTGAATTAACTGGAAAGGAACTTAGAGATTAAATGTTTATTCATAATTTTAAATATTCTTTAAAAACTCTTTTTAGAAACAAAGAATTAATATTTTGGACTTTTGCATTTCCAATAATATTAGCAACTTTCTTTAATATGGCGTTTTCAGATATAGAAAATAGTGAAAAATTAGACATTATAAATATAGCAATTATTCAAAATGATGATTTTGATAATAATGAAGTTTTTAAATCAGCCTTTGAAGAAATGAGTGATAAAAATAATAAGGATAGATTATTCGAAACCAAATACACTACAAAAGAAGAAGCACAAAAATTACTAGAAGAAGAAAAAATAGTTGGTTATATGGAATTAGTAGATAATAAACCTAAATTAACCTTTATAACAAGTGGTATTAATGAAACTATATTTAAATATGTATCAGAAGAAATTATGCAAACAAGTAATATTATAAATAACCTTACTGAAGAAGAAATACAAAACCAAATTATGACAGGAAATTTCAATGTTGACTATGAAAGTATTTATAATAAAGTAATAGAGATTACAACTGAAGAAAATGTTAAACTTAAGAATATTTCGAGTGATAATCTAAGTTATACAATGATAGAATTTTATACACTTATTGCAATGGTTTGTTTATATGGTGGGATACTTGGAACTGTTTCTATAAATCAAAATTTAGCTAATATGTCTAATCAAGGAAAAAGAGTATCAGTAGCACCCACAACAAAAGGTAAAGTAATTTTAAGTAGTGTTCTTGCAAGCTATATTACTCAATTAATAGGAGTTGCATTATTATTTATTTATACTATCTTTGTATTAAATGTTGATTATGGTAATAATTTAGGATTAATTATTATTTTAGCAATGGTAGGAAGTCTAGCAGGATTATCATTAGGTACTATGGTAGCAACTACAATTAAATCAAATGAAAATGTTAAAACTGGAATAATTTTATCTATAACAATGTTAGGTTGTTTTTTATCAGGAATGATGGGAATAACAATGAAATACATAATTGATAAAAATATTCCAATTATTAATAAATTAAATCCTGCAAATATGATAACAGATGGTTTATATTCTTTATATTACTATGAAACATTAGATAGATATATATTTAATGTTGTAAGTTTGCTTATTTTTGCTTTCATATTGATAGTAGTTTCTTATATCAGTTTAAGGAGGCAAAAATATGACAGTATTTAAAACTTTTTTAAAAATATTGAATAAAAATAAGTTTATTATAATCCTATATACAATGTTTTTAATATTCTTTGGTGGATTTAATATGCAAACAAGTGAAAATAATACAAACTTTGTTGCAAGTAAACCTGATATAATGATAGTAAATTATGATGAAGAAAAAGGAATTACAAAAGATTTAATAAAATATATAGAAGAAAATAGTAATGTAGTAGATTTAAAGAATAATGAAGATGCAATTAATGATGCCTTATTTTATAGAGATGTAAATTATGTAATATATATTCCTAAAAATTATAATAAAGATTTTATGAATGGAAAAAATCCTGAAATAGAAATTAAAAGTACAGGAGATTATCAATCATCGTTTGCTGAAATGTTGTTATCAAGATACATTAAAGTAGCAAATATTTATCAAAAAAGTATTAATAGTGAAGAAGAATTAATTAGTAAAATAAATGAAACTTTATCTAAAAAAAGTGAAGTTGAAATAACATCCAAATTAGATACTAATATTTTATCAAAAGCAACGTTTTATTATAATTTTGCTAATTATAGTATAATGGCATGTTTGATATATGTTATATGTTTAATTTTAGCAAGTTTTAAAGATATAAAAATTCAGAAAAGAACAATCATCAGTAGTACTAATTATAAAACTTTAAATAGACAATTATTGTTATCAAATAGTTTGTTTTCCATAATTTTGTGGATGATCTATGTTGTATTAAGTTTCATTTTAGTAGGGGATATAATGTTTTCTATTCATGGCATTATTTACTTAATAAATTCATTCATATTTACAATATGTGCTACTACAATTGCATTATTTATTGGTAATATAGTTTCAAATAAAAATGCTATAAG